>NZ_CP063121.1:332431-664863 GCF_014931415.1 Haemophilus parainfluenzae | reverse complement strand
CCCGATTAACGTTGGACAGGAACCCTTGGTCTTCCGGCGAACGGGTTTTTCACCCGTTTTATCGTTACTTATGTCAGCATTCGCACTTCTGATACGTCCAGCAAACCTCTCGATTCACCTTCATCCGCTTACAGAACGCTCCCCTACCCAACAGTATTGCTACTGATGCCGCAGCTTCGGTGCTATATTTGAGCCCCGTTACATCTTCCGCGCAGGCCGACTCGACTAGTGAGCTATTACGCTTTCTTTAAATGATGGCTGCTTCTAAGCCAACATCCTAGCTGTCTAAGCCTTCCCACTTCGTTTCCCACTTAATATAGACTTTGGGACCTTAGCTGGCGGTCTGGGTTGTTTCCCTCTCCACGACGGACGTTAGCACCCGCCGTGTGTCTCCTGAGTATCACTCTTCGGTATTCGTAGTTTGCATCGGGTTGGTAATCCGGGATGGACCCCTAGCCGAAACAGTGCTCTACCCCCGAAGGTGTCCGCTCAAGGCTCTACCTAAATAGATTTCGGGGAGAACCAGCTATCTCCCGGTTTGATTGGCCTTTCACCCCCAGCCACAAGTCATCCGCTAATTTTTCAACATTAGTCGGTTCGGTCCTCCAGTTAGTGTTACCCAACCTTCAACCTGCCCATGGCTAGATCACCGGGTTTCGGGTCTATACCTTGCAACTAGACGCCCAGTTAAGACTCGGTTTCCCTTCGGCTCCCCTATTCGGTTAACCTCGCTACAAAATATAAGTCGCTGACCCATTATACAAAAGGTACGCAGTCACCCCAAAAGGGCTCCCACTGCTTGTACGTACAAGGTTTCAGGTTCTATTTCACTCCCCTCACCGGGGTTCTTTTCGCCTTTCCTTCACAGTACTGGTTCACTATCGGTCAATCAGGAGTATTTAGCCTTGGAGGATGGTCCCCCCATCTTCAAACAGGATATCACGTGTCCCGCCCTACTTGTCGTTAGCTTAGTACCATGACCTGGACTTCGAGTACGGGGCTATCACCCTGTATCGCCAAGCTTCCCAGCTTGTTCCTCTGTCTCTGTCATTATCACTAACAGGCTCCTTCGCGTTCGCTCGCCGCTACTAACGAAATCTCGGTTGATTTCTTTTCCTCGGGGTACTTAGATGTTTCAGTTCTCCCGGTTTGCCTCACTTACCTATGGATTCAGTAAGTGATAGTAGATTCTTCATCTACTGGGTTTCCCCATTCGGACATCTTGGATTAAACGCCTCTTATCGACTCATCCAAGCTTTTCGCAGATTAGCACGTCCTTCCTCGCCTCTGATTGCCAAGGCATCCACCTTGTACGCTTAGTCACTTAACTATACAACCTCAAAAATTCTCGATGTTGTGTTTTCAACTAAACACTTGATTGCTTTTGTTCAATCAAGATTTTCTTCTTACTCAGACTTTTTCTTATCCTTAAAGGACTTGAAAGTCTCTTCAGTTTTTCAGCTTGTTTCCTGGTTGTTAAAGAACAGAAGATAATAAAGTTATCTTTATTTGGCGTCCCCACGGGGATTCGAACCCCGGTTACCGCCGTGAAAGGGCGATGTCCTAGGCCTCTAGACGATGGGGACAACAAATAAAGATACTCTATCTTACACTTTGCTTACGCACTTTTCTCTCTTCATTCATTTTCTACAATATATCAATCAATCTGTGTGGACACTTATTGTCTCTCGTTTTTGGTAAGGAGGTGATCCAACCGCAGGTTCCCCTACGGTTACCTTGTTACGACTTCACCCCAGTCATGAATCATACCGTGGTAAACGCCCTCCAAAAGGTTAAGCTATCTACTTCTGGTACAACCCACTCCCATGGTGTGACGGGCGGTGTGTACAAGGCCCGGGAACGTATTCACCGCAACATTCTGATTTGCGATTACTAGCGATTCCGACTTCATGGAGTCGAGTTGCAGACTCCAATCCGGACTTAGACGTACTTTGTGAGATTCGCTCCAGCTCGCACTCTCGCTTCCCTCTGTATACGCCATTGTAGCACGTGTGTAGCCCTACTCGTAAGGGCCATGATGACTTGACGTCATCCCCACCTTCCTCCGGTTTATCACCGGCAGTCTCCTTTGAGTTCCCGACCTAATCGCTGGCAACAAAGGATAAGGGTTGCGCTCGTTGCGGGACTTAACCCAACATTTCACAACACGAGCTGACGACAGCCATGCAGCACCTGTCTCAGAGTTCCCGAAGGCACCAATCCATCTCTGGAAAGTTCTCTGGATGTCAAGAGTAGGTAAGGTTCTTCGCGTTGCATCGAATTAAACCACATGCTCCACCGCTTGTGCGGGCCCCCGTCAATTCATTTGAGTTTTAACCTTGCGGCCGTACTCCCCAGGCGGTCGATTTATCACGTTAGCTACGGGCGCCAAGCTCAAAGCTCAACCCCCAAATCGACATCGTTTACAGCGTGGACTACCAGGGTATCTAATCCTGTTTGCTCCCCACGCTTTCGCACATGAGCGTCAGTACATTCCCAAGGGGCTGCCTTCGCCTTCGGTATTCCTCCACATCTCTACGCATTTCACCGCTACACGTGGAATTCTACCCCTCCCTAAAGTACTCTAGCGACCCAGTATGAAATGCAATTCCCAGGTTAAGCCCGGGGCTTTCACACCTCACTTAAGTCACCGCCTGCGTGCCCTTTACGCCCAGTTATTCCGATTAACGCTCGCACCCTCCGTATTACCGCGGCTGCTGGCACGGAGTTAGCCGGTGCTTCTTCTGTAGTTAACGTCAATCACCTAGTCTATTAAACTAAATGCCTTCCTCGCTACCGAAAGAACTTTACAACCCGAAGGCCTTCTTCATTCACGCGGCATGGCTGCGTCAGGGTTGCCCCCATTGCGCAATATTCCCCACTGCTGCCTCCCGTAGGAGTCTGGGCCGTGTCTCAGTCCCAGTGTGGCTGGTCATCCTCTCAGACCAGCTAGAGATCGTCGGCTTGGTGAGCCTTTACCTCACCAACTACCTAATCCCACTTGGGCTCATCCTATGGCATGTGGCCCGAAGGTCCCACACTTTCATCTCTCGATACTACGCGGTATTAGCTACAGTTTCCCGTAGTTATCCCCCTCCATAAGCTAGATTCCCAAGCATTACTCACCCGTCCGCCACTCGTCATCAAAGAAGCAAGCTTCTTTATGTTACCGTTCGACTTGCATGTGTTAAGCCTGCCGCCAGCGTTCAATCTGAGCCATGATCAAACTCTTCAATTCAAGTTCAATCGCTCAATACTGCTGACATAAAATGTCACTACTTAAAAAGTATATGAATTTCTAGTTAGCACCTATTAAGACTTCAAAATTAAAAAATATTTTTAAAACAAGTCAATCAACAAGTGCCCACACAGATTGTCTGATATATTGTTAAAGAGCAAAAAAGAACGACGCACTGGTTTTTCTTAAGAGTCACAACAGCGCGTCGTTGTGTGGGGCGTATTATAGGCATTTCAGATACCTTTGCAAGATCTTTTTGTAAAAAAACGTAAATTTTTTCTTAGTTGAAGATCTTTTAATCAAATCGTCTAAAAAACACTATTTTTATGGTGTTTTATTCTACGAATTCAGGCTTTCTGCAAATGTCTTTACTTTTCCCCAATCGGTATATTCAATTTCTTTGGTCGTATCTGTTTCGCCATTTGTAATTTTCATAATCAATTGGATCATGACACGATCAATCCATTTATAGCGCGGATATAGCAATGCCCCTGCAAACACGCCAACTTTTTCCGGCGTCCATTTTATACGTTGAAGGAACTTACGCACATAGACATTTCCCTCTGGCGTATCTTTTCCTTCTTTTCTCGCTGTCAAATTTACACCAAAAAAGACCGCACTTTTTGCATTCAGCAATTCATGATGGCGTTCCACAAAATGGTATAACTGTTTATTAAAATGACCATAGCGAATGGATGCCCCAATAATCACCCGATCAAAAAATGGAAGATCCAGTTCCTCCGTTAACGGTGAAACCACTACTTCTCCTTCAAGATACTGAGCCATAAATTCAGCAATCTTTTTTGTTTGCCCATCGTGGCTTGAATATAAAATTAATGTTTTCATTATTCCTTCCAAAATGCCGGTGTGAAAAGCGCCAATAGTGTGAATATTTCTAAACGACCGCACACCATCGCAATAGTTAGTACCCATTTAGCACTATCTGGCATCGCTGTCATATTACTGCTTACTGAACCTAAGCCTGGTCCAAGGTTATTAATACTTGCCAACACTGCATTAAAGGCATCAAAAGGTGCAACACCGCAGGCAATCACACTTAACAAACAAATAGTGAATACCAATAGATATGCAGAGAAAAAGGCCCAAATACTTCCAATCACACGTTCATCAAGAACATTTTTACCCCATTTAATTGGATACACTAAATTTGGGTGAACAAATCGCTTCAGCTCTCTCGCACCTTGAAGGTATAACACTAAAATCCGTGCAACACGCAAACCGCCACCAACTGATCCCGCACAGCCTCCAATAAAAGAGGCAATGATTAATAGCATCGGCACAAAGGAAGGCCACTCAGCGAAATTTGATGTGGTGTAACCTGTTGTTGTTGAGATCGATACCGCTTGGAATACGACTTGCTCAAAATCTTGCCATGAGGAGTCAAAATATTGATGGCTTATCATCACCAATGTACAAGCCACGATAAGCAAAATTTGAATACTCATAAAGAAGCGGAATTCTGGATCTTTTGTATAAATCTTCAAAATATTTTCTCGCCCTAAAGTCGAAAATGCTCTGAAGTGCAATGCGAAGTTACAAGCCGAAATCCACAGGAAAATGACGGTGATAAAATTAATCGCCGAACTATTAAAATAGCCGATGCTGGCATCATGCGTAGAAAAACCGCCAATAGATACGGTTGAAAAACTATGCGTAATCGCATCGAACGGTGTCATACCCGCTAGCCAATAAGCCAAAGCACAAGACATGGTTAAAAAGAAATAAACAAACCACAGCGCCTTTGCCGTCTCCGCTATCCGTGGCTGAATTTTCTGATCTTTCATTGGGCCTGACATTTCTGCACGGTATAACTGCATTCCGCCAATACCTAATAAAGGAATAATCGCAATCGCAAGTACGATGATCCCCATCCCGCCTAACCATTGTAAAAATTGGCGGTAAAACAGAATGGCTTTCGGTAAATTATCTAATCCCGTCATGACAGTGGCACCCGTGGTTGTTAACCCGGAAAATGCTTCAAAGACGGCGGAAGCCACTGTTAAATGAGGTGAATCAAATAATAGCAATGGCAGGGTTGCTAGACCGCCCAAAACGAACCAAAATGCCACCACAATTAAGAAACCATCTCGAGACCGCAATTCTTGTTTGTGGTGATGACAAGGCCACCAAAGCAATATGCCCACGGTTAAGCTTAATGCAAAAGCTTGCATAAACGCTTTACCGCCGCCATCACCATAAATAAGCGCCACAAAGGCTGGAATCAGCATCGTACCGGAAAAGCACATGATCAAAATGCCGATAATCCGAATAATGGATAAAATATGCACAATATCTCGCTTAATTCATTTCTTCTAATTTCAACGTTCCTGCCGAACGCTCAATTAATGCTTGTTCAAAAGGTTTAATTTGATCTTCACTAATGCCTAACTGCAATGTAATCTGCACTTGAAAATCTTGCTGATAAATTTCAATTTGATGCTGTTCACATAAAATTTGGAGCCAATTTAATTGTGCATAATCACAATGAACTTGGAATAACTGACGTTCGACTTTTCGTTCAGTTTCTAATAATTTTAAAGCTTGCTGCACACCATTTCCATAAGCACGAACTAAACCGCCAGTGCCTAATAAAATGCCGCCATAATAACGAACAACAACGGCACTGATTTCACCAACTTGGCTACCTTGTAAAGCCGACAGCATCGGTTTCCCTGCAGTACCTGCTGGCTCACCGTCATCGGAAAAGCCTAATTGTTGAGAATCCGTTGGCTTGCCGGCCACTGCCGCCCAACAATGATGGCGGGCATTAGGGTGCTGCGCTTTAATTTCTGCCCAAAAAGCTTTGGCTTGTTCAAGTCCTTCCGTATGTTGCAAATACGTGATAAATCGACTTTTCTTAATTTCTTCTTCAAAAACGACCGCACTTTTGGGGATAAGGTATTCAGCCATGGAATATTATTCAAGTAAATTTGTTGCGTAGTTTATCATTGATAGCGGATTTATCGAAATTTCCCCATAATTATTGTATGATGTAGCTCAATTTCAATAAAACTAATGAATAACAATGACTGAAATTACTGTCGATAAAACCCTTGATACCGTTGGTTTACGTTGTCCTGAACCTGTAATGCTCGTGAGAAAAAACATTCGCCACATGAATGAAGGTGAAGTATTGCTTATTTTAGCGGACGACCCTGCCACTACTCGCGATATTCCCAGCTTCTGCCAATTTATGGAACATACGCTTTTAGCGAGTGAAACCCAAGACACACCTTTCAAATACTGGGTGAAAAAAGGTCAATAAAAATGCGGTCAATACTGACCGCACTTTGTTATTCGACAGTATTACTCGAAATGGGATAATACTGTTTCTGAAGAAATTCAGGCTTCAATAAAGCAGAGGCATTCCACCACTCAATCACCAGCTCCTGTGGTCCTTCTGCATAAGACGCAATTTCATACACGTTATATACAAAATGAATTCCATCATGATCTAAATAGAAATTGTCGGTCACCTCAAAAGCATCTTTTGATGTAAATGCTTCCTCATCTTTTACCTCGCCGTATCGAGTGTAACGTTCCCAAAGCAACTCTTTTAATTTAGCTTGCTGGTTTGGTTTAAAAACATCATCAAATGAAAGTAGTTTTTTCGTTTCTAAATCAACATTAATATAATGGTAGCCACCAACTCCATGAGCCCCACCACCATAGCTGTAATAGTTTATTAAAAATACAGCAAGCTTACCTCTTTGATGATTAAATGCTAAATCTAAGGTTTCATCAATCCCCATTATCGGAGATTCCAACATTTCTTTTTTAGCTTCATCATATGCTTTTTGGTAATCCTCAATAAGCTGCTCGCGGCTTCTTGGTTTACCATCAGCATTTTTTGAAATTTGCTCTAAAAGTAGTTTATCTAGCCACTCAATATTCGTTTTTAGTGTAGAAATACTGTAATGAAGTTTACCTTCAGTAGGAACATATTCATCCTCTTTGGTCGATTTAGGGTATTTGATGGTTTCCTCTTTATCAAAAATCACATCATCTTGAGCAATAATTGCCGGAATAACCTTCTCAGCCTTCTCTTTTTCAGTTTTTAATTGCGTATTTTCTGCCGTCAGTTGCGCAATTGTCTGTGTTTGTTGCTCAATCGTTGCTTTCGCTTCTTTATCTTCGCAACCTGTTACCGTAGTAAAAAGTGCAGTTAAAATTAAGGCTGAAATCAGTGTCTTTTTCATGTATTACCTATAAATCAAATGTATCTTTATCACGTAGAATATGATCATTGCCTTTACGGCGTAAAAAGCCGGTACGATCAAAATATTCCATCAATTGCACTGTCAGTTTTCGACCAAAGTTCAGTTTATCACGTAATTCATTTACGGCAACTTTACCTTCTTCGCCTGCCATTTCCTTAATTAAGCGAGCATAAGCATAAATGCTTTCAGTCAGGAAAAAACGGTCTTTTACGATTGGCGTAAGATAGCCCAATTTACCCGCTTTATACATAAAGTTACGCATTACACTTTCATCTTGCGCCAAGGCTGTTGCCATATCACGCACCCAAATGGCTTGACCATGTGCTTTCTCAAACTCCGCTAATACGGCTTGCCATAAGCGTTGCTCTTCGGCTGAAAATTGGATTTTGTGTGAAGGCAAATGTAACCAACCACGAGTTTGCTGCAATTGGCCTTCATCAAGCATTTCTTCAATGAAATGATAAATCAGATTTTCTGGTTGGTTTAGTGTCGCAATACGGTATAAACGGGCTTTACTTAAACCAAGCTGATCATTATGTTGTTCATGATAGGTAGCAAGTGCGGTCAAAATTTGCTGCGTTTTTTCACGTTGATAATCACGATTAAAACACCAATTTTGGAAACGAATATCACCGTTTTCAGCCAACGCTTCTGCCAGTTGATTTTCAGTTAGCTGCTCACTCCACATTAGCGCTTGAGCTGAAACCGCCTCTTTTTGTAAGGTTAATCCGATGCGTTGTGTGGCGCTTTGAGCCTGATTAAGTTTAGCTAAGAACGCTAGACGAGCCTCTGTACGCTTATAACGTTTTGGTGAATAAATTTCGAGTACCTTCGCCCCACCAATTAATATTTTGGCATCGCCACTACGTAAAATTAATTTATCCCCGAAGGCCAAAAATAATGGCTGCTCTAAAATGACTTCCGCCAAAGTGCGGTCATTTTTCATTGCATTTTTGCTTTCAAGCAAAGTAAGCTTACCTGTTGTGCGGCTTGCTGCATGATAAATGTGCACAGGCTGACTGTCTTTCAAATTCACTTCAGGCGTAATTTCAATGGTAATACGACCTGTTGGCTCAAGTGGTTCTGAAGCTAACAACCAATCGCCGCGTTGCATTGGAATACGATCTAAATCGACATTTAAATTGAGAGCTAAGCGTTGACCAGCCAAGCCTTTCTCGCTCGGTGTATTTTGAGCATGGATATTTTTAACACGAACCTTTTGTCCCGTAGAAAGGAAGAGTTCATCATCAATGGATACAGTACCCGCAAATGCTGTGCCCGTTACCACTGTCCCCGCCCCTTTCACGCTAAAGACACGGTCGATAGCATAACGAAACGGTTTATTTATTTCGGCTAATTCCGGTAAATTGGCTAAATAATCACGTAACGCATCAATGCCTAAGCCCGTTTGTGCCGATGTAATAAAATAATGAGATTCAGCTAAGAATGGATAATCTGTCTGAATTTGTGTTTTTAGTGCCTCAATTTGCTCATTTGTTGCTCGGTCAGCCTTGGTAATCACTACCATGATTTCAGTAAATTGAAGCTGACGTAAAATCGCTAAGTGTTCTTTAGTTTGTGCGGCAATCCCTTCATCGGCTGCAACAATAAGCATGGCATAATGCACACCACCAAGCCCGGCCAACATGTTGGCGAGAAACTTTTCATGGCCAGGTACATCAATAAACCCGAGCACTTTCTCTTTTAAAGGTAAATAGGCATAGCCTAAATCAATAGTCATGCCACGTTTTTTTTCTTCCGGCAAATGGGCGGTATTCGTACCTGTCAGTGCTTTTAAAAGGGCTGTTTTACCATGATCGACGTGCCCTGATGTAACTATGATCATAATTTTTCCACCGTATCTAATAATGCCTTAAAGTCAGCCACGCTACGTAAATCTAACCAAATCTTTCCTTTCTCAACACGGCCAATTATCGGCTGTTCTAACGCTTTGAATATTGCTAAAAGTGCGGTCAATTTTGCCTCTGTTTTTTCGGCAATCGTTACCGCAATAGAAGGAATCGTCGCCATCGGTTGAGAGCCACTCCCAATCTGAGCAAAACTTTCTTCAATTTCAACCTGGTAATCTTTTAAGCGGCTTGCTAAACAGACTTTAAGTTGTTCGGCTTTTTCTTTTAATACATCCATCGATTGGGTGAGTAAATGTAAAGTTGGCAACGTTTCAGTGAGTTTTTCGGGTTGGAGATAAAGGCGTAATGTTGCCTCAAGCCCGGCTAAAATCACTTTATCACAACGCAACACGCGCTTTAATGGATGAGCTTGTAACTGAGCAATCCACTCTTTTTTACCAACAATAATGCCAGCTTGTGTTCCGCCCAATAATTTATCACCCGAGAATGACACCAAGTTTACGCCTTGTGCAACTTTTTCTTGTACCGTTGGCTCATTTGGTAAATCATATTGGCTTAGATCAATCAATGCACCACTACCAAGATCCGTAATTACTGGAATATCAAACTCTCGCCCAAGATCAACCAACTCTTGTTCTGAAACCGAAGCAGTAAATCCACTAATATGATAGTTACTGCAATGTACTTTCATTAAGAAGGCGGTATTTTCATTAATTGCTTGACGATAATCTTTCAAATGTGTGCGGTTTGTGGTACCCACTTCAACAAGTTTACAGCCTGCTTGAGTCATAATGTCAGGGATGCGAAATGCGCCACCGATTTCAATTAACTCACCACGAGAAATAACCACTTCTTTATCTTTTGCAAAAGTAGCTAACATCAAGAGTACGGCTGCCGCATTATTATTCACAATACAAGCAGCTTCTGCACCGGTAAGTTGCGCAAGTAGTTCACTAATATAATTATCTCGATGACTGCGTTTGCCTTCTTCCAAATCATATTCCAGCGCAACGTTACCTTTCATCGCATGAAGTGCCGCTTGTTGTGCACTTTCAGCCCATAATGCTCGCCCTAAATTTGTATGTAATACCGTGCCCGTTAAGTTATGAACTGATTTAATCTGCACATGATTTTGTTGAGTCAATCGTTCTTGTAAATAATGCAATGTACTCAGATGATCGGCAAAAAAGTGCGGTAAGTTTTGGTGTTGTTTGATAAACTCGCGTCCTTCAGACAATAATCGGCGCAACTCGCGTACAACGGCTGAATGACCAAATTCAGTTAAAAGCATTTCACCTTCTGGTGTTTTTAAAAATTTATCTACCGAAGGAAGTTGTTGAAAAAGTGCGGTCATTTTTAATTCCTATTTCAAAATGGCGTTGAATTGCGAACTAATTTACGCTAAAGTAACCGCAATTTCAATAACGGAAGGTCGTCATCTCCGGTGAGGTGGCAGGACTTCAAATCCTGTTGGGGACGCCAGCGTTCCCGGGTGGGTTCAACTCCCATGACCTTCCGCCACTTTTTTTTTCCTCCAACAAATATTTCTCTCTTCCTAACATTCACATTTTTAATTTGAATTTTCATTATAATTTTGCGGAATTTTAGGCAAACAAAAAGGCGTATCTTTCGATACGCCTTCTTAATCTAACTGTTACAGTTAATACATCAATTATTTGATGATTTTCGCAACAACGCCAGCACCTACTGTACGGCCACCTTCACGGATTGCGAAACGTAAACCTTGATCCATCGCGATTGGGTGGATTAAGCTTACTGTCATTTTGATGTTATCACCAGGCATTACCATTTCCACGCCTTCTGGTAATTCGATTGTACCAGTTACGTCAGTTGTACGGAAATAGAACTGTGGACGGTAACCTTTGAAGAATGGAGTGTGACGACCACCTTCATCTTTTGATAATACGTAAACTTCTGATTCGAAATCAGTGTGTGGAGTGATTGAACCTGGTTTCGCTAATACTTGACCACGTTCGATTTCTTCACGTTTGGTACCACGTAATAATGCACCGATGTTTTCACCTGCACGACCTTCGTCAAGTAATTTACGGAACATTTCAACACCAGTTACTGTTGTTTTCGCTGTTGGTTTGATACCAACGATTTCAACTTCATCACCAGTACGGATGATACCACGCTCAACACGACCTGTTACTACTGTACCACGACCTGAAATTGAGAACACGTCTTCGATTGGAAGAAGGAACGGTTGGTCAATTGCACGCTCTGGTTCAGGAATGTAAGTATCTAAGTGGTTTGCTAACTCAAGGATTTTTTCTTCCCATTCTGCAACGCCGTTTAATGCTTGTAATGCAGAACCACGTACGATTGGAGTATCGTCACCTGGGAAGTCATATTGAGAAAGAAGTTCACGAACTTCCATTTCTACTAATTCTAATAACTCTTCGTCATCTACCATGTCGCATTTGTTTAAGAATACGATGATGTAAGGTACACCTACTTGGCGACCTAATAAGATGTGCTCACGAGTTTGTGGCATTGGACCATCTGTTGCTGCTACTACTAAAATAGCACCGTCCATTTGCGCCGCACCGGTAATCATGTTTTTAACATAGTCCGCGTGTCCTGGGCAGTCAACGTGTGCGTAGTGACGAGTTGGAGTATCGTATTCAACGTGTGAGGTGTTGATGGTGATACCACGCGCTTTTTCTTCTGGCGCGTTATCGATTTGGTCGAATGCACGAGCTGCACCACCGTAGTGTTTTGCTAATACGGTTGTGATTGCTGCTGTTAAAGTTGTTTTACCGTGGTCAACGTGGCCGATTGTACCCACGTTTACGTGCGGTTTTGTACGTTCAAATTTTTCTTTAGACATTTGTTTAGTTTCCTAGAAAATGCTCTATAAGCCATTCGACTTATAGAGCGGATTGTTACAAAAAATTATTTTTTACGCGCTTCAATTACTGCAGCAGCAACACTTGTTGGCGCTTCAGCATATTTTAACGGTTCCATTGAGTATGATGCACGACCTTGAGTTTGTGAACGTAAGTCTGTTGCATAACCGAACATTTCAGAAAGTGGAACTTCTGCATCGATTTTAACAACGAATTCATTCGCTTCTTGACCGTTAACCATAGCACGACGACGGCTTAAGTCACCGATTACATCACCCACATACTCAGGTGGAGTTTCTACTTCAACTTTCATGATTGGCTCAAGTAGAACTGGGTTTGCTTTAGCGAACGCTGCTTTAAATGCTAAAGAAGCCGCTAATTTAAACGCTAATTCTGATGAGTCAACATCATGGTATGAACCGAAGTGTAAACGTACACCAATATCTACTACCGGATAACCCGCTAATGGACCAGATTTAAGCTGTTCTTGGATACCTTTATCAACTGCAGGAATGTATTCACCAGGGATTACACCACCTTTGATTTCGTTTACAAATTCGTAACCAGGACCTTCTGGATCTAATGGGTATAAGTCAATAACAACGTGACCATATTGACCGCGACCACCAGATTGTTTTGCGTGTTTACCTTCCACATCGTTAACACGAGTGCGGATAGTTTCACGGTAAGATACTTGTGGTTTACCGATGTTAGCTTCCACTTTAAACTCACGTTTCATACGGTCAACGATGATGTCTAAGTGTAACTCACCCATACCAGAAATAATGGTTTCGCCAGATTCTTCATCAGTGTGTACACGGAATGAAGGGTCTTCTTGAGCAAGACGACCTAATGCAAGACCCATTTTTTCTTGGTCAGCTTTAGTTTTAGGTTCTACTGCTACAGAGATTACTGGCTCTGGGAATTCCATACGCTCAAGGATGATTGGTGCTTCGATTGCACATAATGTATCACCCGTAGTGACATCTTTTAAGCCGATTGCTGCAGCGATATCGCCCGCACGAACTTCTTTGATTTCTTCACGTTTGTTAGCGTGCATCTGTACGATACGACCAAAACGTTCACGTTTTTGACGTACAGAGTTTAATACTGTATCACCAGAGTTAATTACACCTGAGTACACACGGAAGAAGGTTAAGTTACCTACGAATGGGTCAGTTGCAATTTTGAATGCTAATGAAGAGAACGGCTCATCATCGCTTGCGTGACGTTCACCTTCAGTTTCATCTGGGTTGATACCTTTGATTGCTGGAATATCAGTTGGTGCTGGTAAGTATTCAACAACTGCATCAAGCATTGCTTGAACACCTTTGTTTTTGAATGCAGAACCACAAGTTACCAAGATGATTTCGTTTGCTAATGAGCGTTGACGAAGACCTGCTTTAATTTCTTCTTCGCTTAAGTCTTCACCACCAAGATATTTTTCCATTAATTCTTCAGTTGCTTCAGCTGCTGCATCAACAAGGTTTTGACGCCATTCTTCACACGCTGCTTGCATATCTGCAGGAATATCTTCATAAGTGAAGGTCATACCTTGGTCAGCTTCGTTCCAGTTGATCGCTTTCATTTTGATCAAATCAACAACACCAGTGAAACTTTCTTCTGCACCGATTGGAAGTTGAAGAGGAACAGCATTCGCACCTAAACGAGTTTTAAGTTGTTCAACAACACGTAAGAAGTTAGCACCAGTACGGTCCATTTTGTTTACGAACGCGATACGTGGAACTTGATATTTGTTAGCTTGACGCCATACAGTTTCAGACTGAGGTTGAACACCACCAACTGCACAGTAAACCATTACCGCACCATCAAGAACACGCATAGAACGTTCTACTTCAACAGTAAAGTCTACGTGTCCCGGGGTATCGATAACGTTAATACGGTGCTGTGGGAACTGTTGTGACATACCAGACCAGAATGCGGTAGTTGCCGCAGAGGTAATGGTAATACCACGCTCTTGTTCCTGTTCCATCCAGTCCATTGTTGCTGCACCATCGTGTACTTCACCAATTTTGTGACTTACACCAGTGTAGAATAAGATACGTTCAGTGGTAGTAGTTTTACCAGCATCAATGTGCGCACTAATACCGATATTACGATATCTTTCAATAGGGGTTGTACGAGCCATTATTATAACCTTGTTAAGTTTAATATCTGTTTATATAAGGGTAAGGCTTCATCGAGGATGAAGCCCTTAAATTTTAAAAGCGTATTACCAACGGAAGTGAGCAAATGCTTTGTTAGCTTCAGCCATACGGTGAACGTCTTCACGTTTTTTCACTGCTGCGCCTTTGTTATCTGATGCATCAGATAATTCATTTGCAAGACGTAAAGCCATTGATTTATCACCGCGTTTACGTGCAGCTTCAACGATCCAACGCATACCTAATGCGTTACGACGAACTGGACGTACTTCAACTGGCACTTGGTAAGTAGAACCACCAACACGACGAGATTTAACCTCAACGGTTGGGCGAACGTTTTCAAGTGCAATTTCAAATGCTTCTAAAGGTTCTTTACCTGTGCGTTCTGCAAGTTTGTCTAACGCACCGTAAACGATGGTTTCAGCAACGGATTTTTTACCGTCTACCATTAATACATTAATAAATTTTGCAAGTAACTCTGAACCGAACTTCGGATCTGGAAGAATCTTGCGTGGTTCAACACTACGACGACGTGGCATTGCGAATTTCTCCGTATATTTAATCTTCAGGATATCCAAAACTCTATAAAAATTAACCGCACTTTAAAGTGAGCTAATGTGATACTGGAGTTTCTGATTTAAATTTTTACTAATTTAGACGTTTGGCCTTACTTAACGGAGTTCCATTAAGCTTTAGGACGTTTAACGCCGTATTTAGAACGACCTTGTTTACGATCTTTAACGCCTGCACAGTCTAATGCGCCGCGTACAGTGTGGTAACGAACACCTGGTAAGTCTTTAACACGACCACCACGGATAAGCACAACACTGTGCTCTTGAAGGTTGTGACCTTCGCCGCCGATGTAAGAAGTTACTTCAAAGCCATTAGTTAAACGAATACGACATACTTTACGTAATGCTGAGTTCGGTTTTTTAGGTGTAGTTGTGTATACACGAGTGCACACACCACGTTTCTGCGGGCAAGCCTCTAATGCAGGAACGTTACTTTTTACAACCTTTTTCACACGCGGTTTGCGTACTAGCTGGTTGATAGTTGCCATTAAAAAAGCTCCAGTTTAAATGTTATTCATAATAGAATGTTTGTTACAAAATCTATCTCTCCATCCAATAGACAGAAGAAATAGACGCTGAATTTTAATGGTTTCACCTCGCATTGTCAATATTTAAACAGAAATAGGATCGCAAAGGATCGCTTAGCAAAAAATTCAGATAAAACAGACCACACTTTGCCAAATCAATTGCCTGTCTATGATGAGGGTTTTATAATTTCAAACAGAATTATTTTGTTGGCAATCATTATGTTACGTTCATTTATTTTTCATTTACGTTATTTCTATCACAAAAAGCTTCGACAAACGCATCGTATCTCTCATAAAACACTCGAGTTTGTATGTTTACTGATTGGTGCGACGTTTGTTGCCCTCTTTTCCTTTGGATTTGCCAAGCTAGCCGATATCGGACTTGAATTTAATGCCTATTGGTCTGCCAAATACCCTCTCGCCGTTTGGATTATTTTACCGCTTGGTCTTGCTTTTCTCACCTGGTTTACCGCTAAATACACGCCTTATGTTGGTGGTAGCGGTATTCCACAAGTGATTGCCTCCATTAATCTTCCTTACAATGGCTATAAAACGAAACTGGTTAAATTTCGCCAAACCATTTGGAAAATTCCGCTTACTTTTTTTGCAATGGTTATCGGTGCGTCTGTTGGGCGTGAAGGTCCTTCTGTTCAAGTCGGTGCTGCTGTTATGCTGAGTTGGGGAAATTTCTGTCGTAAATATAACTTTGCTTTCCGTGGATTAAGTACGAATGAACTCGTCGCAACCGGTGCGGCAGGTGGTCTTGCTGCCGCATTTAATGCCCCTTTGGCTGGGGTGATTTTTGCCATTGAAGAATTGGGTCGAGGCGTGATGTTACGCTGGGAACGCCGCGTATTACTTGGGGTATTAGCAGCGGGTTTTATTTTGGTAGCGATTCAAGGCAATAGCCCTTACTTTCCAGCCTATAAAGGCGCGACCACTATTCCTTATTTATATCTTTGGCTTGCCGTTTGTGGCGTAGTTTGTGGCGTACTGGGTGGTATATTTGGGCGACTCCTTGCAAAAGGATTAGCGGGACTCTCTCCACTCAAATGGCGTGATTGGATCCGCAAACACCCCATTTACATTGCCTTATTACTCGGTTTAGTACTTGCCGCGATGGGTACTTACAGCGAAGGGCAAACCTATGGAACAGGTTATGATGTGGTCGCCAGAGCATTAGAAGGGCAACTCGTTTCACCTGAAGTAGGGATCCTAAAACTCTTCGCAACGGTTACGACTTATTGGAATGGCATCGCGGGCGGAATTTTTACGCCATCTCTCACTACCGGTGCAGGCATTGGCACCATGTTATGGGAAATCAGCAATGGCATGGTTGATCAACGGTTCCTCGTCATTTTATGTATGGCCGCCTTTTTAGCCGGCGGCACACAATCCCCTGTGACAGCCAGCGTAGTGGTGATGGAAATGACAGGGGCTCAACCTGTGCTGATTTGGCTCTTGATTTCCAGTATCATTGCCTCCATAATTTCGCGCCAATTTAGTCCGAAACCTTTTTACCACTTTGCGGCTGGACGTTTCCGTCAACGAATGCAGGAACAACAAGCAGAAGATCTTCGCCGTAACGAGATTCAAGAGAAATAAAATATGTCAGAAAACCAACCGCACTTTTATCGTGGACGCTTTTCCGTTGCGCCAATGTTAGATTGGACGACACGCCATTGTCGCTATTTTCATCGCCAATTTAGTAAACATGCGTTGCTTTATACCGAAATGGTCACGGCTCCCGCCATTATTCATGCGAAATACGATCATTTAGATTTTGATTTGCAAGAAAACCCGGTTGCCCTACAACTTGGCGGAAGTGATCCCGCACAACTTAGGCATTGTGCCAAATTAGCCGAAGAAAGAGGCTATCATGAAATTAATATGAATGTGGGCTGCCCTTCCGATCGCGTGCAAAATGGCATGTTTGGTGCGTGTTTGATGGCAAAAGCAGATTTAGTAGCTGAATGTATTGCTGAAATGCAAAATGTTGTGAATATTCCTGTCACCGTGAAAACGCGTATTGGCATTGATGACTTAGATAGCTATAAATTTCTCTGCGACTTTATCGAAAAAGTCCATCATGCAGGCTGCCAAGAATTTATTGTTCATGCACGAAAAGCCTGGCTTTCAGGATTAAGTCCAAAAGAGAATCGCGAGATTCCCCCTTTGGATTATGATCGTGTTTATCAATTAAAGAAAGATTTTCCACAGTTAACCATTGCTATTAATGGCGGCATTAAAACCATCGAAGAAATGAAATATCATTTACAATTTGTGGATGGCGTGATGGTTGGGCGTGAGGCTTATCAAAATCCATCATTGTTGGGCTATATTGATCAAATGCTTTTTGATGCAAATGCGGATATCGTCACACCAAGACAAGCGGTGGAAGCCATGTTCCCTTATATTGAAAAACAACTGAGCCAAGGTGTTTATTTAAATCATATCGTTCGACATATGCTCGGCGCATTCCAAAACTGCAAAGGGGCAAGACAATGGCGACGCTATTTAAGTGAAAATGCCTTTAAGCAAGGCGCGGGAATCAAAGTGGTCGAAACAGCATTAAGCTTTGTGGAAACCAATTAAGCCTAAAATACAAAGTGCGGTCAGAATTTAAGAGATTTTCTAACCGCACTTTTGTTTTCTGAGTATTTAATTAGCAATGATGTTTTTGGCGATACGCTACTAAATCTTCAATTGTTAATACTACATAACCAAATTTTTTCGCAAATTCGATAATTTCTGGTGCGCGAGCCATAGTGCCATCATCATTTGTGATTTCACAAATCACACCCGCTGGTTTAAAACCACTTAAACGCGCTAAATCAACGGACGCTTCAGTATGACCGCGACGCGTTAAAACACCACCTTCTGCCGCACGTAATGGGAAAACATGTCCTGGACGGTGAAGATCTGTGGGTTTCGCCTGATCTGCAATTGCCGCTTTGATTGTGGTGACACGATCTTGTGCCGATACACCTGTTGACACACCTTCTGCCGCTTCAATCGTCACGGTAAACGCGGTTTTATTCACGCTATTGTTATGCTCAACCATAGGTGGCAAATCAAGCTGTTTACATTGTTCATCGGTGATACATAAACACACGATACCGCTACCATAACGAATAAGTTTTGCCATTTGTTCTGGGGTAATGGTTTCTGCAGGGAAAATTAAATCGCCTTCATTTTCGCGATCTTCATCATCCAATACCAATACGCCATTGCCTTGTTTGAATGCATTCAATGCGTTAATCACCCGTTCTTCTCCGGTCGCACCAAATGCAGATAAAATTGACTGATTCATCGTAATTTCCTTTGTTGTTACGTTAAAATTAACCAGAATCAGGGCTGAGAAATGCAAATAAATAGGACGGAATTGGGAACCCAATCCGTTTTATTCTCTTTCATCCAGACTATACTGTCGGCTTTGGAATTTCACCAAATCTGCTAACCTTAAAAGGACAAAGCGAAACAATTTTGTAAAAACTTAATCAAAATTGACCGCACTTTTAAGTGCTCGTGGGCTGTTACCACCGGTAGGGAATTTCACCCTGCCCTGAGAATGCAGGTCGTAGTATAACGCAAAATGTCACGGTAAAAAATCATTCAATGAAAAATGTTTTTATTTGCACAAAGATTGCATAAAATAGGGCTATACTGCCACTATGCAATGGCGATTTAGCGAAGGATACATTATGTCGAACAAACACGATAAAAAAGTGGGTGTGATTTTTGGGAAATTCTACCCAGTTCATACCGGCCATATTAATATGATTTATGAAGCATTCAGTAAAGTGGATGAACTTCACGTGATTGTCTGTAGCGATACCGAACGTGATTTAAAGCTGTTTTATGATAGTAAAATGAAGCGTATGCCGACGGTACAAGATCGCCTTCGTTGGATGCAACAAATCTTTAAATATCAAAACGATCACATTTTTATTCATCATTTAGTTGAGGATGGCATTCCAAGTTATCCGAATGGTTGGCAAGCTTGGAGTGAAGCGGTAAAAAATCTATTTGAAGAAAAACAATTTACCCCGACGATGGTATTTAGTAGTGAGCCACAAGATAAAGCGCCATATGAAAAATACTTGGGTCTCGAGGTTTCTTTAGTGGATCCTGACCGCTCTTTCTTTAACGTATCTGCAACGAAAATTCGTACTACACCTTTCCAATATTGGAAGTTCATTCCGAAAGAAGTTCGTCCGTTCTTTGCGAAAACCATTGCCATTTTAGGTGGTGAAAGCAGCGGTAAAAGCGTGTTAGTCAGCAAACTGGCTGCCGTATTTAATACCACCTCTGCCTGGGAATATGGTCGTGAATATGTCTTTGAAAAATTAGGTGGCGATGAGCAGGCCATGCAATATTCTGACTATCCACAAATGGCGCTAGGCCACCAACGCTATATTGATTATGCCGTGCGTCATGCTCATAAAGTGGCGATTATTGATACTGATTTCATTACCACGCAGGCTTTTTGTATTCAATACGAAGGCAAAGCCCATCCATTCTTGGATTCTATGATCAAAGAATACCCATTTGATGTCACCATTTTATTGAAAAACAACACAAAGTGGGTGGATGATGGCTTACGTAGTTTAGGTAACCAAAAACAACGTCAACAATTCCAACAATTACTGAAGAAATTGTTAGATAAATACAAAGTACCTTACATTGAAATTGAATCACCAAGTTATTTGGACCGTTATAACCAAGTAAAATCTGTTGTAGAAAAAGTGTTAAATGATGAAGAACTTGAAGGTTTACCACATACTAAACGCACATTAACTACCGAGAAATAAAATGCTTTTATTCGCAGGCGATCCACACGGAAGTTATGAACATCTTTATCCTTTCGTGCAAGAAAATAACAATGTTGCCCTCATTATTTTGGGTGACTTGCAACTTTCTTCACCTGATGAATTAGATAAACTCGCAAAATATTGTGATATTTGGTTTATTCACGGCAATCATGACAGTAAAACCATCGCCGCATTTGAGGCGATTTGGGGTTCACATTGGAAATCGCGTAATTTGCATAATCGTGTTGTTGAAATTCAAGGGCAGCGCATTGCCGGCTTAGGAGGGGTATTCCGTGGACAAATCTGGATGCCACCAAACAAGCCAATGTATTTTGATCCCATCCACTATTGCCAATATAGCTCTCAAGAAAAAATTTGGCGTGGCGGTGTGCCATTGCGCCATCGAACGTCTATTTTCCCTTCCGATATCGAAGCCATTGAAAACGAACAAGCCGATATTCTGATTTGCCACGAAGCACCAAAGCCCCATCCAATGGGATTTCGCGTAATTAATCAACTCGCAGAAAAATTAGGGGTAAGACACGTGTTCCATGGCCATCATCATGATAATGTCGAGTACAAGACAAATTACCCTTATAAAATCACGAATGTCGGTTTTAGAAGTGTTACTGATGCACAAGGAAATTATTTATTAAAAACGATTGATGATCGAGAAAAATAACTGAATTAGTAATTAATTGTTTTTGATAAAAAGAAAAGCTTGAAGAGAGAAGATGGCGCACCCGAAAGGATTCGAACCTTTGACCGCTCGGTTCGTAGCCGAGTACTCTATCCAGCTGAGCTACGGGTGCGTAGTGATGTTTTATTATTCCTGACCATTCTAACTGATAGAGTCGATTTAAAATGGCGCACCCGAGAGGATTCGAACCTCTGACCGCTCGGTTCGTAGCCGAGTACTCTATCCAGCTGAGCTACGGGTGCAGAATAAATAAAACTAACAACAAATGGCGGTGAGAGAGGGATTCGAACCCTCGATGGAGTTTTTGACCCCATACTCCCTTAGCAGGGGAGCGCCTTCAGCCTACTCGGCCATCTCACCACATTCGGTGTGTGGGCGGTATAATACGTTTTTTTGAAAATATGTCAAATCATTTTTTGAAAAAGCGATGTTGGTTGCTTGATTTATCTACATTTTGCATAAATAAAGTGCGGTTGAAAAAACAAATATATTTCTCACCGCACTTTAATTTTTATCATCTCTAGCCTTTTAAAATTGCCCGCAGACGATCAAGCTGACTAGAAGTTTGTTGTTGCTTCTGCTCTGCCGTTAATTTTGGCTTATCTTTTTCCCATTGCACATCATCTTGTGGCAACTCTGCCAAGAAACGACTCGGCTCTGGACGAATTAACTCACCAAACTGACGCCGTTCACGACAAAGAGAAAAAGTCAGCGTTTGTTGTGCCCTCGTGATGCCCACATAAGCTAGACGGCGTTCTTCTTCCACATTGTCTTCATCAATACTGGTTTGATGCGGCAAAATCCCCTCTTCCATACCGATTAAATACACATGAGGAAACTCTAAACCTTTAGAGGCATGCAGCGTCATCAATTGCACTTGATCACTCTCATCATCGTCTTCGCCTCGCTCCATCATATCGCGCAAGGTTAAACGGGTAACTACTTGATTTAAAGTCATCGGCTCATTCACCTCATCGCCTTTGAGCATCTCCTCTACCCAGCTAAATAAGGTTGCCACGTTTTTACTTTGCATTTCGGCGGCTTTCGGGCTGGTGGCATACTCATACAAATATTCTTCGTAATGCAATGAAGAGAGCAAAGAACGCACAGCGGTTTCAGGATCGGAACGTAAACTTTGATCGTTTAACTCCACAATCCAACGACCAAATTTTTGCAAGGCATCATAGGCTTTCGGTATAACACGTTGCATCAGTTCAAACTCAAAAATCGCCTCAAATAAACTGATATGTTTTTCCTGCGCCAACTCGCCTAGTTTTTGCAATGTTGCGGTACCAATTTCCCGTTTCGGTGTATTCACAATACGCAAAAAGGCCGCATCATCGTCTTGATTTACCACTAAACGCAAGTAGGCCATCATATCCTTAATTTCAGCGCGGGAGAAAAAAGACGTCCCGCCAGAAATTTTGTATGGAATACGGTTTTGCATCAGCACTTTTTCCAATAAGCGGGATTGATGGTTACCGCGATACAAAATCGCATAATCCTTAAATTTAGTTTTACGGCTAAAGCGATGGGCGATCAATTCTGCGACAATTCGTTCAGCTTCATGCTCTTCATTTTTTGCTTCAATGACTTGCAGTTTTTCACCTTCACCCAAGTTGGAAAAAAGCTTTTTGTCGAATACGTGCTCGTTGTTATCAATTAAAATGTTGGCACAATGCAAAATACGATGAGTGGAACGATAATTTTGTTCCAATTTGATGACTTGCAAACGCGGAAAATCATCACGCAAGCGCACCATATTTTGCGGTCGAGCACCGCGCCAAGAATAAATGGATTGGTCGTCATCTCCTACCACCGTAAAGCAAGCTCTCTCACCGACGAGTAATTTGATGAGTTCATATTGACTGGTGTTGGTATCTTGATATTCATCCACCAACAGATAGCGAATTTTCTCCTGCCATTTTGACCGCACTTCTTCGTTCTGCTTGAAAAGTAAAGTTGGCAACATAATCAAATCATCAAAATCCAACGCATTATAAGCACGGATTTGCGCCGCATAACGCTCATAACATTTTGCAAAGGTTTGATATTTGGCATCTTTCGCTAGGGCATAAGCCTGTTTTGGCGAAACCAAATCATTCTTCCAGTTGGAAATAACCGAGATTAATTCACGCAGTAAGTCTTTATCTTCCTGCAGCACATCTGCCGTCAGTTCTTTTAGTAAGGCAAGTTGATCGTGCTCATCAAACAAGGTCATATTTGATTTAAAGCCTAAAGCTTTATATTCCCGTTTGATAATGTCGAAACCTAAGGTATGGAAGGTGGAAACAATCAATCCTTTGGATTTTTCTTTACCAATGGAATGGGCGACACGCTCTTTCATTTCACGAGCGGCTTTGTTGGTAAAGGTTACTGCGGCGATCTGTTTAGGCAAATAACCACAATGTTCAATCAAATGAGCAATCTTATTGATGATCACGCGAGTTTTGCCAGAGCCTGCGCCAGCCAGCACCAAGCAAGGCCCGCTGACATATTCGACAGCCTGTTGTTGTTGAGGATTGAGTTTCATATCTTAATGCAAATTAATTTGACCAGGCATAAGGCAATAATGCGGTATCTAATAAAAATGACAGTGGCAAATCTAAAATAGGTAAGCCCCATTTTTGTGCCATCTCTAAATCATAAGCCGCACCAGCATAAGGTGTGTATTTTTCCGATGGATCGATTAATTTCACCACTGTACCACAACCTGTTAACGCTGAAAGAGCGGTTAAAATTAGAAGTGTTTTTTTCATTCACGACGTGCTTTTAAGGCTAAATAAACGGCTTCTGGCACCAGTTCTTTTACATCGCCATGATGCAAATAAATTTCTCGAACAATCGTGGAAGACACAAACGCCCATTTTTCTGTTGGAGGAAAAAATAAACTATCCACACCATCGGTTAATAAACGGTTTAATGCAGCCAGTTGTAATTCATATTCGAAATCTGTTGTTGTACGCACACCACGAATAATGGCAGTAATTTTTTTCGCTTTAATTTCATTCGCCAGTAAATCAGAGAATCCAAATACTTCCACATTAGACAAATGAGCGACCGATTGACGCACGAGCTCAACGCGTTCTTCCAATGAGAACAATGGCTTTTTGCTTGGACTATTCGCCACCGCGACAAAAACTTTCGGGAAAATGACCGCACTTCGCGCAATAATATCCAAATGCCCATTGGTAATCGGGTCAAACGTGCCAGGGTAAATTACGCTTGTCATTTATGGTTCTCCGAAATATTGGTTAAATAAGGATGAAGCAAATCTAAAAGTCGCTGTAATGCGCCACGATTTTCAATTAACACCTCATAGCCTGCATTGCCTAAACGCTGACGAGCCTCTTTTGAATTCAATAACTTATCAATAATCTCTGCCAACGCTTTTTCTGTTGAGTTGATTTGCAATACACCTTGCACCTCTAACAACGAGGTAAAAACTTCAGGGAAATTGAAGGTATACTTTCCACTCACAACGGGTAATTTAAACGCTAAAGGTTCAAGCGGATTATGTCCACCATGTTTAACCAAACTTCCGCCGACAAAGGCAATATCTGAAATACCATACATCAACATCAACTCACCCATAGTATCCCCTAGAATCACTTGGGTACTCTCTGAAGGAATCTCACCTGTTGAACGACGAATAAAGTTAAAGTTGGCTTTTTCAATTAAATCTGCCACCGGATTAAAACGTTCAGGATGACGAGGCACCAGCAATAACAATAAGTTTGGATGTTTTTTTAGTAACAAATGATGCGCTTGTAAAATAAGATCTTCTTCCCCTTCATGGGTGCTTGCCGCAATCCAAATCTGACGGTCTTTCGCCCAGCTCTCATGAAGTGTCGCAATGTCTTTGAGTAACTCGTCACTGACTACAAGATCATATTTAATATTACCAGTTAATTGCAGACGAGCTTTCTCATAACCTAACTCTAAATAACGCTTTCCGCTAATACTATCTTGCGGTGCAATCAAGCTGATTTGAGAAAACATTCGTTGTAGATGTTGTTTAACTTTGCCATAACGTCTCGCTGAACGCGCAGAAAGACGAGCATTCGCCACAATGAAAGGAATATTTCGATGAGCCAAACAATCAATCAAATTTGGCCAAAGCTCCGTTTCAATCACGATGAATACTTTAGGTTGAATAAAATCAATAAAACGATTGATGACACAAGGTAAATCGTAAGGCAAATAACAATGCGTCACACTTTCCCCGAATGCGGCTTTTACGCGTTCAGAGCCTGTTGGTGTAACCGTTGTAAACGTGATTGGTAAATGTGGATATTCCTTCTGAATACGTTTTACTAGCGGTGTAGCGGCAATCACTTCACCTACCGATGCAGCATGAATGACGACCCCATCTTCTGTAGGCTTAACAAGATTCGCATAAATACCATATCGTTCGCCTAAACGCTTACGATAATTCGGCGCCTTGAGACTTCGTAGCAACATGAAGAACAGGACAAAAGGCTGAATCAGATACATCAAGCAGGTATAAAAAAAACGCCACATAAAATAAATTCGGTTATACTTACAAAAATTTCGGCTAGTATAGCAAAAAAAGGATCAAAATATGCCAACAATTAGCGTTGCCATGATTGTCAAAAATGAAGCGGCAGATCTCGCTCAATGCCTCGATACGGTAAAAGATTGGGTAGATGAAATCATTATTGTCGATTCAGGCAGTACTGATAATACCCAAGAAATCGCTGAGCAATATGGTGCAAAATTTTATTCGCATCCTGATTGGCCAGGCTTTGGCAAACAACGCCAACGTGCACAACAATATGTCACCAGTGATTATGTTTTGTGGTTAGATGCCGATGAACGCGTCACTCCGAAACTTCGTGAATCCATTCAACAAGCGGTTCAACAAGATACGCCAAATACGGTTTATGATATTCCTCGTGTGAGTGAAGTGTTTGGGCGTGAGATTCGTCATTCAGGTTGGTATCCGGATTGTGTGGTGCGTTTATATCGCACAAATTATGCAGGATATAATGATTCTCTGGTACATGAAAAAGTGGTTTATCCTGAAAACACGAAAGTACAGAAATTAACTGGCGATCTGGAGCATTTCACCTACAAAAGTATTCATCACTATTTGGTGAAATCCGCGGGCTACGCCAAAGCTTGGGCAGATCAACGCCAAGCCAAGGGGAAAAAAGCAACGTTATGGCAAGGTATTAGTCATGCGATTGGCTGCTTTGTGAAAATGTACATTTTAAAAGCTGGTTTCTTAGATGGGAAACAAGGTTTTCTGCTTGCAGTACTTTCTGCCCACTCCACCTTTGTGAAATATGCTGATTTGTGGGAACGCAATCAACATTAATCAAAAACAAAAAGTGCGGTTAAAATTAACCGCACTTTTTATCTCTTTTAGAACAAGAAAATTAGTTTTTCGCTGCTGCCGCTGCTTTCACGATTACTGCAAACGCAGGCGCTTTAAGTGAAGCTCCGCCCACTAACGCACCATCGATATCTGGTTGAGTGAATAATTCTGCTGCGTTAGCATCATTTACTGAACCGCCATATTGAATGATCACTTGATCTGCTACAGCTTGTGATTTTGCTGCGATGTGGCCACGAATAAATGCGTGAACAGCTTGAGCTTGTGCTGGAGTTGCTGATTTGCCCGTACCGATTGCCCAAATTGGTTCGTAAGCAATCACTGCATCATTAAATGCTTCTACACCTAATGCATTGATGACTGCATCAATTTGACGCGCACATACTTCTTCAGTTTTACCTGCTTCGTTTTCAGCTTCAGTTTCACCGATACATAATACTGGCACTAAACCTGCTTCTTTTAATGCACCAAATTTTTTCGCGACGAATTCGTCGCTTTCTTTATGGTAAGTACGACGCTCAGAGTGACCGATAATGATATATTTTGCACCAAAATCTTTTAACATTTCAGTTGAAATATCACCTGTGAAAGCACCTTTAACATTCACATCAACGTTTTGTGCACCTAAAGCAATTTGGCTGCCTACAAGTGCCGCTTCAGCTGTACCTAAGTACATAACAGGTGGGGCAATTGCCACATCACAACCTGTTACACCTTGTAATTCAGCTTTTAATCCTTCGATTAATTCTTTGGTAAAGGCTTTAGAACCGTTTAATTTCCAGTTACCCATCACTAAAGGACGACGTGCCATTTTTGTTTCTCCATATTGAATAAATAAAAGTATGTTTACTATACCAAACTTTGAACAGATTTCTTTGTGCAAAATCACATTTTGAAAATTTTTTTGGGGAAATGATGATTATTTTGTGCTAAAAAGCTACAATCTACCGTACGGAACCGATAAAAAATAACCAATTTTATAAATAAACGGAAAATAGGTCTGGTAACAATGAAAATTTTCAAAGCCGAACAATGGAATATAGAAGTGCTTGCTCCACTCTTTGAAGCCTATCGACTTGCCAACGGAATGAGTGAAAATCCTGACCGCACTTTAACCTTTCTAACAAATCGTATGCGTTTTAATGAAAGCATGTTTTTTATTGCTGTAAACGAAAACGCACAGGCAATTGGTTTTGTTCAACTTTATCCTCGCTTATCTTCTTTACAACTACAACGCTATTGGCAATTAACTGATATTTTTGTCAAAGAAGATAAACATCAAGCCGAGATTTATGCAGCGCTTATTTCTAAAGCAAAAGAGTTTGTCCGTTATACACAATCTAACCGTTTAGTGGCGGAATTGAGCCAAGCTCAACAGAGTATTTTAGAACGCGAAGGATTTAAGCTAAACACGAAAAAAAGTTTGTTTGAATTAACTCTCTAATGCATACACTCCTCAATCAATATTGGGATTACTTGCGAATTGAACGCCAAGTAAGCCCACATACCCTCACCAATTATCAACATCAACTGGATGCCATTTTAGCGATTCTCGCTGAAAAAGGTATTCAGCACTGGCAGCAAGTAAATCCAAGCGTGGTTCGCCTTATTTTGGCGGAAAGCCGTAAGCAAGGTTTAAAAGAAAAGAGCTTGGCATTACGTTTATCTGCTCTTCGTCAGTTTTTCAGATATCTTGTACAACAAGGGCAAATGAAAGTGAATCCGGCAACAGGTATCTCCGCACCTAAACAAGGCAAACATTTACCAAAAAATATTGATGCCGAACAGGTCCAAAAATTGCTTTCAAATGACAGTAAAGATCCCATTGATTTGCGTGATCGTGCGATGATGGAATTGATGTATAGCTCAGGGCTTCGCTTATCTGAATTGCAAGGCTTAAACCTCAATAGCATTAACACACGTGTACGTGAAGTCAGAGTAATTGGTAAAGGAAACAAAGAACGTATTGTGCCTTTTGGACGCTATGCTTCTCATGCAATTCAGCAATGGTTGAAAGTACGCCCTTTATTTAATCCAAAGAATGACGCCCTTTTTGTGAGCCAACAGGGAAATCGCCTTACTCATCGCTCTATTCAAAAACGAATGGAAACCTGGGGCATTCGACAAGGATTAAACAGCCATCTCAATCCGCATAAACTGCGTCACTCTTTTGCCACTCACATGTTGGAAGCGAGTTCAGATTTGCGGGCTGTTCAAGAGCTTTTAGGACACAGCAATTTGTCCACCACGCAAATTTATACGCATTTAAATTTCCAACATCTTGCTGAAGTGTATGATCAAGCCCATCCTCGAGCAAAACGAAAAAAATAAACAAAGTGCGGTCAAAAATCATCGTCTTTTTTAACCGATCTTCTAAACAAAAAGGCTACCTTCTGGTAGCCTTTATTCATTTCACTATAAGCTAAACGCTTGAATATAAGGAAGTTTCCCTTTCTTCAGCATGTCTTCAATACCGCTTTGATGGTCATTTTCACCTAAACCACGTAATTCGAAGGTGACACCAACGCTGTTGTCATAAACCACTTGATCGTTACGTTGATTTTGGCGACTCGTCACATAACGTCTTGCGCCAACGCCTAAAGACCAACAGCACGAGTTATATTGCACGCCCACATATTGCTCAACCGGTTTTTTCAATGCAATATCTTGATAGTATTTTCCAACAAGAGCCCAGTTATCCGACACTTCCCATGCAGCCACAACACCAACCTGTTTAATATCTTGTTGGTAACGGTTAGCAGATGCACCTAAGTTTTGGTTGATATACTCTTTACTTGCATAACGATAATTTAACTGAATCAGATTGTTCTTCATCGGGTTAAATTCTAAACTGCTATTCGCTAAGGAGGCTTTATCTAACAATGTATCGTATTGGTAGCTACCTCGCCAATTCCATTTATCGCTAATTTTCCAGTTAGACTCTAAGGCCCAAGAAGAAGAGGATTTTGGCGTACGATTATTTGGATTATCGTCAATTTTTGATGCCGTTAAATAATAAATTTGTCCTGCTGAGAAATTGAAACGCTCATCGGCATTTTTATCATAAAAACGGGTTGTCCCCCCTACTGTCACCTGGTTTGCTGATGAAATACGGTCTAAACCACTATAACGACGATCTCGGAACAAAGAATAATAATCTTGTTGAACTAACGCGGAATCATAACCAAAACCAAGGTAATTATTTACACGTTTTGAACCGATATTACTTTGATCTTTGTATGGTCGATACAGATATTGAACATGAGGTTCAAGCGTTTGTGTATAACCATCAAATAAAGTTTTATTGCTCGCTAAAACCGTTTGTAAATCTACTTTTAATTGTGGCAATACACGATTTACCGATTTTTGTACGTCTTCCGCCGAAGAAGAAGAGCCTTTTTTCTGGTTATAATGGGTCGCGTAAAGTTTAGTCTCAATATTCAAGCTACCATATTTATTTGACATCGCTGTTGCCAAACTTGGTTCAACATGAAAACGCCATGCTGTCGGCATCAAGGTACTATCATTATCAAAACGTACTGCTTGTGAGAATAACTTGAAATCTACCCAACCGTTCGCTAAATCATTTTTGTAATAATTAAAGTCGATTTGTGGCATTGCACGGTAAGGCCCCACTGAAACCTCATCAAAAATTTGGAATTGACGCGCAGAAATCGCAAAGTTGTAATTTGGTTTATAGTAAGCAATACGAGCATATTGGTTTGCGTAACCATCAGTACTGCTACCATAATCGGAATCAAAATCGGTAAAATAACGTTTATCGCTCACTTTTGTGTAATCGATGTTTAAACGCCAGTTTTCAAGAAAAGAAGAATGATGTTTCCAATAGAATAAATGACGCTTACGGCTATCGCTAGTATATTCATCATAACGATCACGTCCTAAATATTCTCCCGCAAGTTTACCTTCACCAACGGGTGTCAAATAACGAAATTCACCATTTAATTGCCAGCCACGGCGTGACATATATTTTGGTGCAAATGTAGCATCGTAATTTGGTGCAATGTTCCAATAAATTGGCTGTTTATACCAATAACCATCACGGCTAGAATGACCGACTGTTGGCATTAATAAACCTGAACGGCGGCGATCACCAATCGGTAATTGTAGATAAGGAGTGTAGAACACTGGCACACCTAATACTTTAAAACGTGCATGCCAAAATTCAGCATATTCTTCTTTGATGTGCTGACGAATCTCAGAGGCATCGACCGCCCACGCATTATCATCTGGCAAACAAGAGGTAAATGTTGCGTTTTTCATTAAGCGGTAATCATCACCTAACTCGATTTCTTGTGCTTTACCGCGACCTTGACGTCCTACAAGCTGGTAGTCTGCATCGGTGACGTTACCGTTTTTACTATCTAAATTAAAACTCGCATCATTACCTAATAGATTAATTTGATTATCTTTATAATCAAATCCGCCTCGCAAATAAGCCCAACGTTGAGTTTGATTGCCCTCACCTGTTTGCTTGACTTCAACTGAATTCCCTACCAAATGGCGGTTTCCTTGTTTCAAATCCACATTGCCTTGATAAATTGCCTGAGTTGGCTGATTAATCTCTGCTTTATCTGCTTCAATATAAACCGGCAAATTATTGACATCACCTTTCACGACCTCACCAGTAAAATGAGGCACACCAAGCAAACATTGAGCATGCAGATCGGCCAAACTTTGTTGACTATAAAGTGCGGTCAGAATTGAGATTGAAATTAAGGTATATTTTTTATTCATAATTCAGTTCTTATTCAGATGAAATTAGAGGGATTATACTGGAATATCATTTACAACAACAGCCATTTATATGGTCATTGACTAACCCCATAGATTGCATAAAGGCATAACACATCGTTTCCCCAACAAAGACAAAACCACGTTTTTTCAACGCTTTTGACATTGCTTTTGAGATTTCAGTTCTAGCGGGCACCACAGAAATATCGGGGACATCATTAATAATCGGTTGATGATTCACAAACGACCACACAAAATCACTGAAATTTTCACCGCACTTTTCCATGGCTAAATAGGCTTTGGCATTTTTCACAATGGCTTCCAGTTTTGCCCGATGGCGAATAAGTCCGGCATTTTCCATGCAACGATCAATATCCTGTGCGGTCATTTGCGCGATTTTGGCAGGATCAAATTGATGGAACGCAGCCCGATAGGCTTCGCGTTTTTTCAATACGGTAATCCATGAAAGCCCCGCCTGTTGCCCTTCTAAACAGATCTTTTCAAACAGCTTTTGGCTATCAAATTGTGGCTTGCCCCATTCCTTATCGTGGTAGTCGATATAAATCGGAAGTTCGCCTACCCAAGGGCATCTTGTACTCATGCCATATCCTTTTTGAGTTGTTCATAGATTGCGACAAAATCGGGCATCACCCCACGCCATAAATAAAATGAATGGGCGGCTTGCGCCACCAACATACCAAAACCATCGCTGACATTATTCAGACCTAAGGATTTACAGTAGGCAATAAAAGGCGTGTCACCACCTTTGGCATATTGCATGTCATAACAGGCGTGGACCTCTGATAAGATTGAGGCATCAACAGCGGCGGTATGTCCGCTTAATCCGGCCGAAGTTGCATTGATCACTAAATCGTAGGTTTGCGCGGGAATCGCATCCATTGCGACAGCTTCAATTGTGCCGTAAGGCTTGAACTTATCTGCCAGTTGTTGCGCTTTTTCTAGGGTGCGGTTAGCCAAGACAATCTGCTGCTGTGCTTCCAATAAGGGGAGTAAGACCCCTTTGGTTGCCCCGCCGGCACCTAAAATTAAAATACGTTGTTGTGGCTGAATCCAATCTAAGCGTTGTAAATCCGTCACTAAACCAATGCCATCGGTATTGTCCGCATAGAGTTTGCCGTTAGATAATTTTTTTAGTGTATTACAGGCTTCTGCCAGTTTTGCCCGTTCGCTATGTTCTTCAGCGAGCGCATAGGCGCGTTCTTTAAATGGTGCGGTGATATTGCAACCTTGCGCTCCTGCAGCAAAAAAGGCCTGTAATTGCTGCTCAAAATCGTCAAGGTCACCTAATTTGGCAACATATTCCATCGTTTGCTGGGTTTGTGTGGCAAATAAGCTGTGAATTAACGGAGATTTACTTTGGGCAATCGGATTGCCCCAAACGGCATAGTGCTGCATATCTTATCCTTGTCTGAAAAGTTGGTTTGTGAGCAAATCGCGAATTTCCGATGGATTTTGTGCTTGGCCGACTGCATCATCAAGTACGGGAAAATCTGCCCCAAATTGGGAACGCACGGCATCTGCGCTGCGGCAAGGTGATTTACCAGTTAAGTTGGCGCTGGTCGAGGTGAGAGCAAAGCCTGTTTTTTCGCATAAGGCTTTGACGGCAGGATGAGTACATAAACGCACCGCAATGCTATCAAATTGCCCCGTCAGAAAATGTGGGACTTCTGCCTTTGCTGGCACTACCCAGGTGATTGGATGTTCATATTGTGCCTGTAAGCGTGCGAGCTGTTCGTTAGATAAACAGGGAAAATCAACAAAAGGCTGCAAAAAATGCAAGCTTGGCGCGACTAAAATAAGGCCTTTTTCAATCGGACGCTGTTTTAAATCAAGCAATTTTCTGACCGCACTTTCACTTAGCGGATTGCATCCCAAACCGAATACAGCCTCAGTAGGATAGGCAACGACTTCGTCTTGCATTAAACGGGCGGCAATTTGTTCTACATTCATTTTTCGTTCTCAAAAATATGTCGACAGCCTTTATTCGCGCATTGCCAGACTTGCTGTTCGGCATTTTCACTTTTTAATAGCGCAAGTGGAAAATGGCATTGTGGACAAGGCATGGCATAGGGTTTTGCCGGTAAGGAAAATTTGCAATGGGGAAAGTTATCGCAACCATAAAAGATTTTCCCTTGTCGTCCGCGACGGGCGACTAAATGCCCTTTATGGCATTCCGGACAGTCAATGGATTGTTCTTCATCCTGTTGCTCATGCACCACAAAATCACAATCGGGATAATGGCTGCAACCGATGAACATGCCAAAGGCACCTTGTTTGAGTTGGAGTGGATTGCCACATTGCGGGCAGGTTTCGTCAAGCTCTTTCAACACCTTATGTTCCACCCTATTTAGTGGACGCAAATAATCACAGGCGGGATATGCGGTACAACCTAAAAACAGACCCTTTTTGCCCTGTTTCATTTGCAAAGGTGCGCCGCATTGTGGGCAATATTCTTCGTGTTTTGTGTGTTGGAAAAGACTTTGACTCATACGCTGTCCCTATGCTTGTAGCATTGCTTCCAATTCTTCCTGGGCCGCTAACCAATCCATTTCGACTTCTTCCAAGGCTTTTTTCATCTCTACTTGCTGTGCCAAAAGTGCGGTCAATTTTTCTTTATTTTCCGCGCTGTAGAGTTCGGAATCTGCCAATTGGTTTTCAATCTCCGCAAGTTTAGAGGCATGTTTATTCATTTTTTCCTCCAATTGAGAGATTTGTTTACGAAGAGGCGCAGTTTGTTGGCGAAGTTCAGCCTCACGACGTTTTTGTTCCTTGCGGTTTTGCATGGAATTTTCATTGTCGTCGTTTTTCTCCGAGGATTTATTTTCTTGTGCGCTATTTTGTTCACTCAGCCACTTTTGATAATCCTCTAAATCGCCTTTGAATTCTTCCACTTTTTTATCGTGTACCAAATAGAATTCTTCCACGGTATTACGTAGTAAGTGGCGATCGTGAGAAACCACCACCAAAGATCCTTCGTAATCCACCAGCGCTTCGGTTAATGCCTGACGCATATCCAAATCCAAATGGTTGGTTGGTTCGTCGAGCAGTAATAGGTTTGGACGTTGCCAAACAATCAGTGCAAGCACCAAACGAGCTTTTTCTCCACCAGAAAAGGCTTTCACCTCTTGGTTAACTTTATCACCATGAAACGCAAAACTCCCAAGATAATCCCGTACCTGTTGCTCCGTTTGCTCTGGTGCGAGTTTCTGCATGTGCCAGAGAGCGGATTCATCTGCACGTAGCGTATCAAGCTGATGTTGAGCAAAATAGCCAAGTTGCACGCCTTTAGCTAATTGCACTGTACCAGAAAGGGCGGTGAGCTCGCCGGCTAACAATTTAATTAGGGTTGATTTACCTGCACCATTTTTCCCGAGCAAACCGATGCGCGAACCCGGTACTAAATTCAGTTTAATTTTACTTAAAATTTCTACCGCACTTTCACCGCTGCCATAACCTGCGCTCGCCTGCTCAATCATCACTAAAGGATTCGGTAAGGATAGTGGAGGACGGAATTCAAAAGTAAAAGGATTATCCACATAAGCCGGTGCAATTAGTTCCATGCGCTCTAAGGCTTTCATGCGGCTTTGTGCTTGTTTAGCTTTAGTCGCTTTGGCTTTAAAACGGTCGATATATTTTTGTAAATGGGAAATTTTTTGTTGTTGCTGACGATACATCGCCGTTTGTTGTGCCAGTTTGGTTGCCCGTTGCACTTCAAAGGAAGAATAATCGCCCGTGTATTCGTTGAGCTTCTGATTTTCGATATGAAGAATTTTCGTCACAATTGGATCGAGAAAATCACGGTCGTGGGAAATTAGTACCAAGGTGCCTTGATATTGCACTAACCAACGTTCTAACCAAATCACTGCATCCAAATCCAAATGGTTGGTTGGCTCATCCAGTAATAATAAATCCGATGGACAAAGCAATGCTTGCGCCAAATTTAAACGCATCCGCCAACCACCAGAGAAGGATTTCACCGGTTGAGCGATTTCTTCTTGGTTAAAACCTAAACCATGCAATAAGGAAGCCGCGCGAGATTGAATTGTCCAAGCATCTAAGGTTTCTAATTGCCCGTGAATACGCGCAATTGCATGGCCATCATTACGTTCATTGGCTTCATTAAGTTCCTGCTGCAAACGGCAATATTCGCGATCCCCTTGAATCACATAATCAATGGCGGGAATATCCAATGCTGGCGTTTCTTGATTCACCCAAGATACCCGCCAGTTAGATGGATAAGTGACCTCGCCGCCCTCTGGCGTTAATTCTTTTTTTAATAGGGCAAAAAGAGAAGACTTACCGCAACCATTCTTACCTACCAAACCGACTTTTTGTTTCGGATTAATAGTTGCCGTGGCATTCTCGAGCAATTCGGTTTGCCCGCGCTTTAGGGAAATATTATTAAATACAATCATTTTTTCGAATACATCTGAATTTGTGCTTATTTTGCAATATTTTTCCTTTTCTCGGAACAGCCTATTCCAATTTTATCGATATTTCTGCCAGAAAAACCAAGTATAATAACGCTCACAAATCAATCATGAGGAAATAAAATGAAGCTCTCTATTCTTAATCTTGCCCCCGTTCGGGAAGGGCAAACTTATTTGCAAGCCGTTGAGTCTATGGTCAATCTTGCAAAACATGCTGAAAACATCGGCATTGAACGCTATTGGATTGCTGAGCATCATAATATGAAAAATTTGGTGAGTTCTGCGACCGCACTTTTAATTCAGCATACGCTAGCCAATACGAAGACCCTGCGCGTTGGCTCAGGTGGCGTGATGTTACCGAATCATTCGCCTTATGTGGTAGCAGAGCAATATGGCACACTGGAGACGCTTTATCCAAACCGTGTTGAACTCGGTTTAGGGCGTGCGCCAGGAACGGATATGCAAACGGCTGCAGCTCTTCGTCGTGGACGAAACAGCCTAGATTTCCCTGCGGAAATTGCGGAACTTCGCGGTTACTTTAAAGATTGCAACCCGGTTTCTGCGTACCCTTCCGCAGGCTTGAATATACCGTTTTATATTTTGGGATCCAGCACCGAAAGCGCGTATCTTGCGGCAGAACTTGGCTTGCCTTATGCCTTTGCCTCACACTTTGCACCACGTATGATGGAAATGGCAGTGGAGATTTACCGCAAAAACTTCAAACCATCGACCTATCTTGCTGAGCCTTATGTCATCTTAGGTGTGAACGCGATCGTTGCCGAAACCGATAAAGAAGCGAGACAACTGGCGACAACACAAACACTATTTTTCTTAAACGTAGTGACTAACGCGCAACAAAATTTACAACCACCAATGGCATCAGAAGAAGACGTTTGGAAAGCCCAAATGCATGCTCAAAAGAAACCGCACTTTGGACCAGTCGATTTCGAGGAAATCCCAATTTACAACCAAGAACGCGCAGTGGTGGAACAAATGACTGCTTGTTCACTGATCGGTAGTCCTGAAAGCGTGGAATTTCAACTCAAGCAACTACGTGAACGGGTACATTTTGATGAAATTATGGCGGTAAGCTATATTTTTGATGAGAAAAAACAAGCTCAATCTTACACGATGTTGAAAGCGATTGTGGATAAGCAATAGCGAGACAAGAAGAAAAGTGCGGTAAATTTCACCGCACTTTAAATCAAAAAATACTAATAAGCCGTTTCTATCGGTAAACCAGCTTTTACCCAACCATCAAATCCACCAATGACACTAAACACATTTTCATAGCCTTGTTCAACGAGGAAAGTCGCCACATTTCGGCTGCTCACGCCATGATAACAACTCACGATAATCGGGGAGTCAAAATCCACCAGTTCTTCAAATTGTAAAAAGCTTTGGTTAGTTAAATGAAACGCCCCTTTCGCATGGGAATAGGTAAAACGTTGAGGGTCCCGAACATCAGCAAGCATGGCGCCATTTTGCATCATCTCCCAAGCTTGTTCTGGGCTAATTTCTTTAAACGACATGGTTTGTTCCTTTTGCGCGCTGTTTATACACGCCATCAAAAATAATCAGGCTCATCGCCAATACCAAACAAATGAATAACGGATAGCTGTCCGCATCCATTTCCTCTCCAATTAAAAATGAAATAATCACCATCAAAATGGTTTCAACATAACCTAGAAGGCCAAGTAAATTCATCGGCAGCATATTGCTGGCAATCACGTAAGCAATCAATGCTGAACCACTAATGAGCCCGAGCAATACCAATAATCCCCAAATATTAGGATTCGATTCCTGCACGGTGGCAAAATCAGTTTGAAGGGCAAAGTAAACGCTAACCGGCAATAATGCGATCATTTCTAAGCAAAAAGCACCAAGATCGGTATTTTTTAAGGCTTTTCGTATCGAGAAGTAGGTGGTGTAACCCACACAGATAACAATGGCCTCCCAAGATAATCCGCCTTTTAAAATGATGTTAGAGATCACTCCTACTGCTGCAATTAACACGGCAATGAATTTCAATGTTGAAATTCGTTCTTTAAAAATGATCCGTCCTGCGGCCACCATCACAATTGGCAACAATAAATAACCGAAAGAAACACTTAGGGAGCTGCCATTATTGGGTGCCCACAAAAAGAGCCACATTTGATAACCCATTAATGCGCCACAGGTGATATAGGAAAGGGCAAAGAGCGGTTGTTTTTTGATGCGTTTTATATGTTCCACTAATGCCTGTTTTTGCTTAAACATGATGACGGAAAGGGCAACGAAAGGGAATGTAAACAGCATTCGATAGCCGAAAATATCCGTGCCACTGAGCGGTTTCAGTAACGTGGAAAAATAATACATATAGCCAAATAAAAGCGAGGCTAAAAGTGAAATAAGTATGCCTCTTAACATAATAAATCCTTAGGTTAATTCTGCTTATTATTTTAGTCTAACATCTCCCAAAATGCACGAATTAGGGGGTTCGCTAAATTTCTTTTTTGCACACAAACACCTAAATCAAACGCCTCAACGGGATTGTCTAAATTTAAACGAGACACGTCTTTTGACATAGGGTTATTATCAATCACCACATCCGGCAACATCGCTAATCCAAAACCAAGTGCCACCATTGGCACAATGCCTTCATGACCTGCCACAGTAGCATAAATTTTGGGATGTTTAATGTGTTTGCTACGTAGCCATTGTTCGATACGCTGACGTGCCATTCCATCTAACGGCAAAATGAAAGGCATTTGCTGCCAATTGATAGGTTCTTCTTGTAATAATTGTGTGGCTAAACAAGCGACTCGAGGCGCAATTAATGAAAGGGAAATATCATCAATCTTATAAAACTCTAATCCGGCCGGCAGATTATTCGGTTTTCCCGCCAAAGCGAGATCCACTTGTTCCGATTGAATGAATTGTACCGCTGAAGCGGGGTCACCAGTTGTCAGTTGAATTTCAACTTTCGGATAACGCGTACGAAACTTGGCTAACACCTGTGGCAAGTGGCTATATGAAGCGGTTACTGAGCAAAATAAGCGTAATTCTCCGCTTAATTCCGCTGAATTATCCCGCAGTTGGCGCTTAAACTGTTGCCAGTTTTGCCATTCTGCTTTCGCAAATTGCAGAAATTTCTCACCTTGTTCGGTTAAGCGTACTTGCCGATTATCACGAATAAATAAAGGTTGTTCTAACTCCTCTTCCATGCGTTGAATCTGGCGTGAAAGCGTGGATGGTGACATATGATTTTGCGTAGCGGTTTTAGCAAAATTTTGTGTATCAGCAAGATGAAGAAATATTTTGAGGTCTTGAAAGTTCATATGTATAGTTAAAAGTAAATAGCATTGCAAAAATTGCAACACTAAGTGCGAATAATATCACTTTACGCAACGACTAAAAACCTTATAATCCACTTCGCAACAAAAAACTATATTCAAACACAACCTCATACACATTAATCAACATCATAGAAAGGATGAAAAATGGCTAACTATTTCAACACATTAAATTTACGCGAAAAATTAGATCAATTAGGTCGTTGTCGTTTTATGGATCGCAACGAATTTGCTGACGGTTGCAACTACTTAAAAGGCAAAAAAATCGTTATCGTAGGTTGTGGTGCGCAAGGTTTAAACCAAGGTTTAAATATGCGTGACTCTGGCTTAGACATTTCTTATGCATTACGTCCAGAAGCGATTGCAGAAAAACGTGCTTCATTCCAACGTGCAACTGAAAACGGCTTTAAAGTGGGTACTTACCAAGAGTTAATCCCAACTGCAGACTTAGTGATCAACTTAACACCAGACAAACAACACTCTAAAGTGGTGGCAGATGTAATGCCATTAATGAAAAAAGATTCAGCATTCGGTTACTCACACGGTTTCAACATTGTTGAAGTGGGTGAGCAAATCCGTGAAGACATCACTGTGGTGATGAGTGCACCAAAATGTCCAGGTACTGAAGTGCGTGAAGAATACAAACGTGGTTTCGGTGTACCAACATTAATCGCGGTTCACCCTGCAAATGACCCACGTGGTGAAGGTATGGCAATTGCGAAAGCATGGGCAGCTGCAACCGGTGGTGACCGTGCAGGTGTATTAGAATCTTCATTTGTTGCAGAAGTAAAATCTGACTTAATGGGTGAACAAACCATTCTTTGCGGTATGTTACAAGCAGGTTCTATCGTATGTTACGACAAATTAGTTGCCGACGGTAAAGATCCAGCATACGCAGGTAAATTGATCCAATACGGTTGGGAAACCATTACCGAAGCCTTAAAACAAGGCGGTATCACATTAATGATGGATCGCTTATCAAACAGCGCAAAATTACGTGCATTTGAACTTGCTGAGCAAATCAAAGAAAGCCTTGGTTTCTTATATTACAAACACATGGATGACATCATCAGCGGTCACTTCTCAGCAACTATGATGGCTGACTGGGCAAATGGCGACAAAGATTTATTCGCATGGCGTGAAGCAACTGGCAAAACTGCCTTTGAAAATGCACCAAAAGCAGACGGCATCAAAATTTCTGAACAAGAATACTTTGATAACGGTGTATTAATGGTTGCAATGGTGAAAGCAGGTGTTGAATTAGCCTTTGATGCGATGGTGGCAAGCGGTATCTATGAAGAATCAGCTTATTATGAATCACTTCACGAATTACCGTTAATCGCTAACACTATCGCGCGTAAACGTTTATACGAAATGAACGTGGTCATTTCTGATACTGCAGAATACGGTAACTACTTATTCTCTAACGTAGCAACCCCAATTCTTGCTAAAGAAATCATCCCAACCTTACAAAAAGGTGATTTAGGTGAACCAACACCAGCAGTTGCTATCGACAACATCACTTTACGCGATGTAAACGATGCAATCCGTAACCACCCAGTTGAATTAATTGGTCAAGAGTTACGTGGTTATATGACAGATATGAAACGTATCGCAGTTGCAGGTTAATTATTAAATCGGTAAAATTCAAGCCAACTTATTCAATAAGTTGGCTTTTTTTATAATCCCAAGGAATTAATATGAAAAACAATAAAATTTTTAACCGCACTTTTAAAATGAGTTTAGTCGCTGCAGCTCTTGGATTGGTAAATTCAGCTCTAGCAGCCGATGTGGCTTGTAATAGTAATGGCGTGACAATTACTGGACAAAGTGGAGCCATGTTGAATCAATGTTCGATTAATCCAACCAGTCCAACAAATGATCCTGAATGGGGGTCTCTATCTGCAGTAACAATGATAAACTCAAGCGGACAATTAAATAATGTTAATGCTTCACTATCTATTCCAGCAAATAGACACCATTCTTTTGCGGTAATGAATATCACCAATTCCACAACTGAAATCAATGGTGGAAATTATAGTATTACTAATCCTAACAAGGCAGACTCAGCAGGCTATTTATTTGAGTTAAATAATTCAACAGTAACAATGCAAAACTCAAAAGTTTTGATAAGTGATAACAACCAAGACTCCATATTAGAGGCATTTGCTCTGAATCAGAAGAGTAAATTAACATTAAACAATGTGAATATAACATCAAACAATGATAGTTCTATTTTTGTATATGAAGCGGAGAATCAAGCTCGACCAGAATTGATCGTTAATAATTCCAATGTTTCAATTCCTCAAGGTGGAATCATTGGTTTAAGATCTGGGGTGGGTGAAGTTATCAACAGCCACTTCTCTGCGACTTTTAATAACTCAACAATAAGTGGTTTTGCGCTCACTGGTGCTGAAAGCATCAAGTTAAGTGGTACAGAAAGCCTTACAGAAAACATCCAACTAACCTTTAATAATTCTACTGTTTCTGGAGTTACTACTACCGACAGCAATAGCGTGCTCAACTTAAACTTAAATAATAGCAATTGGACAACTAAAGCTTTCACTGATGAAGATGGCGTGGTTCAAACGACAAGTTTAACTAATTTGGTTCTTAATAATGGCGTAGTAAATCTAGCCAATGATAACTACCAAGGTATCATTGTTCGTGGCAATCTCACCGGCTCAGGCACATTCAATCTAAACACGAATATCGCTGAAAACAAAAGCGATAAAATCGTTATCAAAGGTACAGCTGAAGGTAATCATAAAATTGGTGTCACTAACCAAGGCGCAAATGTTGATAACGGCAAAGTGACACTTGTAGAAACCAATGGTGGTAATGCGGCGTTTAGCTTAACTAACCCAAACAATCGTGTGGATTTAGGGGCTTACCAATATTTCCTCACAAAAGAAGGAAATAATTGGGTGTTAGTGCATTCTCAGAAAGCATTAGATTCAACGAGTTCTGTAGAAACTAATGTTCCAGACAATACTGGATCTAATAACGCCGCCTCAAATAATCCAAATGTGCCAGATTATACATCGATCCCTAAAAAACCATTGCTTACAAACTTATCAAATATTCAAGTTTCTCTTCGCCAAGCACAATTGCTTTTAGTGGAAGATGACTTAAGTGGCATCCATCAACGTCTAGGCGAAGTGAAAAACGGTGAAAAAGGCAATGTATGGGTTCGCAATGTAAATTCTCGCCAAAAATTAGCCGCACTTTCTACTGGTAAGAGTGAAACTTCTGGCTTTAAACAAAACGTACATAGCTTGCAAGTGGGCGCTGATACGGCTGTAACAGATAACCTCCGTGTTGGTGGATTTGTTGGTCGTAGCCAAGCTAATGTTGATTTCAATGGTCATTACGGTGATGGTAAAGTAAGAAGCAACAGCGTGGGCTTATATGCAGCTTACCTTGCAGATAACGGTATTTATGTAGATAACATCGTGAAATACAGCCGTTTACACGCTAACTCAAATCACACTGAAAAACGCCATTACAACGCTTATACGATTTCGAGTGAATTAGGCAAACGCTTTACTCTTGCGAACGATTGGACAATCACACCGCAAGCACAATTAGCGTGGACACATATTTCATCACAAGAGAATGAAGATAGCTTATCTTCTGTGTATTCTCGAATTGGTTTACGTATAGCCAAAGGCTTTGCATTAAGTAATGGTTGGAATTTACAACCTTATGCTGAAGTAAATGCGATTACGAGTAAAAACCGTAGCAGTAAAATTCATTACGGCAAGGATGCGCTTGATGTTGCAAGCAGCCGTGGACGTTTTGAAAGTGCGGTCGGTTTAAATGCGGGATTTACAAATCATCGTTTTGGTTTAGAAGTAAGCCGTGCTGACGGTAAAAACTTCGATAAACCTTATGCAATTCAAGCGGTTTATCGCTATCAATGGTAATATAAAAGGGCGGAGTAAAATCCGCCTTCTCTTTTTACTAAATAAATAATATGTCTAAATCTTTCCCTTCTCGCTCATTTACAACCAAACGAACGGCAAAATCCACTCGTTCATTTAAGCCAAAAGCGAAGCCACTTACATTAGAACAAACAATCGTTGTTTTATTTAACAAACCGTTTGATGTACTGACACAATTCACCGATGAAAATAGCCGAGCTACGTTAAAAGATTTTATTGCTATTCCTAATGTGTATTCGGCAGGACGATTGGATCGTGATAGCGAAGGGCTGCTGATTTTAACGAATAATGGTGAAGTGCAGCATCGCTTGGCAGATCCAAAGTTTAAAACTGAAAAGACATATTTTGTGCAAGTGGAAGGTATTCCTGAAGAGTCCGACTTAGACAAACTCCGCAAAGGCGTTGAATTAAAAGATGGAATGACGAAGCCGGCAAAAGTGCGGTTGATTTCAGAACCAGATTTTCTCTGGCCTCGCAACCCACCTATTCGTGAACGTCAAAGTATTCCAACGAGCTGGCTGGAGATCAAAATTAGTGAAGGGCGTAATCGACAAGTGCGTCGAATGACGGCACATATCGGCTTTCCTACATTGCGTCTCATCCGTTATCAAATGAGTCATTTAACACTTGATGGATTAAGCAACGGTGAATATCGCTGTTTGAATGAAGAAGAAATGCGTGCGTTATTTAAACAACTTCATTTAAATAACGCACGTTAAGATTAGAAACGTTGAGCGGGTTGTGCGTTTTCAACTTGCACGAAAAAGCCTTTATCATTCAAGATAATGCTGTAATCGGTAACATATTTAACGCCATTGGTTTCCACTATCGCATTACAGCTGCGAATGCCTTGTTGTGGATAAGATTGCGTTTCTCGGGCTTGCGAGATTTGTTTCACTGTCATTTGGGTGTTAGTAGCAGCACCTTGTTTTTTAAAGGCATCAGATAATACCGCAAAAACTTTTGAATCATTACATCTTGGTACGACGACGGATTTTGTCACCATACTGGCTGTTTTTTGTGCGACAGCATCTACTTTCTTTTCAGTCACTTTTTCAACAGCTTTGGGCTCCGCTTTCTTCACTTCAGTTTTAACTGCTGGTGTTTTTTTAGCCATCACCTTTTCAGGTTTCGCTGATTCTTTAACTGCACTTTGCTTGCTTTTCACTACCGTCTTTTTGTCTTTTACCGCCGTTTGTTTAGTTTTTTCTACTGGCTGTTTGCCTTTCGTTTTTGTCGGCTCTGTTTTGTCGGCTTTATTTGTCGTTTTATTTTTTCTTTTTTCTTTTTTCGTTACCGCTTTTTTCGCTTCAACAATTTTAGCTGGCTTTTTCACTTCTGCTTTTTTGGCATCAGCTTTCTTTTTCGCTGTTTTAGCTACGGTTTTAGGTGTAGTGGCTTTCTTGGCTTCCACTTTTTTAACTGCCGTTTTCACTGATTTAGTTTGAGTTGATTTTGCCGTATGATTTGGCGATGCTGCAAAGGCCAAAACAGGTAACAAGGCAAAAATCACCGCGAGTAATTTTTTCATCCTTTATTCTCCTTAAACAAAAAGTGCGGTCAAAATTAACCGCACTTTGAAATTCACTTATAAATTAAAGATAGTAGTGTTCTACGTAGTTTAATTTATCGTCAAGTTTTAACACTAACGGTTGACCGGTTGGGATTTCAAAATCCATGATTTCCGCATCAGAAATACCGATGATGTGTTTTGCTAATGCACGAAGTGAGTTACCGTGTGCCACCACTAAAACACGTTTACCAGAAAGCATTGCTGGAGCAATTTGGTCTTCCCAGAATGGTAATGCACGTTCTAAGGTTAATTTTAAGTTTTCTGCATTTGGTATAACATCAGACGGAATGTTTGCATAACGACGATCATTATGTGCAGAATTTGGATCTTTCGGATCTAAATCTGGAGGAGAAATATCATAAGAACGACGCCAGATATGAACTTGTTCATCACCGTATTTCTCTGCTGTTTCTTTTTTATCTAAGCCTTGTAATGCACCATAGTGACGCTCATTTAAACGCCAGTTTTTCACTTGAGGAATCCATAATTGGTGAGATTCTTCTAACACGATGTTACAGGTTTTGATTGCACGAGTTAAAACAGAAGTGAAGGCAATATCAAATTCATAGCCTTTCTCGAACAATTTTTTACCCGCAGCTTTTGCTTCTTCTACGCCGCGCTCGGTTAAATTCACATCACGCCAACCGGTGAACAAATTTTTTGCGTTCCACTCACTGAAACCGTGACGAATGAATACTAATTCCATAAGGATCTCCTAAGTATTAATAAAAAAATGAATGGCTCTTTTATAGCAAAAAATCGTTATGTTTAAAAGCAAAAAGGCGGTATTTACTGATCTTTCGCAAAAAATCGCCTGTAAACTTTTAGCCACTCAAAAATAATGCTAGTATTTAAACTTTATTCGTCCCTTAATTTCTCTCAAGTTTAGATGTATGCAGCAAAGCAATCGTAGAAAAAAAATCTTATCAAAACTGACCGCACTTTTGGCTTGCGGTCTGCTTGGCTTTTCATCTTTCGCGCAAGGCAACGATCTCAACCAAATTCAAAAACAAATTAAACAACAAGAATCGAAGATCGCCGAGCAAAAACGCGCACAAGCTAAACTCCAAGCCAGTCTTAAAGATCAAGAAAGCAAAATTAACAGCGTTGTCGGTGAATTACGTGAAACAGAATTAAGTTTGCAAGAAATCCGCAAGCAAATGGCGGAAACGGAAAAGCAAATCAAGCAATTAGAAAAGCAAGAGCGTGTGCAAAAAGCGAAGCTCGCGCAACAAATAGATGCCATCTATCGCTCAGGTGTCAATCCTTCTACCTTGGAAAGAATGCTTTCGGAAGATGCCAAAAAAGCGGAACGCATGAAAGTGTATTATCAGCACTTAAACCAAGTTCGCATTGATATGATTAACAATCTGAAAGCGACACAAGAGAATTTAGCGAAACAACGCGAAGCGATTTCAGGGCAACAAAAAAACCATCGCGAGCAACTTTCTACGCAAAAGAAACAACAGCTAGAATTACAAAAAGCACAACAAGAACGTCAATCTACGTTAAATGAACTCAATAAAAACTTAACGAAAGATCAGAATAAATTGGAAACGTTGAAAGCGAACGAAAATGCCCTTCGCCAAGAAATTCAACGTGCTGAACAAGCCGCTCGCCAACAAGAACAACGTGAGCGTGAAGCCCTTGCTCAGAAAAAACAAGAGGAAGAAAAACGGACCTCAAAACCTTATCAACCAACTGATCAAGAACGTAAGTTGATTAACAGCACCAGTGGTTTAGGTACGGCTGCACGTCAATACAGTCGTCCCGTTTCCGGTCCGACATTGCATTCCTTTGGTTCAATCCAAGCGGGAGAAGTGCGTTGGAAAGGTATGGTTATCGGCGCACCAACGGGTACCGCGGTAAAAGCTATTGCAAGTGGTCGTGTCATTCTAGCGGGTCATCTTAATGGCTATGGTTATATGGTGATTGTGAAACACGGCGACAGCGACTTGAGCTTATATGGTTTCAACCAAGCGGTATTTGTGAAACAGGGTCAGCTGGTGTCTGCGGGACAGACCATTGCGCAAGTAGGTAATACGGGTGAGCTCTCTAAACCGGCACTTTACTTTGGAATTAGCCGTAAAGGGGTGCCTGTGAATCCAGCTGGGTGGATTAAATAATGGCGGCATTCTTTCAAAGTGCGGTCAAAAATACGCTCATTTTTTCAACCGCACTTTTCTCTGCTTTTACTTTTGCACAGGGCAAACTAGCTATTGTGATTGATGACATTGGCTATCATCCGAAAGAAGATGCTGAGGTTTTAGCCATGCCAAAAGAAATCTCCGTTGCGATTATTCCTGCTGCGCCCTATGCCAAAATTCGCAATCAAGAAGCGAAAGCACAAAATCACGATATTCTTATTCATATGCCAATGCAGCCTGTCAGCAATATTAAAATTGAAGAAGGTGGTTTGACTTTAGGCTTGTCTGAAGCGCAAGTGAATGAGCGAGTGAAAAAAGCTAAATCTATTGTGCCCAATGCTATCGGAATGAATAATCATATGGGCAGTGCAGCCACAGCCGATGCCACATTAATGACTTATTTAATGTCCGCACTTCGCGAGCAGCATTTATTCTTTTTAGATAGCCGTACTATCGGAAAATCAGTTGCGGGAAAAATAGCAAAAGAACAAGGCGTACGTGTATTAGATCGCCATGTGTTTTTAGATGACAGTGATAATTTGGCAGATGTTCAACGCCAATTTCAAAGTGCAATTCAATATGCGCGTAAACATGGCACAGCCATTGCTATTGGACACCCTCGCCCAAATACTGTAGCCGTATTAAAATCAGGAATAAAGAATTTACCCGATGATATTCAATTAGTCAGCATGGGAAGCTTGTGGCGAAATGAAAAAATCTTACCACCTAAACCATTTATCTTAATTTTTAATGATATTCCTGCGCCAACCTCAGTTGCGCCATTTGAGCCAATTCCTTTATTACGGGGTGTGCCGAGATAAATAAAAAGTGCGGTCAATTTTGACCGCACTTTTTTACGTTTTGAAACTTGACTATCGACCATTTCGTTCGAAGAACAAGACAGTCGCAGCAACACGTGAATGCACGTTAAGTTTACGCAGTAAATTACGAATATGCACTTTGACCGTCTCTTCAGAAATGAAAAGTTGGCCTGCAATTTGTTTATTCGATAAACCTGTTGCGATTAAACGTAATACGTCCATTTCACGATCGGTGAGTGAATCCATTGGATCAACAGTATGTTTGCGTTCTAAAAGAAGATTTTTAATCGAATCACTTAAAATCACTTCACCTTGTGCAATACGTTTAATTTGTTCAAGTAGCACATCTGGCTCAGTATCTTTCAATAAATAACCATCAGCACCCGCATCAATGAGAGTGAAAATATCATTTTTAGCATCAGACACAGTTAAGATCAAAATTCGTGCATCAACACCTTCTGCACGCAAGCCTTTAAGGGTATCTAAACCAGAGAGACCTTTCATATTCAGATCTAAAATGATTAAATCCGGGGATTCTTGAATCGCAATGGAAATGCCTTCTGTACCGCTTCCTACATCGGCAACGACTTCAAAATGCTCTTCTAATTCAACTAATTGTTTGATACCACGACGCATTAATGGATGGTCGTCGATAATTAATACTTTTAACTTTTCTTGCATCATATTCTCCAAGAGATAAGCGGACGAACATTCTATCGCCTGAAGGCGAAAACGTCCACAGCCTTAGATTATTTCTCAATAGATTTTCGAACGAAGGATTCTATCGGGATTTTGCCTATCTTCCAATGCATAATTTGCAGATAAATTTGATTTACCTCAAACAATGCTTGTTTTGATTGAGCTATTCGCAAGTCCTTTTGCTTTTAAATTTGAACGGCATAATACGCATGCCACTTTCTGTCGGATGCAATTGATAAAATTGAGGATAATTAAAATTCCGTTGCACCATTTTATACGGATTTTCACAATCTTTCGAACCAAGCGATTGATAAATCTGATTTATTTCACGTACTTTATCATCTTTCGAACCTTCACATTGACGATAAATTTCGAGACGATTTTTTTCATCTAACAAATAGACGTTAAAACTATCATCCACATTATCTTCAAAAAAGAACTGTAAAAAACCTTCACTGGCAAATAAATCAATTTCAGGCGGGTATCGACGGGCTTCAGGAATAATTTCTTTTTCTTCCAACTGAGTCGGTAAAACGTCCTCAAAATTGACCGCACTTTCTTTTCCGCCTTCAATAGGTTGCAAACTAATCCCTTTTTCCTCAAAAAAGAATTGCCAGTTTTTCCCTGCTACACGTAAACGAGAATGGGTTGTTGGACGACTATCCCCCAATTGAATACTAATACAACGATTGACTAACGCACTCACTAAGTTTCGCAACGTACGATTGTAGTGTTTACTGTAACAGAAAACCTGTACAGAACGCGGCTGATTTACACCCTGATCAATTTTATTAGAAAGCACTTTTAAGGCAAGCAAAATCGCATTCTGCCCTTCAAAGTGTAAGGTTCGAATTTCATTCCATACGTTACGGTAAGTGAAATCAATGCTTCCGACCAAACTCTGTTCTAACTGACCAAAACTGAATAAATCACTTGGGGAAATATTGGATTTAAGTTCTTCCACTTGTGCAGTTGGGTCATTTACTAAGTTTACTGCAATAAATAGATCACGGATTTCACATTGGGACGAAAGCGCCTCATTTGTAGGCGCTTGGCCATTGGTATGCGGGAAAAACAAGCGTAAATCGGCAACAAAATTACGTAAAGTCAGTTGGTCGATATTTTGACTAATTAGATGTAAACGCGTTTCAGCTGTTAGCAAGCGATTAAAATAAGCCCATGCGACCACTTTATTTAAACTTTCCCCATATTCAATCACGCGTTCTTTCGAGAACATAATATGATTTGGCGGCTGATTCACCAGATACCACCCATCCTTAAAATTCTTATTACCGTGAACTTCGATAAATGTGAGGTGCTCTTCTGCTAAATTATGCGAAATCTGTGGATTCAGTAGCGTAATTTTACCTGGTAGCTCTTCAAATGCAGTATAAAGCTTACGAGAAAGTACCGTAATATCTTGCGGAATCACGCTAGAATTAATTTTATGTTTACGCGCAAAATCCACTAGATTTCGATAACTCATCATCAAGAAGGTCACTAAATTAGTGTGACTTTCTTTCACCCGTTTGACTTTCCAATTTGGACGTTGATCCAATTCTTCAATGCGTTCTTTTGACCAGCCCCATTCTTGAGCCATCATTTTCATATAAGAAATACGCCAGTTTGACGCGTGATATAACGCAAAGTCTTCTGTGGCTTTCACATAAAAACAAGAACGGACAAAATCAAGACGCTTAAATTCTGAATGTGCGGTCAAATATTGACTAATTCTCTCTAGAATCGCGATATAAGGGTCAAAATGGTGTGCAGCGGTACTGCGACCGGATAGTAAATCTTCTTTAAATTGACGAGCAATTAAATGGGCATTTGGGTATTCTTGGGCGTAGGTTTCCAATAATAAGATTTTCATCACCGATTTATACGGTGAATCAATACCTTTATACAGTTGCCATAAGCTTGCGCCAAAGTATTCACTGGCAGAGAATTGCCCCAATCCACCAAAATCTACCCAATCATTTGGATTAAGCTCACCTTCTGCCACTAGACGCGCAACTTCGGCTTCATATTGTTTTTCATCTTCCACCCACAAGTGGAGCCACAATAATGGTTTCCCCGAAAGGCGTACAGCAGAACGATAAAATTCTTCCAGCAGCAACATATATTGAGCAGAACCGCTGTTTTCTTTAGTTAATGGATCGGAATAACGCTCATTACGGAAGCGTTTTTGCGTCATCAGATAAAAATGCATTTCCACATTAAATGTGGATGCCCAATGGCTAATTTTCTTCGTTTTTTCTGTCAAACGTTGTTGATCTTGTTCAGACAGTTCGTCTTGGTGGCACACCCAAATATCTAAATCCGAAGCTGAGGTTTGGCTAATAGAGCCAAAACTGCCCATCACATAAATGCCTAAGATCGGTGAAAAAACAGCATCAGAATTGACCGCACTTTGCACGTCTTCGACAAGTTCGGGATGTTCTTTTGAGAGAAAATTTTGCTGATAATTGGAAAGGATAAAATCGGCAATGCCTGCAGGGGCATCTTCCACATAACCCGGCAGAGCTGAATGATTAAGATGCAACAGCAGCGGCACCAAAGAGACAATGTGTCGGAATGCATCACCAGAGCCCAACAATGCACGATCAAAACGACGTTTATCTAGAGTTTCGATACATTTTCGGGCTTGAGTGAGATCGTATTTCAAGGCTTCCTACCTATGACCATATAACTGGTATTAATGTACCACTTAGCTCATCAGAAATCAAAAATTTAAATGATCTGACTTTTTGCCCTAAAAATGGTAGCATAGGGCACATTTATATTTAAAATCAGCGGTATTTATGGCAGTACTTAAAACCTTAAAAATAGCGACTCGTCAAAGCCCTTTAGCCCTTTGGCAAGCGAATTTTGTAAAAGATCAATTAGAGAAATTTCACCCAACACTTTCTGTTGAATTAGTTCCAATGGTGACAAAAGGCGATGTAATCTTAGATTCCCCTTTGGCTAAAATTGGTGGAAAAGGCTTATTTGTTAAAGAGTTAGAAAACGCTTTACTTGAAAAACGTGCTGATATTGCCGTCCATTCAATGAAAGATGTGCCAATGGAATTTCCTGAAGGTTTAGGGTTAAGTGTGATCTGTAAACGTGAAGATCCACGCGATGCTTTCGTGTCTAATACATACCGTTCATTAGATGAATTACCACAAGGCGCTATTGTCGGAACATCAAGCTTGCGTCGTCAATGCCAATTAAAACAATTACGCCCTGATCTTGATATTCGCTCTTTACGTGGCAATGTGGGAACCCGATTAAGTAAATTAGACAATGGCGAATACGATGCCATTATTTTGGCCTCAGCCGGCTTAATTCGTTTAGGACTAGCAGAACGTATTGCTTCGTTTATTGAAGTAGAACAATCTTTACCTGCAGCTGGACAAGGTGCGGTAGGCATTGAATGCCGTGTTGATGATGAAGAAGTGAAAGCACTACTTGCTCCACTTTCAGATGCCACAACGACGATTTGTGTTTTGGCTGAGCGTGCAATGAATACCCGCTTACAAGGCGGCTGCCAAGTACCAATCGGCGGCTATGCCATTAAGCAAAATGGCGAAGTGTTCCTGCGCGCACTCGTTGGGGAAACGGACGGTTCCGCAATTATTCGTGCAGAAGGTAAAAGTGCGGCTGAAAACGCCGAAGCATTAGGCGTGAGCATCGCAGAACAACTGCTAGCACAAGGCGCCGATAAGATTCTGGCGAAGATTTATTCAGCATAGGAAATCACCATGGCCGTACTAGTCACTCGCCCCGATGAACGAGGGAAAGCCCTAGTTGACCAGCTGAATCAAGCCGGTGTGGTTGCCTTGCATTTGCCTTTGCTTTCTATTGAAACCGGTGCTGAGTTGGCTCAATTACCGACAAAACTTAATCAGCTAAAAAGTGGTGATTATGTGTTTTTGGTTTCCAAAAGTGCGGTCGATTTTGCGGATAAAACCCTGAAAGAGATTGGCTTTAGCTGGCGTCAAGATTTACAATACTTTACAGTTGGACATAGAACGGCACAGCATTTTTCCTGTCAAACTGAATGCACTGTTCGTTATCCAATCACATCGGAAAATACCGAAGGCGTGCTAAATTTACCGCAAATGACAGAATTAACAGATAAGAACTTGTTAATTCTACGTGGCAACGGCGGACGAGAATTACTGCGCGAACAAGCCACACTACGCGGTGCAACTGTTGATACAGTCGAATGTTATCAACGCACACCGATTAGTTATAATAACGAAGAGCAAACCAGTATTTGTATTCGTTCTGGTGTGCAAACCCTTGTGGTCACAAGCCTTGAAATTTTGCAGGCGTTAATCGAATTTGTGCCTGAAAATGAACAAAATTGGCTAAAAAATTGCTGTTTAGTCACGGTAAGTCAACGCATTGCGGATGTCGCAGTACAACAAGGTTGGCATAATGTGGTGGTTTCCGCTGGTGCGGACAATCAAAGTTTACTTAATACCTTACTTAATGAAGTAACTCCCCTTTCTCACTAAGGAAAAGATATGGCGAAAGAGAAATTAACCCCTGAAACGACAGATGAAATCCAAGAAACAGATGCAGTGGAAATTCAAACTGAAGATCGCGAGCCTGTTGCGCCACGTACACAAACCGTTGTGAAGAAAAGTGGTACTGGATTAAGTTTATTGGCTATTCTCATTGCACTTGGCGTGGGTGGTGCAGGTTATTATTTTGGCCAACAACAAGTGGATGAATTCCAACAAAAATTGACCGCACTTGAAGCTCAAATCAATAATAAAACGGTGGTTTCAGCACCTGCTCAAGAAGTAAAATTTGATACTACACAGCTTGCTCAATTAGAGTCTGCGAATAAAGCAACGCAAAACAAAATTGCGCAAGTAGAAGAGCTAATCAATGCCAAATCACATGAGTTAGTTGGCTTACAATCACAAATTAATAAAGTGAGCGCACAAGCTAATGCTCAACAACCTACTGATTGGTTATTCTCAGAAGCTGATTTCTTACTCAACAATGCATTGCGTAAATTAGTGTTAGATAATGACGTGGACACAGCAGTTTCACTCTTAAAACTCGCTGATGAGACTCTTGCTAAAGTGAATAACTCACAATCCGCGGCTATCCGCAGTGCTATCAATCAAGATCTGAAACAACTTCTCTCCGTAGCTGGCGTGGATCAAAATGCGGTCATGCAAAAATTATCGCAATTAGCTAATACGGTTGATGAGTTACCGGTATTAGATGTGAATTTCGGTGATGAGCAAAATGCAACAAAATTATCAGATTCCCTGTCTGACTGGGCGGAAAATGCAGAAAAAAGTGCGACTTCATTCTTGAATCACTTTATCCGCATTTCACCGAAACATGGTGCGGATCGCAAAGAATTATTAGCACCAAACCAAGATATCTACTTGCGTGAAAATATTCGTTTACGCTTACAATTAGCGATTATGGCAGTGCCTCGTCAACAAAACGAGCTTTATAAACAATCTTTAGAAGCCGTCGCATCTTGGATTCGTAGCTATTTTGATACCAATGCTGAAGTAACTCAAAGCTTCTTAAAATCAGTGGATGAATTATCTGAATTGTCCATCTATGTGGATGTGCCAAGCCAATTACAAAGCTTAAGCATGCTTGATAAATACTTAAACCGTACACCTTTAGATGTACAAAAAGTGGAAATCGAAGCAGAAAAAGCAGTGGATAATTCACCAAGAAAAGAAGAAGTAAAACCGGCACCTGAAGCGAAAGCAGAAGAGCCAAAAGCGGAAGAAAAACCCGCTGAAGCACCAGCTACACAACCGGCAACTGAACCCCAACAATAAGGATAGATAATGTTTAGAGTTCTCTTTTTAATGATCGCCTTACTTGCCGGATTGATTGCAGGGCCTTACCTCTCCGGTCAGCAAGGTTATGTCAGAGTTGAAACGGCAAACACCGTGTATGAAATGTCACTTACCACATTAGTCATTCTCTTTGTGGTCGCACTTGCAGTGATTTATACATTAGAGTGGATTGTTACCCGTTTCTTCCGTTTAAGTAGCAATACCTATAACTGGTTTTCTCGCCGTAAACGTGTGAAAGCACAACGTCAAACTCTTGAAGGCTTGATGAAAATGAATGAAGGCGATTATGCCAAGGCAGAAAAACTGATTGGTAAAAATGCGAAACATTCTGCAGAGCCAGTATTGAATCTGATTAAAGCTGCAGAAGCTGCTCAACAACGCGGTGATGAATTCAGCGCAAACCGTTATTTGATTGAGGCGACGGAGCTTGCCGGCTCAGATAATCTATTAGTCGAAATTGCCCGTACCCGTATTTTATTACAACAAAATAAATTACCGGCAGCGCGTAGTTCCGTCGATAGCTTGCTTGAAATGTCAGATCGCAACAAAGAAGTCTTAAAACTTGCGGCTGAAATTTATAGCCGCTCTAAAGCTTATCAAGCACTTGATGGCATCTTAGATTTAATCGAAGGTTCAGGCTTATTCTCAGCTGAAGAATTTAAAGCGCTTCAACAAGAAACAGAAAATGGCCTGTTAGATGAGAAAATGAATGAAGAAGGCGTTGAAGGCTTGCTCGCATGGTGGGAAGCTCAACCACGCCGTCGTCGCAATGACTTAGAGTTAAAAACCGCTTTAATTCAGCGTTTAATTGATTGTAACGATCATGAGTCAGCTTACGAATTCACGCTTGAAATCATGAAAAAATTGGGTGATAACACTCCAATCAGCCCCGAGCTTTGCACGCAAATTACTCGTTTACAAGCAGAAGATAACAGCAAACTGCTCAAACTCGTGGAAAAACGTGCAAAACGTGCCGATGAAAGCCAACGTTGTTGCCTCAATCGTGCATTAGGCTATCTGTATGTGCGTAATAACGATTTTGCTAAAGCAGCAGAAGCATTTAAAGAAGTGACTGCTTGCCCAACTCAACTTCAACCAAATGATGTCATGATGGCATCTTATGTGTTCGAACAAGCTGGCGACAAAGTGGCAGCGGAAAAAATTCGTCAGGACAGCTTAAAATCAGCCATGTCTATTCAGGATAAACCGGCTGAAATACAAGACGAACCAAAAACAGACGAAGAACCAACCGCACTTATTGCGAAACGTGATTAAAATAAACAAAGACGGGGCTAAATAAAGCCCCGTTTTTTTATTCCTAACCACCACTTATTTCATTTAAAACCTACTTGTTATTACATTTCATTATAAGTAATAAATTTCCATTCTTTTCTCACCGTTTCAAAATTTTTTACTATATCGTTACGCTAACGATTAAATTATAAGAAATGAATTGGGATTATATTTTAAGTGTCACCCCACGTTTTATCCATGCCACGCTGATGACGCTTCATCTTGCCTTTTGGGGCATTTTATTGTCGCTAGTGATTGGTGTGATTTGTGCTGTGATTACCACCTACAAAGTCAAATCATTAACTTGGCTAGTAAAAGGTTATATCGAGCTTTCTCGTAATACGCCTTTATTGATTCAAGTGTTTTTTCTCTATTTTGGACTGTCTAAAATTGGTCTGAAATTAGATGGATTTACTTGCGGCATTATCGGCCTCGCATTTTTAGGTGGAAGCTATATGGCAGAAGCCTTTCGTGGTGGTTTGGAAGCAGTATCAAAAGGACAAATTGAATCAGCCTTAAGTATTGGTTTAACCCCTTTTCAAGCTTTTCGGTATGTGATTTTCCCACAAGCCTTTGCGATTGCTACCCCTGCAATCGGAGCAAATTGCTTGTTCTTAATGAAAGAAACCTCAGTAATCAGTGCCGTTGCCGTCGCCGAACTGATGTTTGTAGCGAAAGAAGTCATCGGGCTCGATTACAAAACCAATGAAGCCTTATTTTTATTAGTGGTGTTTTATTTGATCATTCTATTACCGATGTCTCTGTTCATCGGTCATTTAGAACGCCGTACTCGGAGAGCAAAATATGGGGCTTGAGTTATTATTCCAAGGTAGCAACATTGAACGCTTGCTCAACGGTTTATGGGTGACGGCTGAAATTGCGTTCATTTCTGTCTTCTTCGCCTGTATTTTAGGTGTGATTTTTGGCGTAATTATGACAAGCAGAAATCCCATTATCAAAGCCATTTGCCGTTTTTATTTAGAATTTATACGTATCATTCCATTATTAGCGTTGCTTTTTCTCGCGTATTTTGGTTTGGCAAAATGGTTTGATATTCACTTAGATGGCATTTCTGTATGTATTTTGGTGTTTATTTTCTGGGGAACGGCAGAAATGGGTGATTTAGTGCGTGGTGCATTGACTTCCATTGAAAAACATCAAGTGGAATCAGCCTACGCTTTAGGTTTAACGCCGTTTCAAACCTTTGTGTACATTTTACTTCCGCAAAGTTTAAAACGTGTGACACCAAGTGCTATTAACCTTTTTACCCGCATGGTAAAAACCAGTTCCTTGGCAATGTTAATCGGTGTAGTAGAAGTGATAAAAGTCGGTCAACAAATTATCGAGCATTCATTATTTAGTAATCAATCGGCGGCGCTTTGGATTTACGGTGTCATCTTCGGCTTATATTTTGTGATTTGTTACCCGCTATCCTTATTTTCCCGTTATTTAGAAACCCGTTGGGAAAGTTAATTTTAATTAGGAAAACACATGGCGTTATTAGAAATTAAAAACCTCGTCAAAAATTACGGTGATGTAGAAGCCCTCAAAGGCATCAATCTTTCTATAGAGAAAGGCGAAGTGGTCGTTATTTTAGGTCCATCGGGTTGTGGTAAAAGTACTTTTTTACGCTGCCTAAATGGACTAGAAGAAATAAAGAGCGGTCAGATTTTGCTGCAAAATGCAGGAGAGTTAGGTAAAGACATTCCTTGGGTCAAAGCACGTCAACGCATTGGGATGGTATTCCAAAGTTATGAACTCTTCGCTCATTTATCAGTGATTGACAATATTTTACTCGGCCCTTTAAAAGTACAAAAACGCGATCGCGCAGAAGCTGAAAAACAGGCCGATGAGTTACTTAAACGTGTAGGCCTATATGATCGAAAAAATGCCTATCCACGTGAATTATCCGGTGGGCAAAAACAGCGAATTGCCATTGTTCGTTCACTTTGCATGAACCCTGAAATTATTCTGTTTGATGAAGTGACTGCTGCCCTTGACCCTGAAATGGTACGTGAAGTACTTGATGTGATCTTAGGCCTCGCCAAAGACGGCATGACAATGCTTATCGTTACCCATGAAATGAACTTTGCCCGTCAAGTGGCTAATCGCATCGTGTTTATGGATAAAGGGCAAATCATTGAACAAGCAAAACCAGAAGATTTCTTCACGAATCCGACCACGGATCGTGCGAAAACATTCTTAAATATCTTAAATTATGAACCGAGAGGGACAAACTATGAAGAAAACATTTAAAACATTGACCGCACTTTTAGCTACTGCCACATTAGCATTTGGCTTAACTGCATGTAATGATAAAGAACCGGCTAAAGACGGTGCAAAAACGGTTTCAAGCCTTGAACAAATACAAAAAGATGGCAAAGTGCGCATTGGTGTATTTAGCGATAAACCACCATTTGGTTATGTTGATGCACAAGGCAAAAGCCAAGGCTTTGATGTTGAAATTGGTAAAGCGATCGGTAAAGATTTATTAGGTGATGAAAACAAAGTGGAATTTGTTTTAGTGGATGCCGCAAACCGTGCAGAATACTTGCTTTCTAAGAAAGTTGATATCATTCTTGCCAACTTCACTGTAACTCCAGCACGTAAAGAAGTGGTGGATTTTGCTAATCCATATATGAAAGTGGCACTCGGTGTCGTTTCAAAAGATGGTTCAGTCATTACTGATCTTGAACAATTAAAAGGCAAAACCTTAATCGTAGATAAAGGTACCACGGCTGATATTTTCTTCACCAAAAACTATCCAGATGTGAAGTTATTAAAATTCGAACAAAATACAGAAACCTTTGAAGCCTTACGTGATGGTCGTGGTGATGCATTATCTAATGACAATACCTTCTTATTCGCTTGGGCAAAACAAAATCCAGGTTATACCGTAGGCGTAAAAAACTTTGGTGATCAAGATGTTATTGCACCAGCTGTTCGCAAAGATGCACCTGAATTGTTAAATTGGTTAAACAACGAAATCCAAACCTTAGGCAAAGATGGTCGTTTAAAACAAGCTTACGAAAAAACCTTATTGCCAGTTTATGGTGATACTGTCAGCGAAAGCGATATCGTGGTTGAATATAAATAATTTAACCCCATTCACTTCCCCTATAATTTCCCCACAGGGGAAGTGAAAACCCCTTTATTTTTGACCGCTCTTTGAAAGATGCGGTGTAAATCTCGCCTTTAATGGCATTCGTTCCTGAATACGTTCCCGATTAATCTGTAACGCCGCCTCTGTGGCTTCATAGTCCAACCATAAACTTGGGTCATCGGGTAATGTTTCATTCCAAATATACTGCACGTTAAAGCCTCGGGCTTTACATTCCGCATGTAATGCATCATACCGTTTCTTTAAAAATGCCAATTTATTAAAGAAAAAACGCACATGCCCTTCACCTAACTTATATTCCGCAGGCTGTCCTTTTAAGTGATATTTACCTTTCGCTACTGCATTAGGAATACGGGTTAATTCACGATGTTCAGCTAAAAGATGCTGATCACAAAGCTCCTCAGGCGGAACAAGATTAATTCGAGTCATAATCGATACCAAAGAAAAAGAAACATAGTACGGGGCATAAAGGTATTTGTCTATCTCATAATAAATATGACTCAAAAGATGAATTCTTTTTCTTTGATTTTCACATACATCAATCCTTGCTAAACTGATTAAAAACATCGCTATTGAAGGAATCTCTCATGTCTGTCAAAACATTTGAAAAATTGACCGCACTTTTAGATAAGCATCAATCACGCTATCGCATGGTTGAACATCCCACTGCAGGAAAATCAGAGGAAGTGGCTAAAATCCGTGGCACAGAATTAGGACAAGGGGCAAAAGCCTTGGTATGCAAAGTAAAAGGGAATGGCGTAAAACAAGCGGTATTGGTTATATTGCCGGCCGATCAACAATCTGATTTAAGTAAAGTAGCCGCCTATTTGGGCGGAACTAAAGCTTCCCTTGCCAGCCCTGCAGAAGTGGATACCCTGACTGACTGTGTATTTGGTGCAATTCCGCCTTTTAGCTTTCATCCTGATTTGTTATTAATTGCTGATCCTAGCTTACTTTCTCGTTATGATGAATTGGCATTTAATGCAGGTACGTTAGAACGCTCCATTATTCTTAACACGCAAGATTATGCCTCAATCGTTCAGCCCACATTAGTGGATGTAATAAAAACCGAATAGAGAAAAGATTGGTTGTCTTTCATTTGATTGATACAATGTTTCCGTTTTTCTATTAACTGGACATCTCATGAAAAAATATCTTAAAGCATTTATTCTTTTACCGTTGATTATTCAAATTATCGGCACTATTGGCCTAATGTTCGCAAACAATGATGCCGATGGATTTCAGTCTTCAGCGGTTACCGTCTTTATCGTGGCTGCGGTACCGACTTTTCTCATTACACTTTGGGCTGCATTTCACCGTTATGCGAGTTATCACGTAAAAGCCATCGCATTAATTTCAGTATTAATTGGATTTTGTTATACCGTCGTAACGGGGATCTTTTATGCAACGCTAGTGAATGATATGGGATTTGGCGAATGGTTACGTGCTGGAGGATTAGAAATTACCTGCTTAATGGCAGCAGGTTTGGCGCTTTATTCTGTTATGGTATTACCGCTCTTGTTACCTAAAGAACGCCCGCTATAAGGCGATTTGAGGCAAATATTGAGCAGTTAAATCCACCAAATCTGTTAATGAAATTGACCGCACTTGATTGTTTTCTGGCAAAAGTGCGGTTAAATTTCGGGCTAAAACATCCTGTCCCAACATAAAACATTGCCCTTTGCATTGGGTAAACATTTCCCCGTACTTTACCGCTAGCAACACGCCATCTTGCCATAAAACCACTGCATCATTTTCCGTGATTTCAGTTAAATAACGTTGAAGTTCTGTCTCAGAATAATGAGCTTGAGAAAAGGTATAAAGCATAATATTCCTTAAAACGTAAACACTTTTTCGGCTTGGCTAAGTTTATTGATCAGCGAAGTGCGGTCAATTTTTTCAGCAGAAATAATAAGTTGTTCAGCTTGTAAATTGTATTGGTCGAGCGAATCGGCGCAGACAAAGCGCTGTTCAATATCGTATAAATCTAATAATTTAAAGGTGCGGATAAAATCTTTTTGTAACAATAACTCAGGATTTTGCCCATCAAGTAAATTTAATACGCCATCATCGATAAAAAAGACACCAATTTCCTCTTCATCACAAAATGCTGTTGCCGCGAGCAAAGCATCTAAACCTTCACGAGAAATCGCGTTTCCATGCGGTGCGGTACGAAATAAGAATGCAAGCTTCATAATGTCACCACCCGATCTGCTTTTAATGCCATCGCCATAAACTCACCTAAGCCTGTAATCTCAAAACCTTCTGCCAGATTCGTTTTATCAGTCTCTTTTGCCGTAAGTGCATCCACCACACCACGACGTTGTGAAGCGGCTACACATAAATGCAAAGGAATATGATGTTGCACTGAAAAGGCTTGCCAAGCTTGCGTGAGATTAAATTCATCATTGGCAGGATAAACTAAACCATTGCCATTACTCACACCGTCTTGGAAAAAGAAAATTTGGTTAATGACATGCCCTTTTTCAAGTAAAGCCTGGGCAAGTTGATAGGCAAGAAAAGCCCCTTGTTTTCCATAAATAGGACTTTTCACAGCGAGAACATAGTTCATTACTCTTGCTCTTGTTTGATTTGACGAATATACAAATACACGGTGTGGCGAGAAATCGCGAGGCGATCAGCCACTAAATTGATCGCATCTTTAATATCAAAAATGCCTTTTTCGTAAAGTGAAATCACAATCTGACGGTTCTTATTATTATTTGAAACCGAGCGATCTGCATTCACTTCTTCAATGGTTTTTTCTACCGTTTGTGCCACCAATTCTTCCACTGAACTTGCAAAATTAACGGAAGAGGTTTCATTTTGTTCCTGCGTTGGCATAAAGGCCTGCATAAATTGAGAAACCGGCACATCCAAATTAATATTGATACAAAGTAAACCAATAATACGTTGTTTGCTATTTCGAATCGCAATGGTGACAGACTTCATCAACACATTGCCTTTCGCACGCGTAAAATAAGGCTTAGACACACTTTCACTTTGCATATTACGCAAAGATTTCAAGGCTAAATCCGTAATCGGAGAACCCACTTGGCGATTGGTATTATGCCCATTGGCGATACAAATGGCGGAATGCTCAATGTCTTCCAAAGAGTGTAAGACGATTTCACAATGCTTGCCAATCAACGCGCTCACGCCATCAACTACTGCTTTATAGGAAATCAAAATAGCACGATCTTCATCAGTGAAAGGTTGTCTATCGGTTAGTATCATTTTTCAAATCTGGTAGGGAAAATGACCGCACTTTGGACAAAGTGCGGTTAAATTAAGGATTATTTTTTAGGATTAACGTCTAATACTTCAACGTCGAAGTAAAGTGTTGCATCAGGTGGAATTGCATCGCCAGCACCTTGTTTACCGTAAGCTAATTCAGGTGGAATCACTAATTCGATTTTACCGCCTTTTTTCACTAACTGAAGACCTTCAGTCCAACCTTTGATCACTTGGTTTAATTTAAACTCAACCGGTTGACCACGTTCAACAGAGCTATCAAATACTTTACCATCTGGTAATTTACCGGTGTAATGTACTTTTACAGTGTCTGTTGCTTTAATTGCATCACCTTTACCTGCTTCAGTGATTTTGTAAAGTAAGCCATCTTTGGTGCTTTTCACGCCATCTTTTTTCGCAAATTCAGCGCGGTATTTATCACCTTCTTCTTTTGCTGCTTTCGCTTGTTGCTCTACTTTTGCTTTCGCCGCAGATACTAATTGCTCTTGAATGCCATCTAAGGTTTTTTGAATTTTTTCGTCTTTACGAACATCAACTTTACCTTCTAATGCATCTTTTAAACCATCCAAAATACGCGCATTGTCGTATTGAATGACTTCTTTTTGAGCATCCACTAAATCTTTTACTTGGTTACCCATTAATGCACCTACAGCATAAGACGCATCACTTGCGCTTGGCGCTGCTTTATCTTCTGCAAAAACAGAACCTGAAACAACCGCACTTACCATAAGTGCAGCAAGAGAAAGCTTTTGAATTTTCAACATTTTGCTTGATCCTTTATAATAGAAACGGAATAGCGAATAGGTTAAATCGTATTGACCAAATTCACAACATTTTTTTAAAAATTAGAGAAATTTTATGCAAAATCAACAAATTTTAGAAGATCGCATTGCTGAACTTGAAATGAAAATTGCGTTTCAAGAACAACTTTTAGACGAGCTAAACCAAGCATTAGTTCAACAACAGTTTGATATGGATAAAATTCAACTTCAACTCCGCTATCTCGCCGGCAAATTAAAAGATATGCAACCTTCTAATATTGCCAGCCAAGCGGAAGAAACACCGCCTCCGCATTATTAAAATGTAATAAAACCATATTTTATCTAAATGAGTGATCTTCATCACAAATTCATAAAAAATATTTTTATTTTATTGAAAAAATAACCAAGTGTTTTATGGTTACCTCTATAGTTGTATAGCCAAATAGAGGATGTAAAAATGGCAAAGTTAGAAATAAAAAATATTACAAAAAAATTTGGTGACTTTTACGCAGCAAATAATATTACTTTTACCGCTGAAGAAGGCGAGTTTGTCACCTTATTAGGACCAAGTGGCTGTGGTAAAACCTCCTTATTAAAATTAATCGCTGGATTTCATGTGGCTGACGAAGGTGAAATCCTTATCAGAGGAAAAAATGTTAACAATGTTCCTCCAGAAAAACGCAATACAGCCATGTGTTTCCAATCTTATGCCCTTTTCCCTCACCTCAACGTTTCTCACAATATTTGCTATGGTTTAAAGCAACGTAAAATTGATATTGAAGAACAAAAACAGCGTTTAGATCTCGCATTGAAGCAAATGGATTTAGAATTTCATAAATTGAAATTACCTAATGAGCTTTCTGGAGGTCAACAACAGCGTGTCGCATTAGCCAGAGCCATGGTTACTCGTCCAGATGTGATTTTATTTGATGAACCACTTTCTAACTTAGATGCCAAATTACGCGAAAGTGTACGTTTTGAAATTAAGCAACTCTCAAAACAATATAATTTAACTAGTATTTATGTGACTCACGATCAGGCTGAAGCCCTAACTATGTCAGATAAAATCATCGTGTTAAATAAGGGCTCTATTGAGCAAATTGGCTCTCCTCAAGATATTTATCATCATCCTAAAAACCGCTTTGTGGCAGATTTTATTGGCATTGCCAATATCACGGAAGCTAATGTGAAAAACATCGGTGATAACCTGTATTCTGTGAGTTCTATTTTTGGCGATTTCACCGTATTTTCTGAGAAAAAACCGGAATCTGAACGAATTTATATTTGCTTTCGACCAGAAGACATTGAATTGTTACCAAACGCACAAACGGAAGCGGAAAACCAAATTACAGTAGATATCATCAACACCGCTTTTATGGGCAATATCACGGAAGTGCAAGGCATCATTAAACGTAATGATGAAGAGAAAAAATTACGTCTGCAACTGACAAAATGCCCGAATTTGAGCGATAAACTCACCTTTACGATTCCCCGCCATGCAATTAAATTCTTGGAGTCCGTAAAATGAAAAGTCTCAAAAATGATGTAAAAGCATGGTTATTGCTATGCAGTGGTTTAGGTACGATCCTATTTTTAATGGGGTCTACATTCTACATTGTCATCTCTCAAAGCCTTGGTTTATACAGTATGGGCGGGGAAGAAAGTCAATTTAGTTTAGAGTATTGGCAAGCCGTATTAAATAGCCCAGTATTCCAAAATTCGTATATTTATTCCGTAAAAGTGTCTTTATTAGGGGCGATTTTATCCATCATCGTGGCTTATCCCATTGCTATGTGGTTGCGTAAAAAATTGCCTGCCAAGGTAACAATCATCACCATTTTGCGGGCACCTATGTTGGTACCTGGATTGGTTGCCGCCTTTTTATTCGTCAATATGATTTCTTACCACGGCATTCTTAATGAGGTATTTGTTTATTTAGGCATTTGGGACGAACCGAAAACCCTACAAAATGACGAATTTGGCTGGGGGGTAGTAATTTTACAAATGTGGAAAAACATTCCTTTTGCTTTAATTCTTATTGGTGGCGCGGTTAATTCGTTGAAAACCGATTTATTAGATGCCGCTGCAAATTTAGGTTCGAGCCCTTGGCAACGTTTTCGTTATGTCATCTTTCCGCTGACCTTAAGTGCGGTACAAGTTTCCTTTATTTTAATATTTATCGGCGCACTCGGTGATTTCGCCTTTTATAGCATTGCCGGTCCTCGCAGTACCTATTCTTTAGCGCGTTTAATGCAAATGTCTGCCTATGAATTTGAAGAATGGAATCAAAGTGCGGTCATGGCATTAACGATTATGTTGACCTCTGCCTTCTTCACCATCCTCGTGTCATTATTGATTAAACCATTAGCCGTCAAACGTGGAGAAGTCAAATGAGTAGTTCCGTACAAATCACAACGAAAAATGGTCGATTAATCGCACGTATTTCCTTAACGTTCTTTATTCTTGCTAATTCTATTTGGTTGTTCCTACCCTTTTTAATGGCAGGTTTATGGTCATTGGTAGATCCCGCTAAACCGTGGAGTTATCCAGATATTTTCCCTCAATCATTATCTTTTGAGCGTTGGAAAATTGTATGGGAAACCACCTCTTTACCTGAAGCAATGTTTAATAGCTATACCATTGCGCCTACGGTTTCACTGATCACTATTTTACTCTCTCTCCCAACAGCTTATGCATTTGGACGTATGGAGTTTAGAGGTAAAAAATTAGCCGAATTATTAACACTGATTCCATTGGTTATTCCAGGCATGATTATTGCCCTATTCTTTAGCCGTATGTTATTGGATTTAAATATTAACAATCCATTCATCGGCATTGTTATTGGGCATGTTGTACTCTCGTTACCTTATGCTATTCGGATTTTATCCGCGGGCTTTTCTTCTGTACCACAAGACCTCATTGATGCTAGCCGTGACTTAGGTGCATCTAAATTTACCGTTTTCAAAGACGTGTATATGCCGATGTTAAAACCTAGTTTTTTAGCATCAATTATCTTCTGTTTAGTGAAAAGTATTGAAGAGTTTGCTATCGCTTTCGTTATCGGCTCACCAGACTTTATTACCGTGCCAACCATTTTATATTCTTTCCTCGGTTATTCTTTTATTCGTCCGAATGCGGCCGTTGTATCGATTATTTTGTTGGTACCAAACATTATTTTGATGATGATTATCGAAAAATTGTTGAAAGGGAATTATCTCTCTCAATCCACAGGAAAAGCATAATTTTCACAAGGAGCATCTTATGCAAAAAAATATCCGTAAACTTCTATCCATTGGTCTTACCGCTGCCGCCTTGGCTGTCAGCACTTTCGCCTCGGCTTCCACAGACTTAAGTGGTAAATCTTGGAGTGAAATCGAAGAACTCGCTAAAAAAGAAGGAAAATTGACAGTTAGCGTTTGGTATTTGCAGCCGCAATTCCGTAATTTTGTCAAAGAGTTTGAAAATCAATACGGTATTAAAGTCAAAGTACCTGAAGGCACCTTGGACGGTAATATCAATAAACTGATTGCTGAAAAAAATCTAGAAACCGGCAAAATGGATGTGGTTGTGTTAAATGCTGACCGTTTAGGCAACGTAGCGAAAAATGACATTCTTGTAAAACTCAATAACTTACCAAATTTCGATAAATTAAATCACCACTTACAAGGTGTTGAATTAGGCGATATGGCTGTAGGTTACTGGGGTAATCAAACCGGTCTAGCTTATGATCCTATGCGAATTAAAGAAGAGGAATTGCCACAATCTTGGGCTGATATGGAAAGCTATATTGATAAAAATCCCAAAAAATTCGGCTATTCTGACCCAAATGGTGGTAGCTCGGGTAATGCCTTCATTCAACGAGCTTTAGTGTACATCAATGGTGATTATGATTATCGTACCGATAAAATCGATGAAGCACAGATTGCTAATTGGAAGAAAACCTGGGATTGGTTCAGCAGTAAAAAAGATGCGCTAATCCGTACCGCTTCGAATGCTGATAGTTTAACCCGTTTAAACGACGGTGAGTTAGTAATTGTCTCCGCATGGCAAGATCACTTGTTCAGCTTGCAAAAACAAGGTGCAATTACTGACCGTTTAAAATTCTATGTACCAAAATTTGGAATGCCTGGTGGTGGTAATGTTGTAACCGTAGCAAAAAATGCACCGAACCCAGCCGCATCACTTGTTTTCGTGCATTGGATTACCTCACCTGAAGTACAACAGAAATTAAACCAAGAATTCGGTGTTCGTCCACTCAACAGTGAATCTGGTTTGAAAGATACTATTTTCTTCTCAACGCCATGGCGTAAAGCCGAAATGGAAGCCTTCACAAAAGAGGTTATTTCGAGATAAACAATAAACCGCACTTTAACGTGCGGTTTGCTTTTATAGGTTAGTAAAGTGCGGTCAGTTTTAACCACATTTACAACCACACAAAATAAGTCATGCTGCCGATGATGGCGATACAGAATAGATTGAGAATCAAACCGACTTTCGCCATATCAAGTTGTTTCACATTGCCTGTTGCAAATACAATAGCATTTGGCGGTGTAGCAATTGGCAACATAAATGCGCAACTTGCCCCACAAGCGATAATTGCGGCTAAAGCGATAGGGGGTAAATTCATGGATTGTGCCACTGAAATCACAATTGGCATAATCAATGCAGCACTGGCGGTATTCGACGTAAATTCCGTGAGGAAAATAATAAATGCCGTTATGACAAAGCAAAGTACCCAAAGTGGTTTGGTTTGTACGAACTGAACAATACTATCCGCCATAATTTTACTGGCGCCAGAATCTTTCATCACGATACTGAGTGTTAAACCACCACCAAATAAAACGAGTACGCCCCATTCAACACGTTCTTGAATTTCTTTCCAACTTGCGACACCTGAAACACAAATAAAGATCACAACGCATAGCGCAATCACCGTATCAAAGTTTTCGATTTTTTTCGGTAACTCAAGAAATGCACTAATCCATGGATTCAAGAGGGAACTGAAAAGTAACATAATCGCCATACCGATAAAGATCAGCAAAGTAATGATATTTTTTCGATTAAAGCTGACTTTCTCAAGTGACGGATTAAATTCCACAGAAAAGTCTGGACGTAAAATCACCCATAAAGAAAAAATCATTGAAGGCACAAGCAGTACCATCACTGGGAAACCGTAACCTAACCATTCCGTGAAGGTCACTTGAATTTGAGACGCCAAAATCGCATTCGGCGCACTTCCTACTAATGTACCAATACCACCGATACTGGCACTAAATGCCATCCCTAACAAGACAAAAGCATACAATCGATGATTTTTCTCTGCATTGATACCTTTTAGCATGCCCATCGTGAGCGGTAACATCATCGCCGCCACAGCGGTGTTGTTAATCCACATGGAAAGGAATGTCGTTGCGGTGAAAAGGTAGGTAATAGAAAGTTTTAAGTTTCCTTTGGCCAAACGAATAATGTAATTCGCAATAATCTTGTCTAGATTCTGAATTTGCAGCACTGCAGCCACCACAAATCCTCCAAAGAACATATAAATAATTGGCGTGGAGAATGGGGCAAGGGCTTTTTGTGTATTAATCAAGCCTAATCCAATAGCAACAACAGGCACCATGAGGGATGTCACGGTAATATTAAAGGCTTCCGTTAACCATAAAATCCCAATAAAAATCAGCAAGGCTAGCCCGCGATTCTCTTGAGCAGAAAACGGCAGTATTTTGATTAACACCAACATGAAGACAAAGTCTAAGGCAAGAATAATGAGACTTTTATATTTAGAGAGAAAGGTTTGTTGAGTTTGCATATACAATCTCCTATAAAACGATAGGGGAGATTATTAATTAGCATTTAACAGAGAAAATTGAAACATATTTTTAACAAATTTGTGATGCGCTTCAAACTATTTTTGTATAAACAACAAACCGCACCTAAAAGTGCGGTCTGTTTTGCTTTCGTTTTTTATTGTTGCATACGAGCTTGAATACGCTCTGGCAATCTTAATCCAACGAGAGCAACAAGGACAATTGTCCAGAATAAGGTGACATACACAAGGGCTGAACCAAGTCCCACTCTTTCGCTAAGTGCAGCGGCAATCACAGGAGACACCCCACCGCCAATCGCAGCGAAGTTATAGATGAAACCAATACCTGTGCTTCGCATTTCAGCTGGGAAGAAAGTCGCCATATATTTTGGCACTAAACCGGCAATCCCTAAGTTTGTTGCAAGTAAGAAGAAGAGCAACGCTCCAAGTGCTAATACATTATTTTCTGGCAAATAGAATACTGGGAAGAGGAAGAAAAGCGATAATAATAAGCTATATACAAAGGTTTTCTTCTCACCCAATTTATCCCCGATAAAGCCAGCAATTAAGGTACCGATGAGGATACCAAAGCCTGCCCAGAACATCAGTGATTTCACATTTTCAGCATAGCCGTTTTCTTTGAGATAAAGTGGAAGTAAGCCTACTACCGGCCAGTTTACGGAGAAAATTGAATAGCAAACTAAGAAAATAATTAAGGTGATTGGTAATTGTTTTTTAGTGAATAGGTCAGTAAGTGGAACTTTATTCACTTTACCCGCCGCTTTTGCTTGCGCCCATTCTTCACTTTCAGGTGCATGGCGACGAACGTAAAGAACTAAGGCAACTGGCGCTAAACCGATGAAGAAAGCCATACGCCAACCATAAGTTTGAGACACCCAAGGAATCACTTGAGAAGCAAGAATATTACCAATGGAGAAGCCACTCACTAAGAATGCACTGGCTTTTGTACGTAAATGTTGTGGCCAGCTTTCAATGGCATAAGAGGAAGAACACGCATATTCACCGGCCATCCCCATACCGATAATCATACGGAAGATGAAAAGCCAAATATAACTGGTGGATAAACCGCACAAGAATGTGCCGACGGAATACGTAACAATGGAAACAATCATCGCCAAACGACGACCATATTTATCGGCAAAGCTACCAAAAATCGCCCCACCTAATGGACGTGCGACGAACGCTGCAAGTAATAATGTGGATGTTTCCGTTGTGCTCATGGCGAATTCTTTTTGAATATCCAAAAGCACGTAAGTGATAAGCATATAATCGAAGCCATCAAAAACATAACCTAACCAAGCCGCAAATAACGCTTTTTTTTGCGTAGGACTGACTTCTTTATACCATGGTAATGATGTTGCCATAACAACCTCCCTTCCTTGTATTTGAGAATTTTGTGGTATAGATCACAGAATTTAAAATCACTGCTAATTTCTGCTTGCATAAATAAAGATAAGACGTATGATGTCTTATGTCAATTAGAGAGAATGAGAGCTGGATCACAAATTCAGAAAATAGATTAGAAAATGAGAACAGAAATGAAAAAAACAAGTAAAAAAGAAGCAAGTCTCGTTTTGCAGGATAAAATCAAATCGCTCATCATCAAACAAAATCTTAAATCCGGCGATTTGATGCCAACAGAAAATGAGCTGATTGAACAGCTTGGTGTGAGCCGTTCCAGTTTACGTGAAGCCATTAAATCTTTAGAGGCGCTACACATTTTAGACATTCGCCATGGCGTCGGCACTTTTGTGAGTGAATCATCTCTTGTGCCAATGATTCGCGGATTAAGCTTTCACACCCAACTGAATTTGCATAATGATCATAATCAGCTGATTAATATTTTGGATATTCGGGAAATTTTAGAATACGGTTTTGCTCCGATGGTGTTGGGAAAAATTAGCCAAGAACAGACCGCACTTTTGCAAAAATCAGTGGCCAATATGGAAAAAAATGCCCGTGAGCAAAAATTTTCGCCTAAAGATGAATACCACATTCATTTAAAACTTTATGAACCATTAAATAACCCGTTACTGATTCAATATTTAGATGCGTTTTGGCAAATTTATCAGCAAGTAGAAAAAGGCCTACCGCCACCAATACTTTCGCCTGAAAAATTAGCCATGCAACATCGTGAATTAATTGATGCCGTGGAAGCGCATGATTTGGTACGCATGCAACGCGCGATCTTGCAATATTTCCAAAGTATTCGCCAACGCTTACAACAAGGAGGGCATGATGCAAACTAATGGATTAAACATTGCCTTAATCGGCTGTGGCTTTTTTGGCGTTCAGTTGGCTTCAGCATTTGATAAAGCTCAAGCAAACTTAATTGCGGTGACCGATATCAACCCTTCTCTTGCACAAAAACTTGCAGATCAATATGGCAGCCAAGCCTTTTTTAGTGTGGAAGAAATGTTGGCTGAAACCAAACCTGATTTAGTGGTTATCTCCACACCAAACTACGCCCATTATTCTCCGGCTATTTTGGCTTTAAATGCGGGTTGTCATGTCTTTATTGAAACACCTTTTACCTTAAGCTCTTCTCAAGGCCAACATTTACGCCGTCTTGCCGAAGAAAAAGGCAAATTCATTTTTGTGGGCCATTTAGAACGTACATTACCTGGCATGTTAAAAGTAAAAGCGGCTTTAGAACAAGGAAAATTAGGCCGCATTACCGTAGCTCGTGCTATGCGTCAGCGTTGGATTGAAAATCTACCAAACAAAGAATGGTGGAAATTAGATGCCAATCTTACGGGCGGTGAGCTTTTCCACCTCATTCATGAGCTGGATTTACTCTGTTGGTTATTGGGTGATATAGAGGCGGTCTTTGCTCAAGCGGCTAATCAAGCGCATCAAGATACGCCAGATAGCCGTGATGTGTTGCAGTTACTATTACGTTTTAAAAATGGCGTGTTAGGTTCGCTCGAAATGGGCACGGCTTATCGATTACACCAATGGGGCATTCAAATTCATGGTGAAAACGGTGTGATTGAAGTCAATTTCTTTACCTCGAGTGTCACGTTTAATTATCTAGATGGAAAAATAGAACACGTTGATTTATTTGATGAATTTGAGGCTGATTTATCTTTACGTGAAAGTGCCAAAGGCACACAGCAATATAATGTCACCCATGCACCTTGCCAACTTTGGTTAAGCCGAGCTGCTGAAATCGAAGTGCAAAGCGTGGTAGAGCACTTAACGCAAGGAAAAACCAGCCCATTAAGTCTATGTTTAACTGAAGCCATCGAAGTTGCAGAAGCAGCGAAGCAATCCATGGTAACGGAAAAACAAATCTCAGTGAAAAAATAAGGAGTTTATTATGATGCGATATGGTGTTGTTGGCGTTGGCTATTTTGGTGCGGATTTAGCCCGTTTCATGAATGAATTTGATGATGCACAGATTACCATGGTATATGACCCTGAAAATGGTGAAACCATTGCTAAAGAATTACAATGCGTAGCGGCAAAATCTCTTGAAGAATTAGTCACTTCACCTAATGTGGATTGCGTAATTGTCGCCACCCCGAACTACTTACATAAAGAACCGGTAATCCTAGCAGCGAAAAACAAAAAACATGTTTTCTGTGAAAAACCAATCGCCTTAAGTTATCAAGACTGTGACGACATGGTGCGCGCTTGCGAAGAAAATGGTGTTACCTTTATGGCTGGCCATGTAATGAACTTCTTTAACGGTGTTCACCACGCCAAAGAATTAATCAATCAAGGCGTGATCGGTAAAGTGCTTTATTGTCACACCGCACGTAACGGCTGGGAAGAACAACAACCAACCATTTCATGGAAAAAAATCCGTGAAAAATCTGGCGGTCACTTATACCACCATATTCACGAATTAGACTGCGTACAATTCATTATGGGCGGCATGCCAAAAACCGTTACCATGGCGGCAGCTAATGTTGCACACAAAGGCGAAAAATTTGGTGATGAAGACGATATGATTTTTGTCACCATGGAATACGATGATAATCGCTTCGCAGTTCTAGAATGGGGCTCTGCTTTCCGTTGGGGTGAACATTATGTATTAATTCAAGGGGAAAAAGGCGCGATCAAACTTGATATGTACAATACCAAAGGCACCCTTCGCGTGGATGGAAAAGACACCTATTTCCTCATTCACGAAACTCAAGAAGAAGATGATGACCGTACCCGTATTTACAACAGCACAGAAATGGACGGTGCGATTCAATACGGTAAACCGGGTAAACGTACACCGCTCTGGTTGAGTTCTATCATGAAAAAAGAAATGCGTTATTTAAATGACATTCTTCATGGTATGGAACCAACTGAGGAATTTGTAAAATTACTCACCGGTGAAGCTGCTCGTGCCGCTATCGCCACTGCCGATGCATGTACTCGTTCTCGTTACGAAAACCGCAAAGTTGATTTAGCCGAAATCATCGGCAAATAAAAATAACGTAAAAATAAACCGCACTTTGGTTACAAAATCAAAGTGCGGTTGTTTTTTAGCATGTTTTTAAGGAGTTTATGGCGATAACCGCTCTCTTTCCCATTTTCCATCATTGAATAAATAACAAATTCGGTCATGTAAACGACTTGGGCGACCTTGCCAGAATTCGATGCGATCAGGAATCACAAGATAACCGCCCCAATGTGGCGGGCGTGGGACATTTAATGGGTGTTTTGCTGCAATCAGTGCCGCTTTTGCTAATAAAGATTTGTGGCTAGAAATGACCGCACTTTGCTCACTGGCCCAAGCGCCAATTCGGCTAGTGTAAGGGCGAGTTGCAAAATATTCATCTGATTGTTCAGGCGAGATTTTTTCGGCTTTGCCCTCAATACGCACAGAACGTTCTAATTCAGGCCAAAAGAACGTCAGGGCGACGAAAGGATTATGTTCTATGGCACGACCTTTTCGGCTGTGATAATTTGTGAAAAATACAAAACCTTGTTCGTTCACTTCTTTCAACAGCACCATTCGACTTGTTGGACGCCCCTCTTCATTGACCGTCGCAACATTAACACCTGTCGGCTCATTGACTTTAGCCGTAATCGCTTCGTTGAGCCATTTTTCAAATTGTTTTATCGGATTGGGATCGCAATCATGCTGAGAAAGCGCCTGTTTGCAATAATCCTCACGAATATCATGTAAGTCCATTTTCTTTCTCCTTTTGCTTGAAAACAAAAAGCCCTTGCAGTTGCAAGGGCTAGTATAGTCCGTTAATTATTTACCATCAACACTCACGCCATAAAACGCATCATAGCCAAATGGGCTTTGTACGTAGCCTTTTACGCGAGGGCTAAGTGGTGCGAAACCAACTGAGTGTGCAACTGGAATCCACGGTGCTTGATCATGGAAAATTACTTGTGCTTGTTTATAAAGCGCCGCACGTTCTTCTTTATTCGTTAAGCCAATCGCTTTATCTAATAAGGCATCAAATTCTGCATTTTTGAAACGCGCAAAGTTTGAGTTACCAGCGTTAGCACTTGCAAGTAACGGAGAAAGGAAGTTATCCGGATCACCGTTATCGCCTGACCAACCGAAAATACCAGCTGTTAATTCGCCTGCTTTAGCACGTTTTTGATAGTCAGCCCATTCAAATGTGACTGGATTTGCTTTTACGCCAACTTTCGCCCAGTCTGCCATCACAAGTTCAGCCATACGTTTTGGATTTGGGTTAGACGCACGTACCACCGGTTGAATCCAGAAATCCGTTTCAAAACCGTTTGGATAACCCGCTTCCGCTAAAAGCTGTTTCGCTTTCTCTGGATCATACGGATAATCTTGGATTTCGTCGTTATAACTCCAAATTGTTGGTGGTAATGGGTTTTTCGCTGCAGTGCCTGCACCTTGATAAACCGCTTCAATAATCGCTTTTTTATCCACTGCATAGTTTAATGCTTGGCGCACTTTCACGTTATCAAATGGTGCTTTTTCCGTATTGAATGCGATATATGCCACGTTCAAACCTTTTTGTTCCAAAAGCTGTACTTTTGGATCGGTTTTCATTTTGGCTAAATCCGCCACGTTCGGGAATAAAATTAAATCACAAGAACCCGCTTGTAACTTCGCATAACGCGTAGTTGCATCTGGTACGATACTGATCACCAAACGATCAAGCGGTGTACGACCTTTCCAATAGGTTTCATTTGCTACGTATTGTGCCGCTTGGTCAGTTTTGTAATCCACAAAAATAAACGGACCTGTCCCAACTGGTTTGTTATCGATCGTTTCTGGTTTACCCGCTTTCAACATCGCATCTGCATATTCAGCTGAGTAAATAGAGATAAAGTCCATACCTAAGCTTGCTAAGAAAGTCGCATCTTTTTTATTCAAGGTGATACGAACGGTGTTGTCATCCACTTTCTCAACTGATTTTAATAAATCTGGGAATTTCATTGCTTTGAAATACGGATAAGTCCCTTTTGATACATTGTGGTAAGGGTGGTTAGGATCTAACTGACGTTGGAAAGAAAAGATAACGTCATCCGCATTAAAATCACGTGTTGGCGTAAATTCTTTTGTCGTATGGAATTTCACCCCTTTACGTAAATGGAAAGTATAAGTTAAACCATCGTCACTGATCTCCCAGCTTTCAGCCAAGGCTGGCTCAAGATCAGTAGAGCCTTTTTTGAATTCAACCAAACGGTTATACACTTGTTGTGAACTTGCATTGTAAGATGTGCCTTCCATTACCAATGCGGGGCTAAAGCTAAGTGGTGCTTTCGCTGTACAGTACACAAATGTATTATTACCTGAAGGTTTTGCTGTTTCTGCTTTCGCATTTTCTTTTGCCGCAGAACCAGATTGATCACAAGCTGCTAAAAACAAACTGGCAGCAATAAGAGTTAAGGTCGCTTTTAATTTCATAAGTTTTCCTTCTTTAATCGGGTGAAACACCCAAACATGAATATAAAATTTCACCTAAGATATAAGCAAATCAAACTTTTACGAAATAAGAAAAAGATCTTTCTTATAACCAATTAGACTAAGACATTCAATATCAGCGTTTTTTCCGTAAATGATCCCCGTCTGTTTTGTGCAAATAGCTCAATATCCAAACTAATGCGATAGCAAAAATGGAAGTCGTCAGAAACGTATAGCTGAAAGCATGTTGTAATGCGTCGCCGTCGTTACCCATAAATTGACGATATAACGTCAAAATAATAGATGCCACAGCGATACCAAATCCGATACCCACTTGTTGCACAATGCTTAGTACCGTTGAGCCTACACCACTTTGAGCCTGTGATAGATCGCCAACGGTAAGTGTATTAATTGAGGTAAAAATCATCGACATGCAGGCACCATACCACATCAGATTACATATAATCCACGTCGTTGATGATGAGGTATCAAGCCATGACATGGAAACCGTTGAGCCTGCCATTAAAAGTGACGATAAAATTAACGTGGTTTTATAACCTAAGATATTTAAGATATGCCCAATAAAACGTTTAAATACGACAGACATTAACGCAATGGGTGCAAGCAACCAGCCTGACTCTTCAGCTGAATAGCCAAAAGAAAGTTGGAACATTAATGGCAATAAGAACGGCACAGCCGAACCAGAAAGACGGATAAAGATATTGGCTGCAATGCCTAATCGGAATGTTCTTGTATTGAAAAGAGATAAAGGCAAAATGGCACGTTCATTACCTTTTGCATAAAAATAATAGGCCACCAATAATGCAATACCAATCGACAATGCACTATATGTAGTCATATTGTCACGGTGACTTTCGCCCAGTAAATCAAGCCCGAGCGTTAAACCGACTAAACCAAATGCAAAGAGTAAAAAGCCTGTCCAGTCTAACTTATTCGCATTACCCTTATGATTTCCCATCACTTTAGCGGCAGCCCAGAAGCCTAACATACCAATAGGAATATTGATTAAGAAAATCCAATGCCATGACGTATGTACAACAAGCCAACCACCTAAAATCGGGCCAAGAATCGGGCCGATGAGTCCTGCTGTCGCCATTAAATTCCAGGCATTAATTAATTGATTTTTCGGTACTGTTTGAATAATCGCAAGGCGAGCGACAGGCATCATAAATGCCCCGCCAATACCCTGGAGAATCCGTGCAAGCACAAGGGTCTCGAGAGACGTTGCCATCGCACAAGCGACTGAACCGAATACAAAGGTAAAAACAGCTGAGCGGAAAACCGTAAGCGTACCAAATTTCGCTGCTGCCCAAGCGGTTAAAGGAATAAATAAGGCTACGGCAAGAGAATAGGCGATAATCGCCATTTGCATTTCAAAGACAGGGGTTTGCAGATCTGTTGCGATGGTGGGTAAGGCAGTATTTAAAATAGTCGCATCCAAGCTTTGCATAAACAAAGCCATGGAAGCCACCCAAGTCAGCCCTTTATAATGCTGACGTTCTATTACTGCGTCTTTTTCCACCATTGATAAATAAACTCAGCGATCTGTTCGATATGATTAATATCTAATAAAGTGCGGTCAGTTTCAAGCGAATAATCTGTTGCTAAAGCCAACACGTTTTCGTCTAATTCCGGCAACGGTTTTGTCATCTCTTGTCGATGCAATAGAATCTTTGGAATGGGTTCTTGTTTAAATCCTTCCACCAAAACTAAATCCGTTAAATGACAATCAAATTGTTGGCTTAAATAGGTTAATGAAACCGGCTCTTGAGGGGTTTCTGTCATCAATGCCCAACGATTATCACAAGCCATAATAACTTGCGCAGACCCCGCCTCTTTCATGCGCCAACTGTCTTTTCCTTCTTTATCCACATGAGCGTTGTGATGGCTGTGTTTAATCACTGAAACACGTAGGCCTTTTTTAATTAATTGAGGAAGCAATTTTTCCAGCAATGTGGTTTTGCCACTACCGCTGTAACCTGTAATGCCAAGAAGAGGAAGGGGATTATTCATTGTAAAAACCTTAAGAAAAATGACCGCACTTGATAAAACAAAACCCCGCAGGACGGGGTTTAGCTATCAAAATCCATTAGGTGAAGAAAGTATAGCAAGGGGAAACAAAATAGCAACTTTCTCACTGCTACTGAATTATTTTAGGAATGTTACACCTTGTACAATTCGTTTAGCTGCAGCAATTGGAAGCTGTCCGATAAAGGTAATTTCTTTATCACCTATGACTTCACTGTAAATCGTGTAAGCCCCTTGTTTCCACGTGTTTTCTTTTGCAGCGGTGCTATCAGCTTTATTGATATAAAGTGTAAAAGTGAAAAGACCATCACTAAATAACGCATTTTCAATCACTTCACCATCTATCACATCTTGATTCTGGCGAATTAAATCAAACCCTTGTGGTAACCAATCAGTTTTCCAATTGATTGAAAGCGATGATTCTTGCTTTCCTTCATTTAAAAGTGGCGGCACTGATACCTTATTAAGGTAATCGGTTAAACCACGCAGACGATCATCGATATATAACGTCACCACACGGAACTGATCAAGTAACTTGCCTTCTCGATCAAGCATATCGCCACGCAATAACAAACCATTTTCTTCATCTAAGAAAACGAGATATTGATAGCGAAAATCGTCTTTTGGCACAATACGAATGGTATCAACAAATCGACCTGCAATTCGGTCTTTTCCAAGCTTAATAAAATCATAATTCTGACTCAGCTTGCTAAAATCAGTACGAATCACTGCCGGAAGTGCATCCACAATCTCACCACTGTTAATCGTGAAAGCGCGTGACCCTGGCTGGAAATAGCTGACTAAATTACCGCGCTGGATGATCTCTTGTTGCTCACCATCTAATGTCACCAACTGCGCATACACTTTTTGCCCTTGCTTAATATGGCGATAGCGGAACGAGTCCATATTCGTTGGTGTCGTTTGCACAAAAGCAATCTCATAATTTAAATCTCGCATGGCTTGCGACATTTTATTTAATGACTGAATTGGCTCTTCTGCAAATGCCGTGAAAGGCAACAAGAATAAGCCTAAAAGTGCGGTTAATTTGAGAAACGTTTTTTTCATAAATAAATCAATTGATCCATAAAAAAATTCACCACGCCTAAGGTGGTGAATTATCGATTAATTGCTGTAATTATTTCGCTTGGTTGCTACCCACATTTAAGCTATCTGCATGCATACGACGCTGTAATTCATAGTTTTGTAACATCGTACCAATACGGCGATTTTTTTGTTCAACCTGTTCTGAAGTGGCTACATCTTTGGTCGGAGCGTTGTAACTTACTTCTTGAACTGAACTGTTAAATGGTAAGGTTTGTAAAACAGGGTTTTCTGGTGTAACCGACGTGCTTTTCGCATTAAATGATTGCACACCTACTACAGCCACTAAACACACCCCCGCAGCCACCGCAATTTGTGTCATTGGTGCAAAGAATGCTTTTAATTTTTGCACGAATGGTAAGCTGTCTGCTTCTTCTGGCGTTGGTTGAGAAACAGTAATCTCAACGTGTTTTACTTCTTCTAATTCAATTAAATTAGCCATTTTCGCGGTAAAATCAGCACCCAATAATACTGGTGACTCTTTACGCATAACTGCTCTTACGGTGTGATATGCCGCCCAAGATTCTTGTGAATCTTTATCCTGACAAAGTTGTTCCGTCAACTCGGCACTGACTTCTTCTCCATCCATATAGGCTGAAAGTAACTCTTTTTGCATTTTATAAACTCCGACTTTATTTTAACGTTGCATAAGCGGTTGTATTTTGTTCTCAATCACTTCCCGAGCACGGAAAATGCGAGAACGTACAGTGCCTACTGGGCAATCCATTATTTCTGCGATTTCTTCGTAACTTAACCCTTCAAGCTCACGCAAGGTAATCGCGGTTCTTAAATCTTCTGGCAAACTGTGAATGGTATCAAAAACCACTTTTTCCAATTCGCTAGATAACATTTCGTTTTCAGGGGTATCTACATCACGTAGATGGGTTCCCACATCGTAGCTTTCGGCATCTTCAGCCAAAATATCTTCGCTCGGTGGACGGCGCCCCTGTGCCGTTAAGTAATTCTTTGCCGTATTAACGGCAATTCGATATAGCCAAGTGTAGAATGCACTATCGCCCCGAAAGGATTCAATGGAACGATAGGCCTTAATAAAGGATTCTTGTACAACATCTGGAATGTCGTTATGAGAAATGTAGCGGGTTAAAAGTCCGGCTACTTTATTTTGATAACGAGAAACCAATAAATTAAAGGCTTTTTTATCGCCTTGCTGCACTCTTTCTACCAAAGCCTGATCTGTTAGCTGTTCAGCCATATATCTCCTATGCTACGTCTAACACGCCTTCATATATTCAAGACAGCAAGCTATTGTTGCTTTATCAGACAGAGTTAAAATTGAAAAGTTCCTTATGTATAAAAAATTTCAAAAAAATTAACGGACATTCGTTTTCTGCACATCTTGGATATATTCAACCATCGCTTGCACTTCAGCATCTTCTGATTGACTGCCATTAAAAAACCACGAAAAAAGTTGTAAATCCGTGGCGGCAAGTAAACGAATAAAAATATCTTTTTTGTCGTCAGTCAGTTGGTCAAAATGCGCTTTATAAAAAGGCATGATGATTTTATCCAGCTCAAGCATACCTCGACGACAATCCCATTCAATGCGGAGTTTATTGTATTTATCCATAATTTCTCCCTAAATCATTGTAATTATACCTGATAAATGAAAAGTGCAGTTAAAAATTACCGCACTTTTTTAATCAAAGAATTGGCTATTCTGTCGCCTTTGGTTTAATCACCGCGTAAACCACACCGGTTAATAATGCCCCCGTTGCAATTGCACCTAGGTAGAGTAATGGCTCAGAAACAAACGGAATCACAAATAAACCACCATGTGGTGCTTGCAGAGAAATATTTAATGCCATTGAAATCGCACCGGCAGTTGCTCCACCGATCACCGAGCTAATAATCACACGTAATGGATCAGCAGCTACAAACGGTAATGCCCCTTCAGAGATAAAGCATAAGCCTAAGACAAAAGAAGCTTTACCTGCATCACGTTGATTTCTGGTAAATTTACTGCGTGCAATCCAAGTTGCAATCGCCATCCCAATTGGTGGCACCATACCAGCTGCCATTGCGGCGGCCATTGGGGTGTGAACTTGAGAGGCCAACATTCCCACGGAGAACGTATAAGCTGCTTTGTTTACTGGACCGCCCATATCAATACACATCATGGCACCAATAATCGCACCCAACACCATCGCATTAACTTCCCCCATGGATTTTAACCAATCACTTAAGGTTGTCATAATTTGTGAAACCGGTGGGTTAATCACATAAATCATGGCAAGGCCAACAATCAAGGTACCAAAGAGCGGGAGAATTAAAATCGGTTTCAAGGAGGTTAAACTTGCCGGCAATTTAATGGTGGCATTTAATCCTTTCACCACATAACCCGCTAAGAAACCAGCGATAATACCACCTAAAATCCCTGCTCCCGCTGTGGTGGCTAACATACCACCAATAAGACCTACCGCAAGCCCCGGACGGTCTGCAATAGAAAAGGCAACATAGCCGGCAAATACTGCAATCATCAAGTGGAATGCTGCACCGCCGCCGATATCCATTAAGGCTTTTGGAATACCATGGAAAATTGTTTCATCTTTGAAGGCTTCGATACCAAACATAAAGGAAATCGCGATTAATAGACCACCGGCAACCACCAACGGCAGCATGTGCGACACACCGGTCATCAAATGTTTATAAACACCTTTTTTCTCACCGCTTTCTTCTGATTTCGCAGAAGATTTTGCTGCGCCACCTTCATAAATTTTCGCTTCTTTAAATGCCTTGTCGAATTCCTGTGCAGTTTTCTTTAACGCTAAACCGGTCGAAGTACGATACATCGGTTTTCCTTGGAATTTATCTAACGGCACATCAATATCGGCTGCAACAAAAACTAAATCTGCTGCAGCGACTTCTTCAGGGGTAATTTCATTACCGGCGCCCACTTGACCACGCGTTTCGACTTTTACCTGCCAACCTTGTTTTTTCGCATAAGTTTCAATAGCTTCAGCTGACATAAAGGTATGCGCAACCCCTGTCGGACAAGCTGTCACCGCGACGATATTTTTAACGCCAGAAACGCCACCAAATCCAACCGCACTTTGAGCCGGTTGAACATAGTCCACTGCTTGATTAAGTGCATTCGTCAGCGTGACTTCAGGTGAAGCAATCGCCGCATCTTCATTGGCTAAAAAGACTTTTTTGCCCACAAGTTCAGCAGAGTTTGGCAAACTAGATCCGAAAACAATCACTAAATCCGCCTCTTTGGCTTGTTCAACCACAGTATGATTGGCTTTTTTCGCTACCACACTCAATGCTTGGCGAAGTAAATAGGCTTTTGCCGCACCAATTTGCGGAGATTGAGTTAAAAACAAATTCATTACATTATCCTTCAATCACAGAAATTTTGACATTCGCCAGAATTGGCTCAAGCAAGGCGGTATCGCTCACGCCTACATTACTTTGTGAAACCGCAAAAGCGGAAACTGCACTTGCAAACGCTAAGGTTTCCGCTTGAGACAAGCCTTTTTCAATACCGTAAATTAAGCCAGCTACCATAGAATCGCCTGCACCTACAGTGCTCACCACATTTTCACATTTAGGTGGTTGAGCTTGAATCACAGCTTGATCACTCAGCCATAAAGAACCATTCGCGCCCATCGAAATAATGACGTTAGCAATGCCTTCTGCTTTAAGTTTTTTGGCTGCCGCAATAATTTCATCAAGAGAATTTAACGGATGACCAATCCACGCTTCCAATTCGCGATGATTTGGTTTCACCAACCAAGGGCTAGCTTTTAATCCTGCTGTAAGTGCCGCATTACTGCTATCTAATACGACTTTCACACCAGCTTGATGCAACTGATTAAGCCAATCCGCGAACAATTCAGGACTGACACCACGTGGTAAACTGCCGCAAACCGCAACGATGTCAAAGTTTTGGCAATACGCTAAAGAATTTGCTGTAAATTGCTGCCAAGCTTCTGGGGTGATTTGATAACCTAAGAAATTTAGGTCTGTCACATCGGCTTCGGTTTCAGTAATTTTTACGTTAATGCGAGTTTTACCTGCTACGCGATGAAATTTGTCTTCTAAGCCTTGTTTTTTAAATAGGGTTTCGAAATCACCCACGTTGTCTTCACCTAAGAAGCCACCAACCGCGACATCTACGCCCAAGTCTTTCAACACCTTGGCAACATTAATGCCTTTTCCGGCAGGGAAAAGACCAAGGGTTTCTACGGTATTCACTTCGCCGATTTCAATACGTGACAAACGCCCGACTAAGTCGTAAGCGGCATTTAAGGTAATTGTTGCTACTTTTGCCATCACTTACTCCTTACCTTCACCTAAACCGCTTTCAATGACTGCACCAATACCGTCAATCGCTTGTTGAGCTTCTTCACCGCTCGCCACAAAACGTAAGCGATGACCTTTCACGACACCGAGCGCCACAATTTTCATCAGACTTTTCGCACTGACTAATTGACTGTCACGATCTAAGTTTTGTACCGCAACAGACGCATTGTATTTTTTCACTTCATTAACCAGTACCGCACTTGGGCGAGCATGTAAGCCATGTTCATTACGAATCATAAATACCGCTTCAATAGCATCGGCTGGTAAACCTGTTTTTTCTTCGTGAATTTGTGGTACGTGCTCACTGCTCACTTCAATGGTATCTGGTTCAGCTGGTGGCACAGCAGAGACACTTTCACCAAGCCCACTCGCAATAATCTTACCTAAGGCTTCAATGGCTTGTTTTGCATCATCCCCTTCAGCAACAAAACGTAAGCGATGACCTTGAGTGACACCTAATGCCACAATTTTCATTAAACTTTTTGCACTAACCGGTGCGGTTTCTCGAGTAAGATTTTGTACGGTAATCTTGGAGGCGAATTTTTTCACTTCATTAACAAGCACTGCACTTGGGCGAGCATGTAAGCCATGTTCATTACGAATAGTAAAGGTACCAATCACTGCACCTGTCGCGATTTGGTCTTCAGATTGAGTAGCTGGCGAAGCTGGCACTTTACCGCCATTAAGTGCGGTCAAAATTTGCTGCGTATTACCACTTAATAAAATATTTTGTACTTCATCATCCAATAAACGTGCTAATGTCTCATTGATTTGGTCACTGACAGCAGAAATCGTCAATACGCCTTTCACCGCTTTGCCATTATGATTAAAAATAGTTTTCGCACGACTGAATGCCAACGCATTTTTCACGTTACCTGATACGGCATCGGTTACCCATAACCCTTTGCCAAGTGGCAGAGCAGAATTGGAGACTACTTCAGAAACAAAGCTATTTTCAACCGCACTTTGCTGTTGTAATTTGCCTGCATTGATAGCAGTAAGGGTGAGCAAACTTTGGGTTTCAATATCTAAACTTAATGTTTCTTCAGTCATGCTAAAAGCATCGCTTTCACCTAACAAAATAGCACGGAATTTTTCAACATCTGCTAATGTCGCTAACTGTGCCGCAGTGTCTTCATCACCTAAAACATGCGTTAATTGACGAAGTAAAGCAAGATGCTCATCAGAACGGGCAGCAATACCAATCACAACATAAGCAATATTGCCTTCTCCCCACTCAATACCTTGTGGAAATTGGAAAACTTGCACACCAGTTTTTTTCACCATCGAACGGGTTTCTAATGTACCGTGTGGAATTGCAATCCCATTGCCTAAAAAAGTGGAGGTTTGTTGTTCACGTCCAAGCATCCCTTGCAAATAGCCTTGTTCAACATTGCCAGCTTGCTCTAACGCACTTGCAGCCATTTCAATAGCTTGCAGCTTATTTGTTGCCGTAGCATTTAAATGAATGTTGCTTTCCGAAAGTTCTAACATTCTTGCTCCTTCACATTGATGATTTAAAAAAAGAAAAGCTGCTGATGAGATCGCTCATCAACAGCTCAAATTGATTATTGGCCGGTACAGGCTTTGAGTAGCATTTCGCTACCTTGGGAAATGTAAGTGTCATTTTCACCGCGCTCTTTGCCTTTTTGCAAATCACGCATTGCATCGTAGATCCCTTGTGTCACACTTGGTGAATCCACTTTTTGCCAACAATTCGCGCTTAAGCGGCTGAAGTTGGTTTGTAATGCCTCTGCATGCAACACACCACTGTAGTAAGCATACACATCAGAGTCATGACCACCTGTGTAGAGTTTATCTTGAATTTGTTTGATTGGCACCACAATACGACCGAGATACCAGTCATTTGCACCACTTGCAAAATTATCCACAAAGAAATTTTTCGTTACACGATCTTTATAGGTTGCCACTGTGGCTTCATAAGCTGCCGCGTAAGATTTTTGGTCGATTTTATCTTTATCTAAATCAATGACCTTTTTGTCTTTACCCATAAACGGAATGTAAGAGGTCATATCTGAAATCGAAGAACAACCTGCAAGCATTACTGCCACAAAGAATACCAAGATTTTTTTAAACATTAAATTTTCCTTATTTATAGGCGGTTAAAACCGCCGTTAATTATACTTAGAATGGGGGATTAAGCAAGGAAACGCCTAGCACTACGCTGATTCTTTGCTCACTCCGCTGTCTTTGACAATAGAAACTAAAATTTGATCAATTTTGAAGTTTTCGGTATCAATGACTTCAAATTTATATTTATCGTATAACACAAAATCGGTTTTTTTCGGGATTTTGCGTAGCATATACATCATAAAACCACTGATGGTTTCATAGTTTTCTTCATCTGGGAAAGATTCAATATCTAAAGCACGCATCACATCTTCAAGTGGCGTTGCCCCATCAATCAACCAAGAGTTTTCATCACGGCTAACTATTTGTTCTTCTTCGTTAGAAACCAATTCACCCATCACAATACTCATCACATCGTTCAAAGTAATTAAGCCCATTACAAGTGCATATTCATTGACGATAATGGCAAAATCTTCACCCGTGGATTTAAACAATTCCAATACTTCGTATAACGACAACGTATCAGGAATAAATAACGCTTTACGCAATAAACGGCTATCCGTTAAATCTACCACTTCTTGTTGAAGATAGAGTGTTAATAAGGTATGTGATTCCACATAACCTAAAATCTTATCCAAACCATTATCACAGATCACTAATTTAGAATGAGAGTCTGCCGATAAGGTATTCAACACTTCCTGACGGGTGAAAGTGCGGTCTAAAAATACGATATTTTCACGAGTCGTCATGGTTGAAGACACGGTGCGTTCTTGCATTTCAAAGATATTTTCAATCAAATAATGCTCTTGTGTTTTTAACACCCCCGCTTCGGCTCCCGCTTCTACGATCGCCACAATGTCTTCTGGCGTCATGTTATCTTCACGTTTAGTAGGTACACCCATTAAACGGAAGAAGATATTAGAAAGACCATCAAAAAACCATACAATAGGTTTTAAGAAGAAAATAAAGGCTTGCATAATGCCAATAGTCCGTAACGCAACACCTTCAGGATTAATCAATGCAAGACGTTTCGGAATTAAATCGGCTAATAAAACAAATGTTATGGTTACCATGAAAAAGGCAATCCAAGAGGAGGCTGGCTCAACCCATTCAGCCGTGGTGTATTCATGTAAAAAACTCTGTAAGTGAAGACTAATGGTTGCTTCACCAATCACACCACCAAGTACGGCAACCATATTAAGTCCAATTTGTACTACAGTAATGAAACGCCCTGGCTGTTCCTGTAATTTTAAAACTTTCTCCGCTTTGATATTGCCTTCATTGGCCAACGTTTGTAGTTTAATGCGTCTTGCACCCGCGAGAGAAATCTCAGCTGATGACAAGATTGCACTGACAATAATTAATACGATTAAAATAAAAATCGCTGCAGATAAACTCATAATGTTCTCTTTATTGGTTTTAAAGTGCGGTCAATTTACCGCTGGTTTTTAGGTTAGGAATGTTATTATTAAATTGTGAGGGCGTTCTATGACGCCCCATATTTGAGAAACGCTAATTTTCGCTGTCGAACCAGCCACGTACAAATTGGATAGAAAGGAAAAGAGTAACTAATAAGAAAGCATAGAATACCCAAGATAAAATCGGATGGCTTGGTGTCACATCGCCACTGATTTCTTTCACCGCAACGGCATTGCGATATTCATCGAACATCGTCATCCGCCAACCGTAATACTTGATTTGTACTAATTTGTTTTCATTACCCAAGGCTTGAACTTGAGCCTGTAAGTTCGCTGAACCAAATTTGAAATAGAATGGAAAACCCCAACGGGTATCTTCATTACGATACACCATGATTTTGCCATCATCATTTTGTGTATTGATAAAATACACATCGCGCGTTGGACCATCAGCCGGATTCGATTTTGTAATCGGACCATCTTTATCCACACGTTTCACTTCCACACCCGTTACTCGCGTTACATCATAGTGTGGGAAAACGTAGTCCACCACAGCAAACATAAAGCCGTGAAAAACAAAGACCACTAAAAATAAAAAGTATTTAAAAAACTTACGCATAACACTCTCTCATTTAAATCGATGATTTATTGTACATTAATTTTAAATAAACGCTCGAAGTTTTGTGTACTAATTTGTGCAAATTCTTCCATAGACAGCCCTTTTAACGCTGCCACATATTCACACACCTCTCGCGTATAGGCAGGCTGGTTCTCTTTGCCACGATAAGGCACGGGTGCTAAGTAAGGCGAATCCGTTTCAACTAACAAACGATCTGCTGGTACATAACGAATGGCTTCTCGAATACTTTCCGCATTTTTAAAGGTAATAATACCCGAACAAGAAATATAAAACCCTAAATCAAGTGCCTTTTTCGCAAAATCCAAGGTTTCCGTAAAACAATGAATTAATCCACCGCACTTTTCTGCATGGTGCTCACTCAACATGGCAATAGTATCTTCTGGCGCTGAACGCGTATGAATAATTACGGGTTTATCCACTTCATTAGCAATTCTGATTTGATCGGCAAAAACCGTTTGCTGCAATGCCTTATTATCTGCACTGTAATAATAATCCAAACCAATTTCGCCAATTGCGATCACTTTTTTATCTTGGGATAAACATAATAAACGCTCGGCATCGTAAGGTTCTTCTTCAAGATCTAATGGATGCACGCCGCAAGCTAAAGACACATTCGGAAATTTTGCTAACTCAGGGTAAGCTTTTTCAAAACGGCTTAATGTTACGCCAATCGCCAATAAATGCTTCACATCTCGTGCATTGGCTTTAGCCACTACATCAGCAATATCTTTGTGTAAATTTTCATAATCCAATGCATCTAAATGGCAATGGGAATCTACGATAAACATAATTTATTTAGTCCTTAAATACGTCGGTAATTAACTTTGTCAAACCATCTAATAACATTAATTCTGTGTTAATGCCGTTGATAGTGAGTAAATCCGAGCGTACTTTTTGCATAATTTTATTTGCGGTTAATAACCCAAGCGCTGTTTGCTCGTCTGCAAATTGAGTTACACCTGTTTTAAGATCAAGTGTTTGCCAGCCACTTTGTATTTCGAGTTTGTATTTAATGGCATCGCTTAAAAACGCTAAGATCCAATCTACTTGCTGTACGGTGCGTTCTTTTTCAAAGAAAGGCAAAATTTCCAAAGGCGAACGACGACGATAAAACAGCCAAAATTGACGTAGGAAATTCTTCCGTTGTTCAATTAATCCTTGTTGAAGTGTTTCCAATGCTAACAGTGGACGACCCAAATTCATCGCAAGTGCGGTCAATAATTCGGATGTTTCTGCCTGAAATTGAGAAGAAAGCCAAGTTAAGGCTTCTGCTTCCGTTGGCAAAGGCACATTCCACACTTGGCAACGGCTGTAAATAGTCGCTAACAACGAAGAGGAAGGTTCTGTTTGCAATAAGAAATACGTGTTCGGACGTGGCTCTTCCAAGGTTTTGAGCAATGCATTAGCTGCCGCTTCCGTAAGACGTTCTGCATCTTGAATATATACTAATTTATTGCCGTTTTGTTGCGCGTGTTGGCTGACAACCTCATTAATTGCCCTTACCTGATCAACACCAATATCTTTGCCTTCTTGAGAGGCTAAAACATGAAAATCAGGGTGACTGTGCGCTGCCATTAAATGGCAAGCATGACAATGGCCACAAGGTACATTATCTGGCGTTTGACACATAATGCGTTTTGTTAAAGCCTCAAACAAACCTTCAGCACCGAGACCTTGATCAGCTTTAATCAATAATGCATGATGCCCCAAACCTTCGCTAAAAGTTTGGCTAATTTTGTGATAAGTAGGCACTAACCAAGGATAAAGTTCACTCATTTTTATTGTGAAACCCACCAATTTTTGACCGCACTTTGAATGTCTGCTTGTACTTGTTCTAAAGGCCGACCCGCATTAATAATGGCAGCTTTCGGGTTGTTCTGCACCAATTCCAAATAACGCTGTCGGGTACGATGGAAGAAATCGAGCCCTTGCTGTTCAATGCGATCTAATTCACCACGACCTCTAGCACGAGCAAGCCCCTCTGCAGGATCAATGTCTAAATACAGTACAAAATCAGGCTCAAAATTGCCTAATACCATATTTTTTAAATTCGCCATAAGTGTTTGGTCAAACTGACGCCCACCGCCTTGATAAGCCTGTGAAGACATATCATGTCGATCGCCAAGCACAATTTTACCTTCTGCCAATGCTGGCTTAATCACATTTTCTACCAATTGAATTCGTGCCGCATAAAGCATCAACAATTCCGCTTTATCGGTAACAGGTTCTTCCGTTTCATGTTTGATTAAATGGCGCAATTTCTCAGCTAACGGGGTACCACCTGGCTCACGAGTAAATACGATATCGCTTACACCGAGGGATTTTAATGTGTCCACCACCGTTTGCACGGCAGTACTTTTACCCGCACCTTCCAGCCCTTCAATCACGATAAATTTGCCTTGCATTAGTTGGCTCCTTTTTGTTGGCTACGATACCAACGTAAATATTCTTGCACTGCTTTATTATGCTCGTTCAGATTACGAGTAAATTTATGGCCGCCACTTCCATCGGCAACAAAATAATAAAAGTCCGTTTTAGCTGGATGAGCCACAGCCTGTAAAGCACTTTCACTCACCATTGCAATCGGTGTTGGTGGTAGCCCCTCAATCATATAGGTATTGTACGGGGTTATCGTTTCTAAATCTTTCTTACGAATATTTCCGGTATAACTCTCACCCATTCCATAAATCACGGTTGGGTCAGTTTGTAGTTTCATATTGGCTTTTAAACGATTAATAAATACGGAAGCCACTTGTGGGCGCTCCGCCGCAATCCCCGTTTCTTTCTCCACAATAGAAGCCAAAATCAACATTTGATAAGGATCCGCTAATGGGAGATTTTCATCGCGTTCACCCCATGCTTTATCCAAGGCTTTTTGTAGACGAGTAGTTGAACGTTTTAATAATTCAAGATCAGTCGAATTTGGGGTGTAATTATAGGTATCTGGATACAACCAGCCATCCATGTTATTCCATTCGTAAACGGCTTTTGCAACGGCTGGAATATCCAATAACGCCATAATTTCTTTATCACTTTTACCTTGCAAGGTTTGTTTTAAGTGCGGTGCATTTTCAAGTTTTTTACGCGATTCTTTGAACGTTTTACCTTCAATAAACTTCACACTAAATTGCGCTTCCTTGCCGGAATTAATAATATCTAATAAATCTTGTAACGTTTTCACACCCGTTAAAGAATAAGTCCCCGCTTTCACCTTGTTTAGCTGAGGTTGTAATTTCAATAACCAAGGTAATAAATCGGCATGTTCAAGAATTTTTTCTTGCTCTAATAAAGCGGCAAGTTTACTGCCTGTGGTTCCTCGCTCAATTGTCAGCAATTGATCTTGCGTGACATTCACCGGCGTATGAACAAACTCCGTTAGTTTTTGATAACCCAAAAAACCAACACCGCTAAGAATAAGCAGAAGAATCAGTAAAAAGACAAAAAATTTTTTCATGCGTCACTCATTTTATAAAAACGACAAAAGGGGCAAAATGCCCCCTTATTCTAACGGTTTCTGTTATTTATCGAAATATTGAATATCAGCATTTTTACGTAATGCTTTCACCCAGTCTTTGGTTGCATCTTGTAATTGGCTATTAACAATTTGTTCATAAGCTTTTTGACGATAGGCATCTTCTGTTTTATCGCCATCACGACTGCCAGTTACTTCGAGAATATGCCAACCAAATTCAGATTTAAACGGTGCAGAAATGGTACCTTGTGGGGTTGTTTCAACCATTTTTGCAAATGGGCCCACATAAGCTTCTGGGAAGGCATAACCTAAGCTACCGCCATTCGCGCCTGATAAATAATCTTTAGAATATTTTAATGCGGCATCAGCAAATGTCATTTTGCCAGAAATAATCTCACTACGAATACGCTCTAATTCTGCTTTTGCTTGCGCATCATTCAGCAATGGGTTTAATTTTAATAAAATATGACGAACTTCATACTCTTTGCCCATCACTTTTTGCGCCGTGCCTTTTGCTTTTGCTTCATCAAGCATTTGTTTACCCAATGCATCCACTTGCTCGCGAGTCACATCTACGCTATTTTGAATAGCATGGTTACGCACACCCGCCATTAACATTTGGCGAGAAATTTGTTGCTTAAATGCATTTAAGGAAATGCCTTGATAATCGAGCGCATCTAAGAATTGACCATAAGTTAAACCGTTTTTCGCTGCAATATCTTCTACGATACGGTTTACTTCCGCTTGGTTTACTTTTACACCTGATTCTTTGATCGCTTTCTCTGTCAGCATATCATCAATAATCTTATCTAATGCTGCACGTTGGCTACCTTTTTTACCCATCACAGCATTCACTTGGCTTTGTAAAATTGGTGTACCATTTACGGTCGCCACAACGCGTTCTTCTGCTTGTACTTGAGAAAAAGTAAACAGACCGATCATGGCAAATAAAAGAGATTTTAACATTGATTTTTTCATTTTAGTTGTCTTAAAAAATAATAGGATAATGCTCGTTAGATTATCAATTTTATCAAAGGTTCACAATAGGCTGATCGTTATTTAGGCAATAATGCCACTTCATAACAACCATCATATTTTAATGTACGCACCTGAACTTGTTCATCACGGGAAGTCGGCACATTTTTACCTACATAGTCTGCCCGAATCGGCAATTCACGATGTCCGCGATCCACTAAAATCACCAATTCAATTTTAGCTGCTCGACCAAAATCCGTTAACGCATCCATTGCAGCACGAATGGTTCTTCCAGTGAATAGTACATCATCGATTAAAATGACTTCTTTACCCTGAATATTCATATAACTGGAGGCACCACTATACACAGGAGTTGGATTTTCAGGTTCAACATACTCTAAGTCATCACGGTAAAACGTGATATCCAATTCCATCATTGGAAGACTTACACCATTCAATTCTTCAATGCGACGTTGAATCAATTCTGCAATTTCTGCTCCACGACGTTTTACCCCAACTAAAATCACATTATTGAAATCTTGGTGCTTTTCAATAATTTCATGGGAAATACGTGAAATGGTGCGTAAAAATCTGTCTGCATCAATAATGATTTTTTCCATTTTATCTCTCGCTTTGTTTATATCGCCTAAAGTGCGGTTAAAAAACACTGATTTTTTTGACCGCACTCTTACTGGAATATTAACCGAATTCTAGCTCTACCGCATTTTCACCGAGCAAATTCACCAATTCTGTTAGAATCTCATCCGTTGGTGTAATCGACCATTGAATCCCTAAACGCAATAACGCACGGCCTTTTGCACTTTGATAATATACGTTAATTGGTAAAGTGCCGCCACTAACAGGTTCTAACATTTCTTTCAGTTTCTTAATAAAACTTGGGCTAATCTGCTCCTCGGACAAGCTAATGGCCAAAGATTTCGCATAACGGGAACGCGCCTCATCTAAAGTCATCAAATCCCGTACAGACATTTTTAATCCGCCTGAAAAATCGTCAAAACTTACCTGGCCAGATACCACCACAACCGTATCTTTTTGCAGTTTTTCACCAAATTGGTCTAAACTTTCTCCAAATAGGGTTAAATCCAAACGTCCAGAACGGTCATCAATGGTTGCGATACCAATCCGATTGCCTTTTTTCGTTGTTGCAAAACGAGTTGAGACTAACAAACCAGCTGCTGTGCTAATTTGCCCACGGCGATTCGGAGTAAGATCTTTTAATCGAGTAGAACTGTAATGAGAAAGCTCTTTTAAATAACGACTTACCGGATGGCTGCTTAAATACAAACCAAGGGTTTCACGTTCACCATCTAAAATTTGTTTTTCTGTGTAAGGTGGCGTATGAGCGTAAGCATTTTCCACTTCTTCGTGTGTTTCTGTTAGCACACCGAACATATCGGTTTGCCCCATGGCCTCATCTTTTGCATGCTGATCAGAGGCCTTGAGTGCATCTTCTAGATTCTTAGATAACGCCGCACGATGTGGCCCTAACTTATCAAACGCACCCGACATAATCAGACTTTCAAAGGTACGACGATTAATTTTCTTCAAATCAACGCGAGCACATAAATCAAATAAATCTCTGAAAATGCCACCTTCATTACGAGCGGTAATCAATGCATCAATCGGACCTTCCCCCACACCTTTAATGGCGCCGATACCGTAAACAATCTCACCATTTTCATTCACACTAAAATGATGTTTCCCTACATTGATATCCGGTGGGGTAACTTTTAAGCCCATACGTAAACATTCATCGTACAAGCCAACAATTTTATCCGTATTATCCATTTCCGAGGTCATTACCGAGGCCATAAACTCAGCAGGGAAATGGGTTTTCAGCCAAAGGGTTTGGTAAGATACCAATGCGTAAGCAGCAGAGTGCGATTTATTGAAACCATAGCCGGCAAATTTTTCCACTAAGTCGAAAATCTTCATGGAAAGCTCGCCATCAACACCATTTTTCTCAGCACCTTCTTTAAACACAGAGCGCTGTTTCGCCATTTCTTCCGGTTTTTTCTTACCCATCGCACGACGTAATAAGTCCGCACCACCAAGAGTATAACCTGCTAACACCTGAGCAATTTGCATGACTTGCTCTTGATACAAAATAATACCGTAAGTTGGCTCTAAAATCGGTTTAAGGCTTTCATGTTGATAGTTTGCGTCAGGATAAGACACTTCTTCACGACCATGTTTACGGTCAATAAAGTTATCCACCATGCCCGATTGTAATGGACCTGGTCGGAATAGTGCCACCAACGCGATAATATCTTCAAAACAGTCTGGCTGCAGGCGTTTAATCAAATCTTTCATCCCGCGCGACTCCAACTGGAATACGGCAGTCGTTTCAGATCGCTTCAGCAACTCAAAAGATTCAGGATCATCTAATGGAATAGCGGCAATATCGACTAACGGTTTGCCTTCACGAGTAAGGCGGGCATTAATCATATCTAGTGCCCATTTGATAATGGTGAGTGTACGCAAACCTAAGAAGTCAAACTTCACTAAACCGGCATATTCCACATCATTTTTATCGAAGTGGGTAACAGGATGAAGTCCCTCGTTGTCGCAATAAAGTGGTGCAAAGTCTGTAATCAAAGAAGGCGAAATCACCACACCACCTGCGTGTTTACCCGCATTTCTCGTGACACCCTCTAGCTTACGCGCCATATCAATTAGGGCCTTGACTTCTTCATCTGAATCATATGCCACTTGTAACTGTGGTTCAGCCTCAAAAGCCTTGGCTAAAGTCATGCCTGGGTCAGGTGGAATCATTTTCGAAATACGATCCACAAAGCCATAAGGATAGCCTAATACACGCCCCACATCTCGAATTACCGCTTTGGCTGCCATGGTACCGAAGGTAATAATTTGTGATACCGCACCACGACCATAGGTTTCTGCCACATGATCGATAACACGATCCCGTCCATCCATACAGAAATCCACGTCGAAATCGGGCATGGAAACACGCTCTGGATTGAGGAAACGCTCAAAAAGAAGATCGAATTCAAGGGGGTCCAAATCAGTAATTTTTAGTGCATAAGCGACCAATGAACCCGCACCAGAACCACGCCCAGGCCCTACCGGAATATCATTGTCCTTTGACCACTGAATAAACTCCATGACGATTAAGAAGTAACCTGGAAAGCCCATTTGGTTGATCACATCGAGTTCGACTTGAAGACGCTCATCATATTCCGGTCGTCTTTCTGCCCGTACTTTTTCATCGGGGAATAAAAATGCCAAACGCTCTTCCAAGCCTTCTTTGGATTTCATCACCAAATAATCTTCCGTGCTCAGCTCGCCAGTTGGAAATTGAGGGAGGAAATATTGCCCCAAACGCAAAGTCACATTACAGCGTTGCGCTATTAATACCGTATTTTCAAGTGCAGAAGGAATGTCCGCAAATAAGTCGCACATCTCTTCTTCTGAGCGGAAATATTGTTGCTCGGTATAACGTTTTGGACGTTTCGGATCGTCAAGGGTATAGCCATCATGAATAGCGACACGAATTTCGTGCGCCTCAAAATCATCAGGCTCAAGAAAAACCACATCATTGGTCGCCACAAGCGGTAAATCATGTGCTTCAGCAAGTTTTAATGCAGCTTGAATATAACGTTCTTCATCAGGACGACCCGTTCGGGAAAGAGAAAGGTAGAAATGGTCAGGAAAAAATTCTTGATAAAAACTGACCGCACTTTCCGCCTCAGAGCTATTTTCTTTAAGGAGTTTTTTTGCAATATCGCCTTGTGTGCCACCCGATAAAACAATTACACCCTCACGGTGTTCAATCAACCATTCCTGGTCGATATAAGGCAAGTCCACATAGCCGCGTTGATAGGCTTTTGAAAGCAATAAGGTGATGTTTTTATAGCCTTCATTGTTCTTAGCAAGTAAAGTAAGCGTAAATAATTCCTCACCGCATAACTCGCTTTTAACATGAACATCGGCACCAATAATCGGTTTAATCCCCGAAGAAAGGGTTTCACCATAAAAACGCACCACGCCACAAAAATTAGTAAAATCGGTTAATGCCAATGCGACCATATTATTTGCTGCACACGCTTTGACCAATGGTTTCACTTTTACGATACCATCAATCATTGAAAAATCGGTGTGTGTACGAAGGTGTACAAAACGCGGTTGAGTTGACATCAATAATCCTTATTTTGATAGTTAAAACAGATAACTTAGGCTTTTTTAATATCTATTCTAGCTAAGCCTTCTTTAAAAGCGAATCCATAACGTCTTGGTATTGACGCTTCAAATCGACCATTCTCTACTGTAGTTTCATAGCTGCAAACTTTAAATTCAGGCACACGAATAAAGGAATAATCAACATTCACCATAGGCGATATTTTTGAGTATAACGTCCATCTGACTTTGCACCCTTCTTCAAAAGAGGTTTTCGCATCAAAAACGCTTGCTCCTTCGCAATGCGCAATTTGGTAATTAGGATAAAACTCTCCAGGGAAAGGTTTTGCATCACAGAAATTAAATACTCTATCATGAGCGAATACATCTTGGCGAATATAGCCCCACAACTCTTCAGCAAGGAAATCCTGATCGGCAAAATGACGAGAGTCGTAACCCTTATCAACAAAACGTTGAATTCTTACTTCCATATCAGGCACAGCGCCAGCTTTAGCGCCCCACATCCCCGCTAAAATAAGTGCGGTATGAGAACCTGAATCACGCATCGTATGGAATGAGCGACCATTTTCAATCCATTCAGCCACGGCTTCACTCTCTCGGTGAGAAACCACGGAGTCAGCATCACGGAAGATCACATACTCAGCTTCAGGATCATTAATGGCGAGAAAACGCCACATTGCACCAGGCCATTTATTCACTGGTGAAGTAACATAAACCACTTCTGCACCATTATTTTTTAATCGCTGAATTGCTCCAGTAGAAACTGAATCATCTACATAAAAACGGCATACCCAACCAGGGAATAACATCGGAGAAACCTGTGTATTTAATACAGCCGGTTCAATATATTTAGAGTTATTACCAAATAAAGAAAATGCAATAATTCGTTTACCATTTTTAGGTGCAGGAGCTGGGAGCATTTCCTGTGTCGGAACGGGAATAGCTTTATCTTTCAACTCAAGAGCTAAACTGCCATAAAAGCCTGAACGCTCCCAATTGTCTACGGCACCATAAGCATGTGCCAATAAATCTAAAGCCGGAATATATTGTGCATCTAATTTTAATGTTTTTAATTCTGCTTCAATCGCCTCTTCCCATTTTAATTGTTGCAAATAAACATAAGCAATTTTATGAGGGTATTCGGGATTATTGGGATCAAGCAAGCAAAGCGTTTCAGCCAGTTTGACTGCTTCATCATATTCTTTATTTTCAAGTGAAGAAACGTAAGATCGCTCTAGCGCTTTTTGTGCGTCGATATTATTCATAATCAAAATAAATTGGTCATAATTATTACGCCGGAACTATGAAAGCACCGGCGTAACGAAATTTTATATTCAGGTTTTATTATTTTCTTGCCAATGGTGGCACGAAAGTTAAACCTAAATCCCAAGGTTGTTCAATCCAAGTGTTTTGTGGAATATCAATCACGTAATCATCCACTAACTCAGCACCTGCAGGTTTTGCGAATACCGTGACGAATTTTGCTTTTGGATACATTTCACGAATTGCACGAGCGGTATTGCCGGTATCTACCAAATCGTCTACCACGATCATTCCTTCACCATCACCATCTGCGCGGTGTAATACTTTTAATGCACCTTGTTCATCGTGATCATAACTGGCAATACACACAGTTTCTACGAAACGAATATTTAATTCGCGAGCAAGTACCGCTGCTGGGAATAAACCACCACGGCTTACTGCAATGATACCTTTCCACTGAGTGGCAGGAAGTAAACGTTCCGCTAATTTGCGGGCATGCATTTGGAACATATCCCAAGTCACAACATATTTTTCGCTCATAACAAATACCTTAAACTTTGTCGCTAAATAAAAAAATTGCGGAATTTTAACCTGAAATGGCGTTTTATGCTATGATTTCCGCAAAAATTTTAATGAAAAAAGGAGTTCATTATGTCAGAAATTATCACATTACAACCGCAATTACTTTGGAAATGGTTTGATCAAATTTGTGCGATTCCACATCCTTCACATCATGAAGATGCACTCGCCACTTTTATTGTCAACTGGGCAAAAGAAAAACAATTCTTTGCAGAACGTGATGAAGCCGGCAATGTATTAATTCGTAAACCCGCTACCGCAGGGATGGAAAATAGCCAACCTGTTGTCTTACAAGCACATTTAGATATGGTGCCACAAGCCAATGAAGGCAATCCTCATAATTTTACCCAAGACCCTATTCGTCCTTATATCGACGGGGATTGGGTAAAAGCTCAAGGTACCACACTCGGTGCGGATAACGGTATTGGTTTAGCCTCAACCTTAGCGGTATTAGAAAGTACCGATATTGCACATCCTCCGCTTGAAGTGTTACTCACCATGACTGAAGAAACCGGCATGGATGGTGCTGTAAATCTTCGCCGCAACTGGTTAAAATCAGAAATCTTAATTAATACTGATACCGAAGAAATCGGTGAAATCTATATTGGTTGTGCTGGTGGGGTGAATGCTAATGTTGAACTACCTGTTCACCGTGAAAGCAATTCATTCAGCCATAGTTTGCAAATTAACTTAAAAGGTTTACGCGGCGGTCACTCTGGTTGTGATATTCACACCACACGTGCGAATGCGATTAAAGTATTAGCGCGTTTATTAGCAAAACTTTCACAAAATCAACCGCACTTTGCTCTTGCAGAAATTCGCGGTGGATCAATTCGTAATGCGATTCCACGTGAAGCGGCTACAACTATTTGCTTCAATCATGATGTAGAAAGCGTAAAAAGTGCGGTCAAAAATTTTGAAGTTTTATTGAAAGAAGAGCTTGCTATCGCTGAGCCAAACTTAACTTTAACAGTTGAGCAAGTTGAAAATCCACAACAAACCTTCACGCTTGAAAGCACCCAACAAGTGATTAATTTGCTGAATGTGTTACCAAACGGTGTGATTCGTAACAGTGATGTAATCAAAAACGTCGTGGAAAGCTCATTAAGTATTGGTGTGTTAAAAACCCTTGAAGATAAAATCGAAGGCACAATTCTTATTCGCTCATTGATTGAAAGCGGTAAAGAATATGTAGAAGACACCTTAACCTCACTCGCTAAACTCACTGGTGCAACAGTTGAATTTTCAGGTTCTTACCCAGGTTGGAAACCAGTAAATGACACCGCAATTTTGACATTAATGAAAAAACATTATGCAGAAGTGCTTGGCAAAGAGCCTGAGATTAAAGTGATTCACGCGGGGCTTGAATGTGGCTTGTTGAAAGAACATTATCCGAATATTGATATGATTTCTGTGGGACCAACTATTCGTAATGCGCATTCGCCAGATGAAAAAGTCCAAATTTCAACAGTACAAACTTACTGGGAATTACTCACTAAAGTCTTAGCGGATATTAAATAATCTACAAATAAAAAGGGCTAAATATTACATTTAGCCCTTTGTTTTTTTATCTTTTATAAACTACGTAATGCTTCGATACGTTTTTCAAGCGGAGGATGGCTCATAAAGAGTTCGCTGCGTTTGCCATTAATCATAAAGGCATTAAGTGAACCTTCCATCTCTTGCGGCTCATGAATTTGTTGTAAACGTTGCAATGCCGCAATCATTTTTTCTTTACCAACAAGTTGTGCAGAACCTGCATCTGCGCGGTATTCGCGATAGCGTGAGAACCACATCGCAATAATGCTCGCTAAAATACCAAATACAATTTCTAACACCATTGAAACTAAGAAGTAAATGCCTGAGCTGCGGCTTTCTTCATCGCCATTACGAGAACTTGCCACCACATTAGCAATTACACGAGATAAGAAAATCACAAAGGTATTCAATACGCCTTGTAATAAAGTCATGGTCACCATATCGCCATTCGCAATGTGGGAGACTTCGTGAGCTAATACCGCTTCAGCTTCTTCTTCCGTCATGGAGTTTAATAAGCCTGTACTAATCGCGACTAAAGAATTGTTTTTTGTTGCCCCTGTAGCAAAAGCATTCGCATCATTAGAATGGTAAATCGCCACATCTGGCATTGGGATGCCTGCTTGTTGCGCTTGACGGCGTACCGTTTCTACCAACCAACGTTCAGCTTGATTACGCGGTTCAGTAATCACTTCCGCGCCCACAGAGCGCAATGCCATGGTTTTTGATAAAAATAACGAAATCAATGATCCGGCAAAACCGAAAAGCATCGCCATAATTAAAATGCCACCTGTACTATTTCCTGCAATACCGGTCACATTTAAAATAATCCCTAACACAAGCATCACAGCAAAGTTAGTGGCTAAAAATAAAAGGATTCGCATCATAATAAAGTTCCTCAATAAAATAGAAAGTAAACACTGCAATAATGGAGAATTTTTTACAAAATTCAAGGTTAAACAAATAATTTATTGTAAATCTTCTAAGGTATTAAAATTTACAAATCGTCCTTCTTGTTCGTCAAATTGGACAGCAACCGCGCCATTTTTGTTCATAAATTGTAATAAGCGACGTTCGCCCTCGTTTAAATAAGCACGTAACTTCTCTTTAAGCAGAATAGACATCAAACAAAATGTCGGGTGTTCACGCTCTTTATCTTTTGCATAAGCCATTAAAGTGCGGTCATTTTTAACCGCGCTTTTTAGTTTTTCTAATAAGTTTTGTGGAAAATACGGACTATCACAAGGCACAAAAAGTACAAAATCCGTTTTAGCTTTTTCGAGTGCTGTTAACATACCGCTCAACGGCCCCTGAAAATCAGGCAATTCATCTGAAAATACGGGAAACCCCCATTGAGCATACTCCGTATGGTGACGATTAGCATTAATCGATATATCAACCACTTGGGGTTGTAAGCGCTCAATCACATGACTAATTAACGGTTTATTTTGTAAAAGCTGTAAGCCTTTATCCGCCCCATTCATTCTCCGTGCTTTTCCGCCAGCCAAAATAACCGCACTTATTGTGTATTCCATATTTTCTTATTGCCTTATTTGAAGTATGATCTAGCCTTATTTTTCTCCATTTAAAAGGAAATAGCAATGAAATGTAAGCGTTTAAATGAAGTTTTGGAACTTTTACAACCTTACTGGTCTAAAGACCCAGATCTTAGCTTGCTACAAATTTTGCAAAAAATTGCTGATGAAGCAGGTTTCGATAAGCCCGTGGCAGAATTATCTGATGAAGTGATTATTTATCATTTAAAAATGCATGGCACAGATAAGTTTGAGCCGATTCCAGGTATCAAAAAAGATTATGAAGAAGATTTTAAAACCGCATTGTTAAAAGCGCGCGGAATTATTAAATAAGGAAAACAAATGAAAAAAGTTTTATTTTTACTCGGTGCTTTATTTTCATTTAACGCATTCGCAGCTAATCTAGAAGAAGGTAAACAATACGTTCAAGTGGGTCAAACCGCTTCTGCACAGCCTGAAGTGATTGAATTTTTCTCTTTCTACTGCCCGCATTGCTACGCCTTTGAAATGGAATACCATATTCCAAAACAAGTTGCAGAAAGCTTACCAAAAGGCACTGAATTTAAACAATATCACGTTAACTTCTTAGGTCGTCAATCTGAAAACCTCACTCGTGCATGGGCATTAGCGATGGCACTTGGTGCAGAAAGCAAAGTGAAAGCGCCTTTATTCGAAGCGGCACAGCAAGATAAATTAAGCTCAATGGACGATATTCGTAAAATCTTCATTGATAACGGTGTGACTGCAGAACAATTTGATAACAACATCAACAGCTTTGCTGTAAACGGTTTAGTGAATAAACAAGTGAATGCGGCTGAGCAGTTTAAAGTACATGGCGTACCTGATTTCTATGTAAATGGCAAATATCGTGTAAACCCTGAAGGCTTAAATTACGATGATTTTGTCAAAGATTATGTAGAAACCGTGAAAGGTTTATTGCAAAAATAAAAAAAAATTGGTTTAATGCCTGCCGTTTTTAAATATAAAGAAGAGAGATGATTATGGCTGCTAGTTTCAGTGTTACTCGTCGTTTTTTTGACGACAAAAACTACCCACGCGGATTTTCCCGTCATGGTGATTATACAATCAAAGAATCCCAAGTATTAGAGCAATATGGTCAAGCGTTTAAAGCATTAGATTCAGGCGAACGCAAGCCAGCGACAAAAGAAGAAAAAGAATTTGTTGCTTTTTGCCGTGGTGAACGTGCACCGGAAACTTTCTTCGAAAAAACCTGGAATAAATATCGTACTCGCATTAACACAACAAAACGTGTTTACACCTTATCAGGTGATGTGAGCGAAGCGGCTTCTGGCGGCGAAGATTATTCTGGCGAATAATACACTTAAAAAGGCAGGCAGAAGCTTGCCTTTTGCTTTTTTACTCAATCCCCATGCTTGCCAAGGGCTGTGGGATATTTATCATTCAAACGTAAACATCAATGCAACTACCCGTTTCCCAATATACCGAACTTCTGCAAAAAAAGACTGAAAAACTGACCGCACTTTTGCAGCCTTTTAATGCCCCAGAAATAGCCGTGTTTGATTCGCCGACCAGCCATTATAGGATGCGTGCAGAATTTCGTATTTGGCATGATAAAGGCGATTTTTATCACATCATGTTTGATCAAAGCACCTTGCAGCGTTATCGAGTGGATGAATTCCCGATTGCCAGTGAACTGATAAATCGCATGATGAAAGCCTTACTACCGTTGTTAAAAACGCAGGAAGTATTGCATAAAAAACTGTTTCAAATTGATTATTTGAGCACGCTTAGCAATAAAATTATTGTAAGCCTGCTTTACCACAAGCAACTTACGGAAGAATGGCAAAATGCTGCCGAAAACTTGAAAGGCGAATTACAACAACTTGGTTTTGATGTGCAACTGATTGGTCGTGCGAGTAAACAAAAAATCTGTTTAGAGCAAGATTTTGTCGATGAAGTGTTACCGATAAAAGGACGCAATTATGTTTATCGCCAAGTAGAAAATAGTTTTACTCAGCCAAATGCAGCCGTGAATTGCAAGATGTTGGAGTGGGCGATTGATTGCACTCAAGGTTCTCAGGGCGATTTATTAGAGCTGTACTGCGGCAACGGCAATTTCTCTATCGCCCTTGCACAAAACTTCCGTAAAGTCCTTGCTACCGAAATCGCCAAGCCATCTGTTGCAGCTGCACAATTTAATATTGCGGAAAATGGTATAGATAATCTGCAAATTATTCGTATGTCGGCAGAAGAATTTACCCAAGCAATGAATGGCGTACGTGAATTTAATCGCTTAAAAGGCATTGATTTAAAAGCCTATCAATGCAATACAATTTTTGTTGATCCACCACGAGCAGGACTTGACCCTGACACAGTAAAACTGGTGCAGAATTACGATCGTATTTTGTATATTTCCTGCAATCCACATACCCTTTGCGAGAACTTGCAGACCCTAAGCCAAACCCACCGCATTGAAAAAGCGGCGCTGTTTGATCAATTCCCTTACACAGATCATATGGAAAGCGGCGTATGGCTGGTGAGAAAATAAAAATTCAACTGCTTGCTGAATCGGGAACATTGTCAGAATTGACCGCACTTTGTTCCTCTCTTGGTATCGAGCATTGTACTGAAAGTCCGCTTGCATTGGTACAAACTGAAACCCATCTTGCCTTGCGTAAACTGGATGAACCCAAATTGGGCGATGTGTTTGTAGATTTCGTAGCCGGCGCAATGGCTCATCGTCGTAAATTTGGCGGTGGGCGTGGCGAAGCTATTGCCAAAGCTGTAGGCATTAAGGGCTCAGAATTGCCTTCCGTGATTGATGCCACCGCAGGACTTGGTCGAGATGCCTTTGTTTTAGCTTCTATCGGTTGCCAAGTGCGCTTAGTAGAACGTCATCCAGTAGTATATTTGCTATTGCAGGATGGTCTCAACCGCGCCTATCAAGATGCAGAAATAGGCGAAATGATGCAACAAAATATGCGCTTACTAGATGTTCATCATATTGCCGAACTCAATCCACAAATCGATAGTGCCGATGTGGTGTATTTGGATCCAATGTATCCGCACAAACAAAAATCCGCCCTAGTTAAAAAAGAAATGCGTGTATTCCAACATTTAGTTGGTGCCGATTTGGATGCCGATGAGCTCTTGACACCTGCGCTACAATTAGCCTGTAAACGCGTGGTGGTAAAACGTCCTGATTATGCGGAATTTTTAGCGCAAAAAGCGCCCCATGTTAGTCGTGAAACCAAAAATCACCGCTTTGATATTTATATGGGAGAAGCAAAATGCTAAAAGAAAGTGCCGTTGTGATGAGCTATGATGCGGAAACAGGCCTTGCTAAAGTGAAATGTCAATCACAAAGCGCCTGTGGAGCTTGTTCGGCTAGAGAAGCCTGTGGGACAGCTTCCCTGTCTGAACTCAATGGAAAACGAGGCGAACATATCTTCACGCTCGAAACCATTACGCCACTACGTACAGGTCAAATGGTAGAAATCGGTCTAGAAGAAAAATCCATGTTATTTTCAGCATTGTTAATGTATATCGTGCCGCTTTTCACACTATTGGTTGCAACATTGCTTTCTAACTATATCAGTGAAAATGAGCTCATCCGTGCGATTTTAATCTTTATGTTGACCGCACTTTCCTTTGTCATGGTTAAACGTTACACCCGAAAACTTGGCCAACAAACGGAATTTCAACCTGTATTGTTGAGAGTATTGTCCTAAATAAAAAGCGCGGTTGAAAACAAGTTAATTCTCAACCGCGCTTTTATACTTTAAGCTTATTGCAACTCGAAAGGCCTACATAAAGATGTAGGCTTTTCTTTTTTAATTTGCTTGTGATTTTTTAAGGTCAAATTTGTAAGAAACAAAACCATACAATGTCCAACCGATAAAGGTCACAATTGAACCATATAACATCGCTTGTTCACCAGCTGCATAAAGCGCATAGATACTATAGAGTGAACCGATAAAGGCAACAAAGACGGTTGTTTTATATTTTTGTGGCGCAACATTCTCTGCTTTCAATAACACTGCAAGTGCTGCCATTGAGAGCAAGTATGGAATAACGTTTGTTACTACCGCTAAGTCCACCAACACATTGAATTGTTTATTTAATGATGGGCTGATTGTCATTAATGATAGTAAAGTTTGTAACGCAGTAATGGTCACCATACCAACGATTGGTGCATCTTTACTGGTGACTTTTTTGAAGAATGCTGGGAAATAACCTTCTTCTGCTGAAGATTTAAATACTTGAGCAATAGTGAACTGCCAGCCTAATAATGAACCGAAGCAAGACATCACCATTAAGCCCATGATGACTTTACCGATTGTTTCATCAAACATATGAGCAAAGGCTAAACCGAATGGCGCTGTTGAATTAGCGAGTTCAAGGTTAGGTACAATACCTGCGATCACGTTAGTTGAAACGATATAAATTACCGCTGCCCCTAAAGTACCACCAAGTACTGCGATTGGTACGTTTTTCTCTGGGTTTTCAACCGCATCTGCGTTCGCACAAGCTGATTCTAACCCTAAGAATGCCCATAATGTCATTGAAATAGATACACCGATCGCTTCAAAAGTAGGTACATTGTGTGGGTTCCAAGAATTTACATACATTGTACCATCAAACCATTTCCAACCAATGATTGAAATACCTACCACAGGAATGATTACGCCCCAAATGGTGAATGAACTGATATTACCAGTGATTCTTGCACCACCAAAGTTAAGAACGGTTGCAAGCCAAAGAGTGAAGATGGTCCATAATGCGATAGAAAGTGGAGAAAGGGTTGCACCAAGGAACTCTGAGCCATAACCCACAGCAGAAATTGCGATAGCTGTATTCGCAATAACTAATGATACACCGTAAGTGTAGTTTGCCATGAAGTTACCGGCTTTACCGAAAGAGTATTCCGCATAACCACCCATACCACCAGATTTTTTACTGAACATACCGCATTGTGCGAATGCGTAAGCTAAGGCTGTTGAACCAACGGCTGTTACAAGCCAAGAAACGATGGAAATAGTCCCAATTTCGGCTAATTTGGTCGGTAACATAATGATACCGGAACCCATCATATTAACCATGGTAAGAATGGTGAGTTGTACTACACCAATTTTATTACTTTTAGCACTCATAATTTATACTCCTACAAGTGCGGTCAAAAAATCAGATGTTTTTAACCGCACTTTTTTTGTTTGTGCTGAGAAGGTTATGAAGAAAAACCTCATAACCTCACTTTATTAATAGTCAGTTAAAACATAGCCATATGCACGAGTACGTCCATCAGGGTCTTTTTGTAAGTAAACCCCTTGGATTTCAGGTGCGAAGCCAGGTAGTGTGTTGATACCTTCTTCTAATGCAAGGAAGTATTTTTGTGCAGTTGAACTCCATCTTTCCCCTGGAACCACACATAACACACCTGGAGGATAAGGTAACGCACCTTCAGCAGCCACACGACCAACAATATCTGTTAATGGAACAAGTTCAACTTTGTTACGAACGAATTCAATATTCGCATCGTGTGGATTTAACGCATATTCCGGTAATGTTGCTTTGCGGAATAGGTCTTTTTGAAGTTGTTTTACATTGCGGCTTACATAAAGGTCATGCATTTCTTGGCATAATTGACGGATGGTGTAGCCTTTGTAACGGTCTTCATTGTTTTTATACACAGTTGGCAATACATCTTTTAATAAAGAGTCTTGTTTAATGTGTTTTTCAAACAAGGCGATTTGAGCGACCAAAGTTTGCATTTTGGTGAGGGTTTCTGCCGGAGTGAGCAAGAATAAGATTGAGTTCAAGTCACATTTTTCCGGAATAATACCGTTTTCACGTAAGTAGTTTGCAAGAATAGTTGCTGGTACACCAAATTTTTCATATTCACCGGTTTCTAAGCTAATACCTGGAGTGGTAAGTAAGAATTTACATGGGTCAACGAAGTATTGTTCATCAGCATAGCCTTCAAATTTATGCCATGTATCTGTTGGGTGGAATTTGAAGAATTCGAGATTAGTTGCAATTTCTTCTGTGTCATAATCTTGCCATTTTTTACCTTTAATTGTGGTTGGAATAAATGGACGAATTAATTCACAGTGATTTAATACTAATTTACGTGCTTCAATACCCACTTTCACACATTCATGCCATAAACGACGACCTGCTTCACTACCTTGAATTTTCGCATTCACATCTAATGCCGCAAATAATGGATAGAACGGACTGGTTGACGCATGTAACATAAAGGCATTATTGAAACGTTTGTGGTTTACATAACGATCTTGACCTTTAATGTGTTTATCTTTTTTGTGAATTTGTGAAGTTTGTGAGAAACCTGCTTGTTGTTTATGAACAGATTGAGTCACTAAAATACCCGGGTCATTTTCATTTAATTCAAGCAATAATGGAGAACAGTCTTTCATCATTGGAATGAATTGTTCATAACCTACCCATGCAGAGTCGAATAAGATGTAGTCACAAAGATGACCAATTTTATCTACCACTTGACGTGCGTTATAAATTGTACCGTCATAAGTACCTAATTGAATAACTGCTAAACGGAATGGACGTTTTTGGTTTAATTTTTCAGGTGCAACTTCTTTAATTAATGATTTCAAATAATCTTCTTCGAAGCAGTGACTATCGATACCACCAATGAAACCAAATGGGTTACGTGCAGTTTCTAAGTAAATTGGGGTTGCACCCGCTTGAATTAATGCACCATGGTGGTTTGATTTATGGTTATTACGGTCAAATAATACTAAATCGCCCGGAGCAAGTACTGCGTTTAACGCAACTTTGTTTGAAGAAGATGTACCATTTAATACAAAGTAAGTTTTATCTGCATTGAATACTTGAGCCGCATATTTTTGTGCATCACAAGCTGCACCTTCGTGAATTAACAAGTCACCTAATTTCACGTCAGCATTACAAATATCTGAACGGAAAATGTTTTCACCGTAGAAGTCATAAAGGAAACGACCTGCTGGGTGTTTACGATAGTATTGACCACCTTGGTGTCCTGGACAGTCAAAAGCAATGTTACCCATTTCTACATATTCACTTAACATTTTGAAGAATGGAGGCAACATTTTATCTTCATAAAATTTCGCTGCGGTTTCGATTTGACGACTATAAAGCTTAATGTCATAACCATTTAAATCTTGAATATGATAAATAGCATCATAGAATTTCGGATCAACTTGTTCTTCTTCAGTTTGAACAACAAATACTGGAATACCAAAATTTGTTGCTTGAATACGTTCAAGGTATTCACCTACATCTCCTGCTGTCAACACAATAGCGGCAACATCAGTAAAGTCTGTTTTGGTAATTTCAACTAATTCTCTATTTGTAGAGAAATATTGTTCAACTTTTGGACTATATGCAATTTTTAAGTTTGGCATAATAAACTCCTTTTATTTATTTTTTTGACGTAAAGTTACCCTGCGTTATTAATTTTTAATAACGCAATAGATTTATTTAGAATAAAACAAACCTCTCTAGATTTTTATATAAAAAAACTAAAGTAAGAATTTTTTATTTTAAATTAAATAAGATTAAGTTAATTTCATAAAATATTTCTTGCCTGTTCTAGGCAATGCAAAAATATTCAGAAATTAATCTGTGGAGACTCTCTAAACAGAGAGAACAACTCTGTTTAGAGAGCCGTGTTGGATGGTTTATTTTGAGAAGCAAATAATGAATATGAAAAGCAAGAGCGATGCGACGGCATCATAATATGGCGTGTACGACGGATATGCGCCATCAAAGAACGACCTTTTATCGGATTAAACCGTAAAAGTCTCAACACTTTCGTATGGACGTATCTGTGTATATATGTACGAAGTAGCATAGAAAAATTCCCTCTTTCTATCTAAACTAACCTTTGTTGGGTACATTCTCTGCTTGTGTAAATATCATGTCAATAATATTTTTCAAAAAATGTGATCATTATCAAAAAATAAATTGAATTTTTCACATAAAAATAAAACCACAAAAAGTATGGAAATAAATTATTCTTAAAATAGATGATTAATAAATATACTCATTTATCGAGATCTTTCCTAAGCTAAACTCGCTACCATGACTGCTTTAATCGTATGCATACGGTTTTCTGCTTGATCAAATGCAATATTCATCGGCGATTCAAACACCTCTTCAGTCACTTCAATACCATTTGCTAATTCAGGATACTTTTCAGCAATTTGGTGGCCCACTTTGGTTTCACTATTATGGAATGCTGGCAAACAATGCATGAATTTTACTTTTGGATTACCTGTACGCATCATGAGTTCAGGCGTTACTTGATAAGGAAGCAATAGCTTAATGCGTTCTCCCCAAGCTTCTAATGGTTCACCCATTGAGACCCAAACATCAGTATGCACAAAATCAACGCCGCTTACAGCTTTATCGATATCTTCCGTTACAGTAATCCGTGCACCGCTTTCTTTGGCAAAACCTTTACACATTTCAATAAAACTGGCTTCAGGTAATAGGGCCTTAGGTCCGCAAATTCGCACATCCATCCCGAGTTTTGATCCAATTAGTAAAAGAGAATTCCCCATGTTATTGTGTGCGTCACCAATATACACATAACTTATTTGATGAAGTGGCTTGTCACAATGCTCAATCATCGTGAGAACATCTGCGAGCATTTGTGTAGGATGAAACTCATCCGTTAAACCATTAAACACCGGCACTCCAGCATAATCCGCAAGTTCTTGCACGGTACTTTGTTTAAAGCCTCGATACTCAATCGCATCATACATTCGCCCGAGAACTCTCGCGGTGTCTTTCATGCTTTCTTTATGTCCAATTTGAGAAGAGTTTGGATCGATATAAGTCACTCGAGCACCTTGATCATAAGCTGCAACTTCAAAAGCACAACGAGTACGCGTTGAGGTCTTTTCAAAAATAAGTGCGATATTTTTACCTTTAAGCTGAGGTTGCTCTGTTCCTGCATATTTAGCACGTTTCAAATCACGTGATAAATCTAACAAATGATTAATTTCGCGTTCTGAATGATGAACAAGACTTAATAGGTGTCTATTTTTAAGATTAAAAGCCATAGCGATCTCCTTATCGGATGCCATCAATAAATGCAGGCTACCTTACTATGAATGACTTAATTTCTAGTGGATTGGATAACCTATTTTTGTCCCAAATGCAGAGTTTTGCAACCAAATTCAATCCTTTATTTTGTGATGCTCATCACACTTCATTCCAGAACTTTATATTGCGCTTTCTTTATATATAAAAGAGATTTAAAATCCCGTCGATTCTCACACAACAGGAGCACATATGATCAACAGAAGAGATTTCATCCAACTTGGCGCAAGCAGCATTTTAGCGTTGAGTGCGAGCCGTTTTGCTTTTGCGAAAAGCGACACACAAGTCGATTTACGTATTGTAGCAACGACCGATATTCACAGTTTTTTAACTGACTTCGATTACTACAAAGATGCACCTACTGAGAAATTCGGTTTTACCCGTGCAGCAAGCTTGATTCGTCAAGCACGTAAAGAGGTGAAAAACAGCGTTTTAGTTGATAACGGTGACTTAATCCAAGGTAACCCAATTGCTGACTATCAAGCCGCGAAAGGTTATAAAGAAGGCAAACCAAACCCAGCCGTAGATTGCTTAAATGCAATGCACTATGAAGTAGGAACATTAGGTAACCACGAGTTTAACTATGGCTTAGATTATTTAGCGGATGCAATTAAACAAGCGAAATTCCCAATCATCAATGCTAACGTAGTGAAAGTCGGTACTGAAGAGCCCTATTTCACACCTTATGTGATTCAAACCAAAGAAGTGGTGGATAGCCAAGGTAAAACACATAAACTAAACATCGGTTATATCGGTTTTGTGCCACCACAAATTATGGTGTGGGATAAAGCAAATTTACAAGGCAAAGTTGAAACGCGCGATATCGTGAAAACTGCACAAAAATATGTGCCAGAAATGAAACAAAAAGGCGCCGATATTATTGTGGCACTTGCACACACTGGCCCATCTGATGAACCATATCAAGAAGGTGCAGAAAACTCCGCATTCTACCTTGCTGATGTACCGCACATTGATGCGATTGTGTTCGGTCACTCTCACCGTTTATTCCCAAACAAAGAGTTCGCCAAATCACCAAATGCAGATATTGCTAAAGGTACCGTAAAAGGCGTACCTGAAAGTATGGCTGGCTACTGGGCGAATAACATCAGCGTGATCGACTTAACCCTTGCTCAACACAATGGCAAATGGTTAGTGGCTGATGGTAAAGCGGTACTTCGCCCAATTTATGATGCAGAAAACAAAAAAGCGACCACAGAAAGTGATGCCGAATTGACCGCACTTTTAAAACCTGTGCATGAAGCAACCCGTGAATTTGTGGCTCAGCCAATCGGTAAAGCGACCGATAACATGTATAGCTACTTAGCCCTAGTGCAAGATGACCCAACCATTCAAATTGTGAACCAAGCACAAAAAGCTTACGTTGAAAAAGTAGCACCAAGTGTTGCAGCAATGGCGGGCTTACCAATTTTAAGTGCAGGCGCACCATTTAAAGCAGGCGGACGCAAAAATGACCCAACGGGCTATACTGAAGTGAACAAAGGTGAATTAACCTTCCGTAATGCAGCAGATTTATACCTCTATCCAAATACCTTAGTTGTTGTGAAAGCAACAGGTGAAGAACTGAAAGAGTGGTTAGAATGTAGCGCAGGTATGTTTAAACAAATCGATCCTACAAGCGACAAACCACAATCTTTACTTGATTGGGACGGTTTCCGTACTTATAACTACGATGTGATTGACGGCGTAAATTATGAATTCGACCTGACTCAACCACCGCGTTATGACGGCGAATGTAAATTGATTAACCCGAACTCACACCGTGTAGTGAATTTAACCTACCAAGGTAAACCGGTTGATCCAAAAGCAGAATTTTTAATTGCAACTAACAACTATCGTGCTTACGGTAATAAATTCCCAGGCACGGGCGATGCACACATTGTTTACGCTTCTCCTGATGAAAACCGCCAAATCCTTGCGGATTACATCAAAGCAGAAAGCGAGAAAAATGGCCATGTAAACCCAAGTGCGGATAAAAACTGGCGTTTTGCACCGATTAAAGGTAACGATAAATTAGATGTGCGTTTTGAAACCTCGCCAAGCGAACAAGCAGCGAAATTTATTCAAGACAATGCGCAATACCCAATGAAGAAAGTCGGCACCGATGAAGTTGGATTTGCGGTATATCAAATCGATTTATCGAAATAACAAAAAAGGGCGTGCTCAGCACGCCCTACTTATTTCAAAGTGCGGTCAATTTTGACCTTATTTTTCTTCTTTTGGAAGTCTGATTAAGGAAAAGATCAAGCCGCCCCAAATCACAAAAAGCGCCACAATCATCATTGTAATTGCAATACTTGTCATCTTTATTCTCCTTTTTCTTCAAGCTTGAAGTTGTCTTCATTTTTCCATTTTAAACGAGAAAGAATGAATGAAACAACCACTAGCGAAATAGCCATACCCCAACCAAAGATATTTACAAACCAGCTTGGATAGCCTTCATAACCTTCTGTAAATACTTTCGCACCTTCACTGAATAACATAAAGGCAAGAATACCGGTTGTGATGACAATACATAAACGCCATAGGAAACCGACTTTGAATGAAGAGCTTTGATTTAAGTGGTTGCCTAATAAGCCTAGTTTTTCATTTGCAACAATCACAATTAATGAAACAAATGCCACTGCTACAATACCGAAGTAGTTCACAAATTTATCGAATACATCAAGCATTGGTAAGCCGGTTGTGGTACCAAATAAAATGACTGATACCACCATCATTGGTAAGCCAACAACGAAGGTCGCTTTTGCTCGACGTAAACGGAGTTTATCTTGAATCGCTGAAATGATTACTTCAATAACAGAGATAAATGAGGTTAATGCCGCAAAGGTTAATGAACCGAAGAATAATACCCCTAACACTTCACCGAATGGTGCTTTATTAATAATAGTTGGGAATGCAAAGAAGGCTAAACCAATACCACCTTTTGCCACTTCGCTCACTTCTACGCCTTGTGCAGTTGCGATGAAACCTAATGCCGCAAATACACCGATACCGGCAAGCACTTCAAAACTTGAGTTCGCAAAACCAACAACTAAACCGCTACCTGTTAAATCTGAATCTTTTTTCAAGTACGATGCATACGTAATCATAATCCCGAAACAGATAGAAAGAGAGAAGAAGATTTGACCGTAAGCCGCAATCCACACGCTCGGATTAGAGAGTTTTGACCAGTCTGGTGTAAATAGTGCGTTCAAGCCTTTTTCTGCACCTGGTAAGAATAAAGAATAAACTACCAACGCCACAAACATCACAACTAAAACGGGCATTAAGATATCTGAAGATTTAGAAATCCCTTTTTGAATACCTAAAGAAAGCACGCCTAACGCCACTAACCATACAGCAATTAATGGGCCAGTTACCATGCCTACAAACTCAAAGCTCACACCGTTACTGATATCGCCCATTTTTAAGAATTCATGTAGGAAGAAATCAATCGGTTGGTCGCCCCAAGCAGAATTAAGTGAGAAATAGGTATAGCTTGCTGCCCAACCTAATACTACTGCGTAGTAAAGACCGATAATGACATTCACCATTACTTGCCACCAACCAAACACCTCAAAGTGTGGGTTAAAGCGACGATAAGAAAGCGGTGCACCACCACGATGGCGATGACCGATTGCGTAATCTAAGAAAAGCAATGGAATACCGGCAGTTAAAAGTGCAATAAGGTAAGGGATAATAAATGCACCGCCACCGTTTTCATAAGTAGTATAAGGGAAACGCCAGATGTTTCCTAAGCCAACAGCGGATCCAATCGCCGCCATAATAAATGCCTTCCGACCAGAAAAGGTCTCACGCTTTGCGTTTGACTGCGTCATATTAAGTTCCTTTTGAATGAAGAAAGGTTTCAATATAATGAATTCTAAAACCGAGTCAAGAATTTGATTTAAAGTGCGGTTAAAAATAATGAATTTTTTTTAAAAATCACTGTCTAAAGGCCGAATTTAATCTCTATTAACAACCAAAAGGAAACATTTATGGATCTCAACAGCATTTTAAATCAAGTTTTAGATGTTGCTAAAAACTCTGCAAGCAAACTTGAAACCGGCAACCAAACAATCGACTCTCTCACCAAAGTAGGCGGTGGTGCAGCATTAGGCGGTATTTTATCAATGATTTTAGGCCGTAGCGGCGGTGCAAGCTTAGCAAAATTAGGCTCACTTGCTGTATTAGGTAATCTTGCTTACCAAGCGTACCAAAACTATCAAAAATCCCAACAAAACACCCAACCAAACATTTCAGAAAATGCGTTTGATGTATTAAATTCATCAAGCCATGTCGATGCAGGTGAATTGATTTTACGTACTATGATTGCTGCAGCGGCTGCAGATGGTGAAATCACTGAAGATGAAAAACAAACTATCGCAAATGAAGCAGGTAACAACCCTGAATTAGCGCAATGGCTTGAACAAGAAATCCAAAACCCAATTTCTATCAACGAGATTGCTCGTCTGGTAGGTAATGATACTGCACTTGCAAGCAATGTATACTTAGCGGCTCGTTTAGTAAGCAAAGATTTATCTCGCAAAGAAATCATTTTCTTAGCAGATTTAGCTCAAGCGTTAGGTTTAGATGATGCGCTTGTTGAACAATTAGAAAAACAAGCAGGCTTCTAATTTTACGGTCAGAAAACATCGCGTTTTCTGACCGCACTTTCATTAAAAAAACACGATAATCTTGGTTATCGTGTTTTTTTCGTTTGTTTTTTCGCGAAAACCTAACCAAAGGCGAAAAATTCCGCTACAATGCAAAACTTCAATATTCATAAAATTATTTAATAATCATAAAAACGGGAAGCAACATGACAGGCGCACAACTCATTATCGAATGTTTAAAAGCGCACGGTGTAACCGATCTTTTCGGCTACCCAGGCGGGGCAATCATGCCAACCTATGATGCCATCTATGACTCAGGTCTTGACCATCTCCTTTGTCGTAATGAACAAGGTGCTGCAATAGCTGCGATTGGTTATGCGCGCTCTACTGGCAAAGTCGGCGTTTGCGTGGCAACCTCTGGTCCTGGTGCAACCAATTTAATTACCGGTTTAGGCGATGCCTTTGCTGACTCTGTACCCATCGTGGCATTTACTGGCCAAGTGGCGGCTCCTCTTATCGGTACCGATGCTTTCCAAGAAGCCGATGTTTTAGGTTTATCTCTTGCTTGCACCAAGCACAGCTACATTGTGCAATCTATCGAAGAACTCCCCGAAATTATTGCCTCTGCTTTCCAAATTGCACAAAGTGGTAGACCTGGTCCAGTTCTCATTGATGTGCCTCGTAACATCCAAGTGAGCGATGTACCTGAACATGTAAAACCTATTGTCAAACCAGTCGTAAAACCAAGCACACTTTCAGAATTAAAATTAGCTGAAGCAAAAGCGTTATTGGCGCAAGTGAAAAAACCAGTGCTTTATGTGGGTGGTGGTGTAGGTATGGCGAAAGCCACACAAGCGGTCAAAAAATTCCTACAAATCACCAAAATGCCATCCGTTTCAACATTGAAAGGTTTAGGCTCAATTGACCCAACCGATCCCGCTTATATGGGCATGATTGGTATGCATGGCACAAGAGCCGCAAATATTGTCGTACAAGAATGTGATTTATTGTTAGTGTGCGGTGCACGTTTTGATGACCGTGTGACCGGTAAATTAGACAGTTTTGCTCCACATGCGAAAGTGATTCATTGTGATATTGATGCAGCAGAAATCAACAAACTTCGTGTAGCAAATGTCGCCCTTCAAGGTGATTTAATTCAAGCCTTAGAGGCTTTAAGTATCCCGCTTGAGATTGATGATTGGCGAGCACACATTCAAGCATTGAAAGCCAAACTTGATTTCACTTATATTGACAATGCAGGCAACCGACCTATTGACCCTTGGTCGTTGCTCAACACGCTTTCACAGCGTAAACCTCAAAATGCGGTGATTTGCACCGATGTGGGTCAACATCAAATGTGGTCTGCGCAACATATGCACCATTTCGCCCCAGAAAACTATATTACCTCTGCGGGGTTCGGCACCATGGGATTTGGTTTACCAGCAGCGGTAGGTGCGAAAAAAGCACGCCCTCATGATGAAGTGATTTTAGTGACGGGTGATGGTTCATTGATGATGAACATTCAAGAATTAGGTTCAATCAAACGCGGCAAATTACCCGTGAAAATTTTGCTGTTAGATAACCAACGCCTTGGTATGGTACGTCAATGGCAAGACCTTTTCTGGAACAAACGCCGTTCAGAAACCATTTTAGAAGATAACCCTGATTTCGTGATGCTGGCGAAAGCCTTTAATATTCCGGCTGAACGCATTGAGCGTGCTGATGAAGTAGATGCAGCACTTAATCGCTTATTAAATAGCGAAACCGCTTATTTACTACAAGTATGTATTCCACCGGAAGAATGCGTATGGCCGTTAGTCCCACCAGGTGCGTGTAATGCCGATATGTTGGAGGAAATTTAAGATGAACCAATATACTTTTGAATTAACCGCTCAACATCGCCCAGAGGTTTTAGAACGCGTATTACGTGTTATTCGTTTACGTGGCTTCACTGTGACTAATATGGATATGGCATTGGTAGACACTCAAGTGCAGTTAAAAATCACTGTAAAATCTGACCGCACTTTTGACTTATTAGTGAATCAGTTGGCGAAGTTGCCGGATGTTATGGAAATAAAATAATGAAAAATATACGTTTGTTATTGGAGCTACTTATTACTTTCGTACTATTTGGATGCACTTCATTACAAGATAAAGAACTATCTTCTCAAAAAGAAGTAATACACTCTTTCTTTATAGCAGAAGACAACATTTATGCTATAGGGCAACTTAATAGTTATCACTTTGCCGGTTCAAAATATAGTGAAACTGGAGATTTAATTCGTATCTTACAATCACCTTACGTAAAAAACATATCATCTGTGAAAATTCATTCTATCGCTAAAGATGTTGAAAAAAACAAAGTGAAAGCTACATTAACATTATATTTTAATGATAAAGAGCTTACTCAAAAGCAATCTAATGAGCTCTATGGACAAAAATATTACTATATGCAGGAACATAATATATTTTTTATAATGGAAGATGGTGAAATTGTTGATATTAAAAACAAAAATGAGATTTTGAAAAAAGCCAAATTGATTAAACCTTTAGAAACTAAGTACTTAGAATATCGTCAAGAAAAAAGATTCAGTGCTGAAGCAACAGAGGATAACGTTACAGTAGCTGGACGAGCATCAGCGGCAATGATTATTTTTGTACCGTTAGCAATTATCTCATTACCTTTTTATGCAATTCAGTCTTTATCTGGAAAATAAAAACAAACCCTAAAAATTTACTTGGAGAGATTATTTATGCCAAAACTACGTTCAGCGACCAGTACACAAGGTCGTAATATGGCGGGTGCACGTGCCTTATGGCGTGCAACAGGGATGAAAGAAAATGACTTTGGTAAACCGATTATTGCGGTGGTGAACTCATTCACCCAATTTGTACCAGGGCATGTTCATTTAAAAGATATGGGTCAACTAGTCGCGGCTGAAATTGAAAAAGCAGGCGGCGTAGCAAAAGAATTCAATACTATCGCAGTAGATGACGGTATCGCGATGGGCCACGGCGGGATGCTTTATTCCTTACCAAGCCGTGATTTAATCGCAGACAGCGTAGAATATATGGTTAATGCTCACTGTGCTGATGCGATGGTGTGTATTTCCAACTGTGACAAAATCACCCCGGGAATGTTGATGGCGGCAATGCGTTTAAACATTCCAACCATCTTCGTTTCAGGTGGTCCGATGGAAGCTGGTAAAACCAAACTTTCCGACCAGCTCATCAAATTAGACTTAATTGATGCCATGATCCAAAGCGCCGATGTGAATGTCAGCGATAAAGATGTTGATGCCATTGAGCGCAGCGCTTGCCCAACCTGTGGTTCTTGCTCAGGGATGTTTACTGCTAACTCAATGAACTGCTTAACCGAAGCCTTAGGTTTATCTTTACCGGGCAATGGCTCAATGTTAGCGACCCATGCTGACCGTAAAGAATTATTCTTAAAAGCTGGTCGTCAAATTGTTGAGCTTTGCAAACGCTATTACGAGCAAGATGATGAAAGCGTATTACCACGTTCAATCGGCACCTTTGAAGCCTTTGAAAATGCAATGAGTTTAGATATTGCGATGGGTGGTTCAAGTAATACCGTTTTACACTTATTAGCAGCTGCTCAAGAAGCGGGTGTAGATTTCAAAATGGCAGATATTGACCGCTTATCACGCGTTGTGCCTTGCTTAAGCAAAATCGCACCAAACACCAATAAATACCACATGGAAGATGTACACCGTGCAGGTGGCATTATGGGCTTATTAGGTGAATTAGATCGTGCAGGATTAATCCACCGTAACACTAAAACCGTGTTAGGTATGACTTTAGAAGAGCAATTAAATCAATACGATATCATTCGTAATAAAGATGAAGAACTACACAAATTCTTCCGTGCAGGTCCGGCAGGTATTCGCACCACGCAAGCCTTCTCGCAAGATTGCCGTTGGGATAGCGTAGATGATGACCGTGTAGGCGGTTGTATTCGTAATAAAGAAAATGCGATTTCTCAAGAAGGCGGCTTAGCTGTATTATTTGGTAACATCGCTAAAGACGGCTGTATCGTAAAAACGGCGGGTGTGGATGAATCTATCTGGAAATTCACTGGCCGTGCAATCGTATTTGAAAGCCAAGAAGATGCAGTAGCTGGTATTTTAGGTGGCAAAGTGAAAGAAGGCCATGTGGTAGTCATCCGCTACGAAGGTCCAAAAGGCGGCCCTGGCATGCAAGAAATGTTGTATCCAACCAGCTACTTAAAATCGATGGGCTTAGGTAAAAAATGTGCTTTATTAACAGATGGTCGTTTCTCTGGCGGTACATCTGGTTTATCTATTGGTCACGCTTCTCCTGAAGCAGCTTCTGGCGGTGCGATCGGCTTAGTACATGATGACGATATTATCGAAATCGATATTCCAAATCGCTCGATTAACCTTAAAATCAGCGATGAAGAATTAGCAAAACGCCGTACCGAGCAAGATGCCAAAGGCTGGCAACCAGCTAACCGTGAACGTGAAGTGTCTTTTGCATTAAAAGTATTTGGTCACTTCGCTACTTCTGCGGATAAAGGTGCCGTTCGTGATAAAACACTTTTAAAATAGTGTCTGATTCTCCCTCTCTTTTATGAGAGGGAGAAATAAAACAAAGAAAAAATTACCCGCACTTCATCATAAACAACAAATACCATGAAAAACCTACTCACCAATCCTCAACCCTCTCAATCGGATTACATTAACGCGATTGTCAAACTAGGCTCCAGAGTATATGAAGCCGCTACCGTAACGCCACTACAAAAAATGGGCAAATTGTCTGATCGCCTACATAATAATATTTGGATTAAGCGTGAAGACCGCCAGCCAGTAAATAGCTTTAAGCTTCGTGGTGCTTATGCAATGATTTCTAGCCTTTCTGATGAACAAAAACAAGCAGGTGTCATTGCCGCTTCTGCAGGTAACCATGCACAAGGTGTTGCTTTATCCGCTAAACAACTCGGCTTAAAAGCATTAATTGTGATGCCACAAAATACACCGAGCATTAAAGTGGATGCTGTTCGTGGTTTTGGTGGCGAAGTGCTGTTACACGGAGCCAATTTTGATGAGGCTAAAGCCAAAGCCATTGAGCTTTCAAAATCTAAACATATGACATTTATTCCGCCGTTTGATCATCCATTGGTTATCGCAGGTCAAGGCACATTGGCGATGGAAATGTTGCAACAAGTTGCCGATTTAGATTATGTCTTTGTGCAAGTCGGAGGCGGTGGTCTCGCCGCTGGCGTAGCCATTTTGCTCAAACAATTTATGCCGGAAATTAAAGTCATTGGTGTCGAGTCCAAAGATTCAGCCTGTTTGAATGCTGCCTTAGAAAAGGGTGAACCTACAGATCTAGCACATGTTGGGCTATTTGCCGATGGAGTAGCAGTAAAACGTATTGGTGATGAAACATTCCGTTTATGTCAAAAATATTTAGATGGTATTGTATTGGTAGACAGCGATGAAGTTTGTGCGGCAATGAAAGATTTATTTGAAAACGTGCGTGCTGTCGCAGAGCCATCTGGCGCCTTAGGATTAGCTGGTTTGAAGAAATACGTGAAACAAAACAATTTGGAAGGCAAAAATATGGCGGCAATTCTATCTGGCGCCAATCTTAATTTCCATACATTGCGTTATGTTTCAGAACGTTGTGAAATTGGTGAAAACCGTGAAGCTTTATTGGCAGTAACGATGCCGGAACAACCGGGTAGCTTCTTAAAATTTGCCCATGTCATCGGCAACCGTGCAGTAACAGAATTCAGTTATCGTTATGCAGATAATCAAAAAGCCTGTATTTTCGTTGGTGTACGCACGGCTAATGAAGCTGAAAAATCAGAAATTATTGCTGATTTAACGAAAAACGGCTTTGATGTAGAAGATATGTCTGATGATGATATTGCGAAAACTCACGTGCGTTATTTAATGGGTGGACGAGTTTCTAATCATCATGAAAGACTTTATAGCTTTGAATTTCCAGAACAAAAAGGCGCTCTACTGAAATTCTTAGAAATTTTGGGTAAACGTTGGAATATTTCATTATTCCATTATCGTGCACATGGAGCGGATTACGGTAATATTCTTGCGGCTTTCCAATTAGGCGAAAAAGATAACGCAGAATTTGAACAAGCTTTAGCAGAACTCGGCTATGTTTATGAAGATGTAAGTGAAAGTAAAGCGTATCGATATTTCTTACGATAGAAAAACAAAAAGAGCGGTCAAAATAACCGCTCTTTTTTATTATCATTAACTTATCGTTTTGATTTAACGAGTTTTTCAGTAAGTTCGTAAGCACGAAGTTTCGCTAACTCTTTAGAAAGTTTAGCTACAAGTAAATCATGATCCACATCAACTGCGTGATTCACAATATTTTCTTCCGCTTCACGTTTTGCTTCACGAATACGATCTGCATCTAACTCGCTACCGCGAATTGCAACATCGGCAAGTACTGTTACTACTTTAGGTTGAACTTCTAAGAAGCCGCCTGAAACATAGATAACTTCTTCGTTGCCATCTTCGAGAGTGAATTTAACAATCCCTGGCTTAATCGCCGTCATCAAAGGGGTGTGGTTTGGTAAAATACCTAGTTCACCTTCCACACCTGTTGCTTGGATTTGTTTCACAGCACCTTCAAAGATTTTTCGCTCTGCGCTGACTATTATTAGGTTAAATGTCGCCATTTTTGTTCTCCTTCAAATGACTTGAAGTGATTACATATTTTTGGCTTTTTCTAGCGCTTCGTCGATTGTACCGACCATGTAGAACGCTTGTTCTGGAATATGGTCGTATTCGCCGTTTAAAATACCTTTAAAGCCGCGGATAGTTTCTTTTAAAGAAACGTATTTACCTGGAGTACCGTTAAATACCTCAGCAACGAAGAACGGTTGTGATAAGAAACGTTCAATTTTACGAGCACGTGCTACCACAAGTTTGTCATCTTCAGATAACTCGTCCATACCAAGAATTGCGATAATATCTTTTAATTCTTTATAACGTTGTAAGATACCTTGTACGCCACGCGCTACATCATAGTGCTCTTGACCAACAACGAGTGGGTCTAATTGACGTGAAGTTGAATCTAATGGGTCAACCGCAGGGTAAATACCTAAAGATGCAATTTGACGACTTAATACAACTGTTGAGTCTAAGTGCGCAAAGGTTGTTGCCGGAGATGGGTCAGTTAAGTCATCCGCAGGTACGTATACCGCTTGAACAGAGGTGATAGAACCTGTTTTGGTTGAAGTGATACGTTCTTGTAACACACCCATTTCTTCTGCTAATGTTGGTTGGTAACCTACCGCAGATGGCATACGACCTAACAACGCAGATACTTCAGTACCAGCAAGGGTATAACGATATATATTATCCACGAAGAATAATACATCACGACCTTCGTCACGGAATTTCTCTGCCATAGTTAAACCGGTTAACGCAACACGTAAACGGTTACCTGGTGGCTCATTCATTTGTCCGTAAACTAACGATACTTTATCTAATACGTTAGAATCTTTCATTTCATGATAGAAGTCGTTACCTTCACGAGTACGTTCACCTACACCCGCAAATACGGAGTAACCTGAGTGCTCGATCGCGATGTTACGGATTAATTCCATCATGTTAACGGTTTTACCTACACCCGCACCACCGAATAGACCTACTTTACCACCTTTTGCGAATGGACAAATTAAGTCGATAACTTTGATACCAGTTTCTAATAATTCCGTACTGTTAGATTGTTCTTCGTAGCTTGGTGCTGGACGGTGAATAGACCAATTTTCTTCCGCGCCAATTTCACCTTGCTCATCGATTGGTTCACCTAACACGTTCATAATACGGCCTAACGTTTTAGTCCCTACTGGAACTTGAATAGGGTTACCCGTATTTTCTACTTTTAAGCCACGTTTTAAGCCGTCAGATGTACCTAATGCGATACAGCGAACTACACCGCCACCTAATTGTTGTTGAACTTCAAGGGTTAAACCTGATTCAACTTTTAATGCATCGTAAACTTTTGGTACTGCATCTTGTGGGAATTCAACGTCAATCACCGCGCCGATGATTTGTACAATTTTTCCTGCTGACATTACCGTTCCTCTTTCATTAAATCGCTGCCGCGCCGGCGACGATTTCGTTTAATTCATTTGTAATACTTGCTTGACGGGCTTTATTGTAAACTAATCGCAAGTCATTGATTAAATTACCTGCATTATCAGTTGCCGCTTTCATTGCTACCATTCTAGCAGCTTGCTCGGAAGCAAGGTTATCTACCACAGATTGATACACTTGTGATTCCAAATAACGAGTAAGCAAACTGTCTAATAAGACTTTTGGCTCTGGCTCGTAAAGGTAATCCCAGGTGCTTTGTCTTTGCTCTAAATTATCGGTTTCTAATGCCGGTAATGGTATTAATTGTTGATAAACAGGTTTTTGCGCCATTGTATTAACGAATTTATTGTAGGCAATATAAACTGCATCTACCTCTTCGTCTTTATAGCTACCAAACATACCGTTTGCAACACCAATTAAGTCTTCCATTGTCGGATTATCACCCAAACCGGAAAGTTGTGCACGAACAGGTAATCCTAATGAACGGAAGAAGCTAATGCCTTTTGAGCCAATTAAACCCAATTCAACATTAACACCTTTATCTTTCCATTGTTTGATTTCTGTCATGACGGTTTTAAACAAATTAATGTTCAGACCACCACACATTCCGCGGTCAGTCGAGACCACTAAGATCCCGACTTTTTTCACTTCGCGTTGAATTAAAAATGGGTGTTTATAACCAACACTTGCTTTAGAGACGTGGCTGATAACATTTCGTATTGTTTCAGAATACGGACGAGAAGCCGACATACGATCCTGCGTTTTACGCATTTTCGAGGTCGCCACCATTTCCATTGCCTTTGTAATTTTTTGTGTACTTTGTACACTGGCAATTTTGGTTTTTATCTCTTTTGCACCTGCCATCTTATTTCTCCGTTACTTTTACCACGCGCTGTTGGCTTTAAAGTTATCCAAAATCGTTTTCAATGATGCTTTAACTTCATCATTGTAATTACCGGTTTTGGTCAATTCAGCCATAAACTCGCTATGGTTACGGCGAGCGTAATCTAAAAGTGCGGCTTCAAAACTTGCAATTTTTTGCAATTCCACATCTTCTAAATAGCCAAACTCAACCGCGAAAAGCAACACAGATTGCTCTGCTACGCTAAGCGGTACATATTGTTTTTGTTTCAATAATTCAGTGACTTTTTCACCGTGAGAAAGTTGTTTGCGGGTAGCATCATCAAGGTCAGATGCGAACTGAGCAAACGCTGCTAATTCACGATATTGAGCTAATGCAGTACGGATACCACCAGCTAATTTTTTCACTACTTTAGTTTGTGCAGAACCACCCACACGAGATACCGAAATACCTGGGTTTACCGCTGGACGAATACCAGAGTTAAATAAGTTAGATTCTAAGAAAATCTGACCATCGGTAATCGAAATTACGTTGGTTGGAACGAATGCTGAAACGTCACCTGCTTGAGTTTCAATAATTGGAAGAGCGGTTAAAGAACCGGTTTTTCCTTTTACTGCACCTTGAGTAAATTTTTCTACGTATTCTTCACTTACACGTGCTGCACGTTCAAGTAAACGTGAGTGTAGATAGAATACGTCACCTGGATATGCTTCACGACCTGGTGGACGACGTAATAATAATGAAATCTGACGATAAGCAACAGCTTGTTTTGATAAGTCATCGTAAACGATTAACGCATCTTCACCGCGATCACGGAAATATTCACCCATTGCACAACCAGCATAAGGCGCTAAATATTGTAAAGCAGCTGATTCAGATGCAGATGCCGCAACAACGATAGTGTTTTCAAGCGCACCGTGCTCTTCTAATTTACGCACTACGTTTGCAATAGTCGACGCTTTTTGACCGATCGCTACATAGATACATTTAATACCTGAATCACGTTGGTTAATGATTGCGTCGATTGCTAATGCTGTTTTACCCGTTTGACGGTCACCGATGATTAACTCACGTTGACCACGACCGATTGGAACCATGGAGTCAACCGCTTTATAACCAGTTTGTACAGGCTGATCAACAGATTTACGATCGATAACACCTGGTGCAATGACTTCAACAGGAGAGAAACCATCGTTTTCAATTTCACCTTTACCATCGATTGGTTGACCAAGTGTATTTACCACACGACCTAATAAACCACGACCAACTGGTACTTCAAGAATACGGCCAGTACATTGTACTTCCATACCTTCCGCTAAATCTGCGTAAGGGCCCATTACTACCGCACCAACAGAATCACGTTCAAGGTTAAGTGCCATTGCGTAACGGTTGCCTGGTAAGGCGATCATTTCGCCTTGCATCACATCGCTTAAGCCATGAATACGAATAATCCCGTCACTTACAGAAACAATTGTCCCTGTATTACGGGCTTCGCTCACCACGTCAAATTGAGCGATGCGTTTTTTAATCAATTCACTAATTTCAGTTGAATTTAGTTGCATCTTGTATTCCTCTTATAATTGCAACTCATTTGCGAGACGAGCAAGTTGTCCACGACTACTTCCGTCAATCACAAAATCTTCTGTACGAATCACTACACCGGCAATCAGTGAGCTATCTACATTGCAATTTAATTTCACTTTGCGAGCTAATCTTTTTTCCATTGCAGCTGCAATTTTTTCGATTTGTGTTGCATTCAATGGTTGTGCAGAAGTTACTTCAACTTCTGCAATAGCTTGATGTTCTTCCACATAATGTTTAAATTCTTCAAACACGGTAGGAATCGCACTCAAACGCTTATTTTCAGCCATTAACCGAATAAGATTTTGCCCATATTGATCCAATTGTTCGCCACAAATAGAAATTACTGTATCAGCTAATTTCTGTGCAGAAAGAGAACAACTTAAGTAAGCTTTTACCGTTTCATCTTCAGCTACGGCTGCAGCAAAACCTAACATTTCAGTCCATTTTTCAACCGCACTTTGTTCAATGGCAAAGTCGAATGCAGCTTTTGCATAAGGGCGAGCTATTGTAGTTAATTCTGACATAAGCTAAGCCTCTTATAACTCTGCAACTAATTTATCAATAATGTCATTGTTTGCCGCTTCATCAATAGAACGACCCACAATTTTCTCAGCACCTGCTACTGCTAATGAAGCCACTTTAACACGTAATTCTTCTTGAACACGTTTACGTTCTGCTTCTACTTCAGCATAACCTTGAGCAATAATTTTTGCTTTTAGTTCTTCAGCTTCTGCTTTCACTTCGTCTAACACTTCATTGCGACGTTTATTCGCAGCATCTAAAATTTCTTGAGCTTGTACTTTTGCAGATAGAAGTTCTTGTTCAACAAGATTTTTAGTATCTGCTTGCTCTTTTTTCGCTGCTTCAGCTGACGCTAAGGCGTTCGCAATTTGGCTTTGACGTGTTTCAATCGCATTAATAATTGGTGGCCAAACAAACTTCATGCAGAACCACACAAAAAGTGCGAACGCAATAAGTTGACCAATCAATGTTGCATTTAAATTCACAACGTCCTCCTTACTATGCTTGTTTTACGTTGATAAGCAAATAAGGTGATTATTGTAATAAACCGATGAATGGGTTTGCGAAAATGAAAAGTAATGAAATACCAACAGCAATCATTGCAATCGCATCCAAAAGACCAGCCACGATAAACATTTTAGTTTGTAGGCTAGATGCTAATTCAGGTTGACGAGCAGATGATTCTAAGAATTTACCACCTAAGATCGCAAAGCCGATTGCAGTACCTAATGCAGCAAATGCAAGAAGAATTGATGCACCAATGATTGTCGCTGTAATTACAGTTTCCATAATGTTCTCCAATAGATAGAAGTTAAGTTTAGCCCTAGAGCCGGTTAATAAAAAAATTAATGTTCTGCTTTGTTATAAGCAATACTTAAATAAACCACCGTTAACATCATAAAGATGAATGCTTGTAACGTAATAACCAAAATATGGAAAATAGCCCAAGCTAGGTGTAATGGGATTCCCAATGCTGCAATGGCCACATTTGCAGAGTACATCACAGCGATAAGAATAAAGATTAATTCCCCTGCATACATGTTACCGAAAAGACGGAAAGCAAGAGAAATAGGTTTAGCTAGTAAAGTTACTGTTTCAAGAATAAAGTTTACTGGAATAAACGCCCAATGATTAAAAGGGTGGAGTGTATATTCTTTAACTAAACCACCAAAACCTTTTGATTTAATTGTATAGAAAAGAATGAGGAAGAATACACAGATTGACATACCTAATGTTGCACTGATATCTGCTGTTGGTACTGCTCTTAAATAATGAATACCAAAAAGACCGGCAAATTGAGGAAGAAAATCAACTGGGATCAAGTCGATAGCATTCATAATGAATACCCAGCAGAAAATGGTTAAGGCAATTGGTGCTACCACATTACGCGGACCATGAAAGTTTTCTTTCACAATACCATCAACCCAACCTACAACAATTTCAACCAAACATTGCATTTTGCCTGGTACGCCTGTCGTAGCATTTTTTGCAACACGAGAAAAGATAAACAAGAAAATCACTGCCGATACAATTGAGAAAAAAAGCGTATCGAAGTGAACGTTCCAGAAACCATCACCTGTCTTCAAGAAAGACAAGTGGTGACTAATATATTCGGAAGTTGTTTGTCCAGACATAGTCAACCCTTTGTAGAAAAATTAAGATCTATTTAACAAAAACGGAATAAAATTATTCAACGCTAATGCTGTAAAAAAACCAACAAAAAACAAAATAAAATGTGAGATAGCAAGCCATTTAAAGGACACCCCCACAAGCACAATCGTTAGCATAAACTTTAACGCTTCACCACGATAAAATGCTGTTAATTTTGTTGAAAAATCTTGTTTGCGAAAAAAAACAATATAAGCAAAAGCACAAAATGGTACAAAAGCACTGATAAATCCTAAACTAAAATCTACCGCACTTTCACCTTGCCAAATTGCAAGGAATACCCCAAAAACAACAAGACAAACCGACTCAATGATTATCGCCTTTTGATATCGATTTTTAGCCTGTGTTAAAACCTTAGACATTATCTTATTTTTTTAAAATACAAAAACTATCTAATTATACCCGCGCTACAAAGAGTTTCAACTTTTAAACCACTAAAAAATGTTAAACAAATCACACTTTTAAAAAATATTCACAAAATCGTCACAAAAAAAGTGTGTTTTATCGTAAAACGATTAAATGTCGTTCACCTACAAGCTCAGGGATATGTAAAGTTATCACGTCTTTTATTTCGAATTTTTTGTCTAATTCTTGAACTTCATCTTCGTGATAAATGCCTTTCAAGGCATAAAAATATCCATCTTTCTTTGGCAAATGATGACACCAATCTGTCATATCTTTTAACGAAGCAAATGCACGACTTAGTACACCGTCGAATTTTTGTTCAGGTTGGTATTCCTCAACGCGGCTAAGAACGGGTTCTATATTTGTTAGTCCTAACTCACGTACTGCATTTCGAATAAAGCTAATACGCTTACCTAAACTATCTAACAAGACAAATTGCTTGCTAGGATTAATAATGGCTAGAGGCAGACCTGGCAAGCCTGGACCGGTTCCTACATCAATAAAACGATCCCCTTGTAAATAAGGACTAACAACAATACTATCCAAGATATGTTTCACTAACATTTCCTGTGGATCACGCACAGAGGTTAAGTTATAGGCTTTATTCCATTTATTGAGTAATTGCACTAACTGGATAAGTTGATCTTTTTGTCGATCTGTTAATTGAATTTCAGCTTGAGTCAGTAAATTTTCGAGTTTTGCTTTCATTTTTCTATCTATCTTGTCTGTTTGTCGTCATTCTACTTGAAAATACCTACCTTGAAACATTATTTCTTCTGGCTTGCTAAAATATTCCCTAAATTTGTTTCCAACCAATCCACCAACTCAAACATTTTATTAGAAGCCTGTGATCCAAATTCTGTTAATGTGTAATCCACTTGCGGTGGCACAGTATTATAGGATTTACGGATTAACATCCCATCGGCTTCCAATTCCTGCAGGGTTTTAGTCAACATACGTTCACTTACACCATCAATGGCTCGGCAAAGTTCACTAAAACGCTTGGTGCCAGAATGTAAACTCACTAACACTAATGCGCCCCAACGGCTGGTTAAATGTTGCAAAATTTGGCGAGAAGGGCAAGCGGAAGCCAGAACATTTCCACGATTTAAATTTTTTTCCATTTTTAATTCCTTAAAAATTAATGAGTTAAAAATTATTTTTAAAAAATTACAAAACTTACGTTTATGTAAGTACTTCTCAAAAGTAAGTATTAAAATATAATACGCCACATCAAGCGAACAATCAAATGTTCAAATATAATTTCAACTTAACGAGAAGGAAAATATAATGACAACTAAAACTATCGCAATTACTGGTGCAACAGGTCAATTTGGCGCAATCGCATTAGACTTATTAAAAGCAAAACAAGCAAATGTCATCGCGCTTGTACGCTCTCCAGAAAAAATTTTAGGTGTAGAAGCCCGCAAATTTGATTATTCAAAAACAGAAGGTCAAGTAGAAGCATTACAAGGCGTAGATACTTTAATTCTTGTTTCAAGTAATGAAATCGGTCAGCGTTTTGTACAACATAACAACGTAATTGAATCAGCAAAAAAAGCCGGCGTGAAACATATTATTTACACCAGCCTACTTGGCGCCACCAACGACAATACCGTGAAATCTCTTGCCGGTGAGCACGTTGAAACTGAAGCTGCACTAAAAGCCTCAGGCATTACTTACACCATTTTACGCAATGGTTGGTACACCGAAAACTACACGGCTTCAATTCCAGCGGCATTAGCAAACAATGCTTTCTACGGTTCAGCAAAAAACGGCAAAATTTCCTCTGTACTCCGTGCAGAACTTGCTGAAGCATCGGTAAACGTTGCATTAAGTGAAGGGCATGAAAACCAAACTTACGAGCTTGCCGGATCAACCAGTTGGACATTAGCCGACCTTGCAGCAGAAATCAGCAAACAAACAGGTAAAGATATCCCTTACGTGGATATTCCTGCAGCAGATTATGCCGCTGCACTTGTGCAAGCAGGATTAGATGAAGGCTTTGCAGGCTTAATTGCACAATGGGATGTAGATGCATCAAACGGTGCATTATACTCAGAAGACAAAACCCTTGAGAAATTGCTTGGCCGTCCAACAGCAGGATTGGATGTAGCAGTAAAACAAGCTCTCACCCATTAATAAAGTTCTTTAAATTTAATCATAAAAAAGTGCGGTTAGTTTTAACCGCACTTTTCATTTTTAAACATTATTCGCCGCGTTTTAGCATGCCTTGTTTTTTCAAATTCACCAGAATAATTGAAATTGCCGCAGGAGTAATGCCTGAAATTCGGCTCGCTTGACCAATTGAAACTGGACGATGCTGTTCCAACTTCGCACGTACTTCATTAGATAAACCGGAAACTTTGCTGTAATCAAAGTTAGCCGGGATAGCTGTATTTTCGTGGCGTTTTTGTTTTTCAATTTCTTCTTGTTGATGCTCAATATAGCCTTGATACTTAATGGCAATTTCCACTTGTTCTACGGCCTCTCTGTCTTCCATTGCAGGTTTGTATGGAGTTAAAGAAGTTAAAATATCATAAGTTATTTCTGGACGGCGTAATAAATCTTCACCGTTTGCTTCACGCACAAGTGGGCTACCAAGTACTTTATTGGCTTCTTCTAAATATTCAGAACGCGGATGCAACCAAATGCTGCGTAAGCGTTGGCGTTCCTGTTCGATATTTTCCATTTTTTGATTGAAGCGAGCCCAGCGAGCCTCATCAATCAGACCTAATTCATGGGCAATTGGCGTTAAACGAATGTCCGCATTGTCTTCACGTAATAACAAACGGTATTCCGCACGAGAAGTAAATACGCGATATGGTTCTTTGGTACCAAGCGTACAAAGGTCATCAACCAATACGCCAGTATAGGATTGATCGCGACGTGGATACCATGCCTCTTTCTCTTGTACGTAAAGACCAGCATTAATCCCAGCTAATAAGCCTTGTGCCGCAGCTTCTTCATAACCGGTTGTACCGTTAATTTGACCCGCAAAGAATAAACCCGAAATCGATTTAGTTTCTAACGTTGGTTTTAAGTCACGCGGATCAAAATAATCATATTCAATGGCATAACCTGGTTTAATGATGCGAGCTTTTTCTAAACCTTTCATCGAATTCACAATGCCCATTTGTACGTCAAACGGCAAACTGGTAGAGATCCCGTTTGGATACACTTCATTACTGGTTAAGCCTTCTGGTTCCAAATAAATTTGATGTGAATTACGATCCGCAAAACGCATTACTTTATCTTCAATGGATGGACAATAACGAGGGCCGATCCCTTCAATTACACCAGTATACATTGGACTGCGATCCAAGTTATTACGGATCACTTCATGAGTTTGTTCATTAGTGTGGGTGATATAACAAGGAATTTGTTGAGGGTGATCATCCACTGATCCCATAAAAGAGAATACCGGTAATACGGCATCACCATGTTGTTTAGCCAATATATCGAAATTGATCGTGCGAGCATCAATACGCGGTGGTGTACCGGTTTTTAAACGATCTACACGTAAATTAAGATCACGTAAACGATGAGAAAGTGTAACAGATGCCGGATCACCAGCTCGGCCACCTTCATAATGTTCTAAACCTATATGGATCTTACCAGCTAAGAAAGTACCGGCTGTTAAAATCACCGATTTAGCACGAAATTTAAGTCCCATTTTGGTTTCCACACCACAAACGCGATCTTGCTCAATTAAAATATCAGTTACTTCTTGTTGGAAAATATCTAAATTTGGTTGATTTTCTAGTGCGATGCGTACTGCTTGGCGATATAACACACGGTCAGCTTGAGCACGAGTTGCACGTACAGCAGGCCCTTTACTGCTGTTTAAAGTACGAAATTGAATCCCCGCCTTATCTGCAGCATGCGCCATTAACCCGCCCATGGCATCCACTTCTTTCACTAAATGGCCTTTACCAATACCACCAATAGCTGGGTTACATGACATTTGTCCAAGGGTATCAACATTATGTGTCAATAATAGGGTTTTTAATCCCATGCGTGCCGGAGCCAATGCGGCTTCTGTACCGGCATGACCGCCACCAACAACGATCACATCATAATTTTCGGTGTAAAACATATCTCTCTCTTCGTCTTCAATTTGATCTTCGATCTAAAAATAGGCGCTATTCTACTGAAAATTACGTGTGCTTGAAAGCAAGAATTCAATCTGTGATGAGATAAGATCGAGAAGTAATAAAGATAAGATCTATTTATATATAAAGATCTTATTATTGTTACTATTAAGATCCTTTTACCTTGTGAATAAGATCCTTTTCCTTTTTTAAATGAAGAAGTTAGATCATTTTAGACTGTGTTGAAATGTAGTCAGTTTGAAGGCTTTTTCTTGTGGATAACCTTTAATTTTATCCACAGTTAAAACAATCATCAGATTTACTCAGTGGAAAAGAACAAGTTTTTGACAGGTTTTATTAAAGTTATCCACAGGTGATTTTTTTGGATAATGGATAAAGAAAAAGCGATAACTCAAATTATCGCTTTATTATGACTAAAGTGCATTTATAAATTGTGGTAGCCAATCTTCAGCAAATTGTTCTTGATCATCAACATGCAAGACATCGATTTTTAAACTGTCGCAAATTTTGACCGCACTTTTTTCACTTAATTGTGTTTCAACTTTATTCACGGCATGACAGAATGTATCGTAATCTGAATTGCCTAAGCCTACAACGGCAAAGCGGAGAGAAGATAAATCTTTATCTGATGCCGCAATTTGTTCAAAGAGTGGTTTCAAATTATCAGGCAATTCACCTGCACCATGTGTTGAAGTGACAATCAACCAAATATTTTCATCAATCACATCATCAAGTTCTGGTCCGTGGAAAAGTGCGGTAGAAAAATCTTGTGTTTTTAACACATCTTCTAAATGCTCTGCCACATATTCAGCGCCGCCTAATGTGCTGCCTGAAATCACGCAAATATTCATATTGTTTCCTAATAAGAAAAAAGGCTTAGATTTTCTAAGCCTTTATAGTCATTATACGTTGTCGAATTTACCCAACAATGAACGAATATGTTCTTGCCAGTTGCGGTGTTCATTTTTAAGTTGCTCGTTTTCATGTTGCAACGCTTCTACCGCTTGTTGAGATTGATTTTTTTGTTCTTTTAATTCTTCTACTTCAAGTTGAAGTAATTGAATGGTTTCTACTGCTTGTCTAATTTTTTCTTCAAGCTGATCTAAAATTTCTAAAGACATAGTGATTTCCTTTTTTAAAATAAGTCCGAAACGGCTTTATTCTACCGACTTAATCCTATTTTTAAAAGCCTCTTGTCAAAATTTATTATGCAAACGTTTGCTTAGTGATAAAATAACGAGACTTTTTGCATTGGGAGAGAAAAATGAATCGTGCATTAGCTATTGAATTTTCAAGAGTAACCGAAGCGGCAGCATTAGCAGCTTATACTTGGCTTGGTCGTGGTAATAAAAATGCGGCAGATGAGGCAGCAGTCAAAGCCATGCGTTATATGCTGAATTTAATCCATATGGACGGTGAAATTGTGATTGGTGAAGGAGAAATTGACGAAGCACCAATGCTTTATATTGGCGAAAAAGTGGGCTCAGGTAATGGTGAGCTCGTTTCTATTGCGGTTGATCCGATTGATGGCACACGAATGACCGCAATGGGCCAATTGAATGCCATTTCAGTATTGGCAGCTGGCGGTAAACGAACCTTCTTAAAAGCGCCAGATATGTATATGGAAAAATTAGTCGTGGGTCCTGAAGTAAAAGGCATGATTGATTTAAGTTTACCAATTGAACAAAATCTTCGCCGTGTCGCTTCTCGTTTAGGTAAATCCTTATCGGATTTAACAGTGATGGTGCTCGCTAAACCACGTCATGATGAAGTGATTAAACAAATGCATAATCTTGGTATTCGCGTGATGGCTATTCCGGATGGTGATGTGGCGGCTTCGGTTTTATGTTGCTTACCTGATGCTGAAGTGGATATGGTTTATGGCATTGGCGGTGCACCTGAAGGTGTGGCAGCCGCCGCTGCAATTCGAGCATTAGGTGGAGATATGCAAGCTCGTCTTATTCCACGCAATGAAGTGAAAGGCGATACGGAAGAAAATCGTAAAATTGCCGCTGAAGAAGTTCAACGTTGTGAAGCCTTAGGTGTGAAGGTCAATGAAGTCTTAAAATTAGAAGATTTAGTGCGTGATGATAACCTTGTTTTTGCCGCAACGGGAATTACGCACGGTGAATTACTCAAAGGGATTTCTCGTCGTGGCAACTTAGCTACCACTGAAACCTTATTAATCCGTGGTAAATCACGCACCATTCGTAAAATCCAATCCATCCATTATCTCGATAGAAAAGATTCTGAAATCTATGAGATTTTAAGAAATTAGTGAAAATAAAAGAGCGGTCATAAAAAACAATGAATTTTTTGACCGCTCTTTTTATTTCTTACAGCATTTTCTTCAATTGATACAGATAAGCTAAGGCTTGTTTTGGACTTAATTCATCTGGATCAAGTTGCTCAATGGCTTCGCGTAAAGCATCAGGCTCCGATTCAAAAGCCAATTCACCTTGATGTTGATTTAACGCTCTTAAATGTTGAATTTGTTGATCACCATTTTGTGCCGACAATTTTTCTAACTGATGTAATTTTTGCTTCGCCAGTTTAATGACAGATTGAGGTACACCTGCCAGCGCTGCAACAGCAAGACCATAACTTTTACTTGCCGCACCGTCTTGAACCGCATGCATAAAGGCGATGGTATTGTTATGTTCTAACGCATCTAAATGAATATTGGCAATGCCTTCAATTTGTTCTGGCAGTGCGGTGAGTTCAAAATAATGGGTCGCAAATAACGTAAGTGAACGAGTTTTCTTCGCTAACCATTCAGCACAAGCCCAAGCTAAAGAAAGCCCATCATAGGTAGAAGTGCCTCGCCCAATTTCATCAATAAGAACTAAACTTTGTGAAGTGGCTTGATGAAGAATATTGGCCATTTCGGTCATTTCTACCATAAATGTAGAACGACCGGATGCCAAATCGTCAGAAGCACCAATTCGAGTAAAAATACGATCAATTTGCCCAATAACCGCACTATCAGCTGGCACAAAACTGCCTATATACGCCATTAACGTAATTAAAGCCGTTTGACGCATATAGGTACTTTTACCACCCATATTTGGGCCAGTAATAATCAGCAAATGACGTTGCTGATTGAGATTCACAGGGTTAGCAATAAAGGGATCTTTTAAGACTTGTTCCACTACAGGATGGCGACCATTTTCAATTTTTACGCCAATTTCATCACTAAATTGTGGTGCAACATAATTTAAGGTTTCTGCTCGTTCTGCGAGATTAACTAACACATCCAATTCAGACAATGCCAAGCTAGCTAACTGCAATTGACCTAAATGTGGCAACAATAAATCAAATAATTCATCATAAAGTTGCTTTTCTAAAGCAAGCGCCGCGCCTTTTGATTTTAAAACCTTATCTTCGTATTCTTTTAATTCAGGAATAATATAGCGCTCGGCATTTTTTAAGGTTTGACGGCGAACATAATGAATCGGTGCTTTATGAGCTTGCCCTTGGCTAATTTGAATGTAATAGCCATGCACTGCATTAAAGCCAATTTTTAAGGTATCAATGCCTGTGCTTTCTCGTTCGCGTTGTTCTAAATTTTCTAAATATTGCGTTGCGCCAGCGGAAAGGGTTCGCCATTCATCTAATTCTGCATTATAGCCTTCAGCAATAACGCCACCATCGCGAATTAATAACGGAGGAGTTTCAATAATTGCTTTTTGAAGTAGCTCGATTTGTGCGGAAAAATCATCAATTTGTGCAGAAAGTGCGGTCAAATTTGATGATGTTTTTGTATGAATCAGTGATTTTATCGGTTCAATTTGTTCTAATGCGGTACGTAAACGCGTGAGATCGCGAGGACGTGCAGAACGCAGTGCTACACGGGTAAGAATACGTTCCATATCCCCCACTTGTTGCAAATAAGGCTGCAATTCGTGATACAAATCTTGCTCAATAATTTCACCAATCGTTTTTTGGCGTTTTAATAGAATGTCTGTTTGACGGATAGGTTGATGAATCCAACGTTTTAACAAACGGCTACCCATTGGTGTAACGCATTTATCTAATACCGAAGCCAGCGTGTTTTCTGTGCCGCCCGCAAGATTTTGAGTGAGTTCTAAATTTCGGCGTGTTGCAGCATCTAATTGAATATTATCGTTATTTTGAATGACACTGATGCTTTGAATGTGTGGCAGAGAAGCCCGTTGTGTTTCTTTTGCATATTGCAATAAACAGCCTGCTGCTGCCAAGCCAAGAGGTGATTTTTCTACACCAAATGCACGTAAATCTTTCGTACCAAATTGACGATTAAGTTCTGAGATTGCTGTACTAAGTTCAAATTCCCAAATTGGGCGACGGCGTAATCCTTTATAATGTTCGATAATGGCCATTTCAGCAAAATCTTCACAATAAAGTAATTCCACGGGATTAATACGCTGTAATTCAGCTTGTAAGGCTTCTTTTGAATGAGGTTCACAAAGTTGGAAACGTCCAGATGTCATGTCTAATGTAGCTAGACCGAATTTTTCTTTTTCCTGATAAACGGCTACAATTAAGTTATCTTGGCGTTCTGGTAAAAGCGCTTCATCACTTACTGTACCTGGTGTCACAATTCGTACAATTTTGCGTTCAACCGGTCCTTTTGATGTGGCGGGATCACCCACTTGCTCACAAATGGCTACAGGTTCACCTAATTGCACTAATTTTGCTAAATAGCCTTCTACCGCATGATAAGGCACGCCAGCCATGGGAATTGGATTACCTGCTGATTGTCCACGTTTCGTTAAAGAAATATCTAACAACGCTGCCGCTTTTTTTGCATCATCATAAAAAAGCTCGTAAAAATCCCCCATTCGATAAAACAACAAAATGTCGGGATTTTCTGCTTTTAACTTGAGATATTGCTGCATCATCGGCGTATGCTGATCGAAATTGTCTTGTAAATTCATGACGTTATCCAGTTTAAGTTTTTAACTTTTTGTCTAGCAAGTATAGGTTTTACGATAGAAGTGATGTGTTATTTTTAGCTGATTTTAATTTTCTACATCCACACTCAGTACTTCATCTTCTGTTTTTAATAGCGTATAGACATCTTTTAGCATTTCATTATCAATATTGTAGCATCGTACTTGCAAGCGAACTTCACCGCTAGCTTGATCTTTTACCGAGATATTTTCAATGCGGTAATCATGTTTCAATAATAAATCTGTCACTTTACTGATACCGTTAGCAGAGCTCAGTTGAATGGATAAGCGAGTACGTTTTTTATAGGTTTTGCGACGAACATAACGTTGCACAATCGGGCTGATACGGATGGCGATTAAAATCATTAAAGTGGCAATAATCGCATCAAAAATAAAGCCTGCACCTGTTGCTACACCGATAGCCGCTGCAGCCCAAATAATAGCTGCAGTGGTTAAGCCTGAAATCGCATCATTTTTCTTGTGTAAAATTACCCCAGCACCTAAGAAACCGATACCACTGATTACTTGAGCGGCAAGTCGCATAGGGTCAGTTCGGATATTATCTGAAACTTGTGCATAATGTTCTGCAGCTTGAATAGATACAATCGTCAGTACACAAGTCGTCACCGCAATAATGGCACAGGTTTTGACTCCAACCGGTTTGTGCTTAAGTTCACGTTCTAAGCCAATAATCCCGCCAAGCACAAGTGCGAGTAGCATTTTCCCTAGGATAAGTAAATAAGCCGTCTGTTCAAGAGCGGTCGAAAAAAGAGAAGAATTTTCCATGTTAATAATGAATATGAGTAAATAAAAAAACAGGCATTATTCTACCTGAAAAAAGGACTTTAATGGGCAAATTTACAATCAATTTACCTTTAATTTATCGCCTTTCGGCTTGAAATTGAGTAAAATCTAAAATTTTGAAAGATGATGATAGCTGAGAATAAATTTATGCAAAAATCAACGCCGAATATTGGCTTTGTAAGTTTAGGTTGTCCTAAAAATTTAGTGGATTCTGAACGTATTCTGACTGAATTACGTACTGACGGATATAACATTGTACCAAGTTATGAAAATGTGGACTTGGTTATTGTGAATACTTGTGGCTTTATTGATAGCGCTGTACAGGAATCCTTAGAAGCCATTGGAGAGGCGTTGGAAGAAAACGGACGTGTGATTGTGACGGGTTGTTTGGGTGCGAAAGAAGATCAAATTCGTCAAGTTCACCCGAAAGTATTGGAAGTAAGCGGTCCGCACAGTTATGAAACGGTAATGGCACAAGTACACAAGTACGTTCCTAAACCAGAGCATAATCCTTACACCAGCCTTGTACCAAAACAAGGGGTGAAATTAACACCAAAACACTACGCTTATTTGAAAATCTCAGAAGGCTGTGATCATCGTTGTACATTCTGTATAATCCCTTCATTACGTGGGGATTTAGAAAGCCGCTCTATCACACAAGTATTGGATGAAGCAAAACGTCTTGCTGATGCGGGCGTGAAAGAGTTATTGGTTGTTTCACAAGATACTTCTGCTTATGCGATGGATACACAACGCAAAGAAGGTGGCGTAAAAACGGCCTTCTGGAATGGTATGCCAATTAAAAATGACTTAATGACCTTGTGTAAACAGCTTGGTAAATTAGGTATTTGGGTACGTTTACACTACGTTTATCCTTATCCGCACGTGGATGATTTAATCCCATTAATGGCGGAAGGTTTATTATTGCCTTATTTGGATATTCCATTACAACATGCGAGTCCGAAAATTTTAAAAGCAATGAAAAGACCAGGAAAAATTGACCGCACTTTAGAGCGTATCAAGCAATGGCGTGAGATTTGTCCAGATTTAACTTTGCGTTCAACTTTCATCGTAGGTTTCCCAGGTGAAACAGAAGAAGACTTCCAAATGTTATTGGATTTCTTAAAAGAAGCACAACTTGATCGCGTGGGCTGTTTCAAATTTAGCCCAGTAGAAGGCGCACCTGCAACTGAAATGGCTGACCAAGTGCCTGAAGATGTAAAAGAAGAACGTTTCCACCGCTTTATGCAGTTACAACAAGAAATTTCGGCTGAACGATTAAAACAAAAAATTGGCCAAACGCTTGATGTAATTGTGGATGAAATTGATAACGAAGGTATTATCGGCCGTACAAAAGCCGATGCACCCGAAGTTGATGGCTTAGTTTATATTGAAAATCTAAGTGGCACGCCTGTGAAAGTGGGCGAATTTATTAAAGTAACCATTACCCATTCAGATGAATACGATCTGTGGGGAACCTGTTAATTATTAATCTTATTTATTTTTTACCAAAGGAATTAAAAAATGGCAGAAACACAAAAACAACCAAGTGTTATCCGTTTTGAACAAGAAGTTGCGGCAAAAAATTATGAAGCAGCTTGCGTAGAATTGCTCGATATTTTAAGCAAAATTGATACTAATTTTGGTGGCGTTGAAGGCATTGAAATTGATTATCCTAGCCAATTAAATGATGAATTAGTACAAGATAAAATTAAGCATTTTTGTACCCGTGTAGCGGTAGCAATGAGCGAGCTATTTTCTGATCCTAAATTAGATATTTCTGAAGGCGGGGCACAACGTTTCTTTACCTTACAACGTTGGATTAATATGATTTTTGCATCATCACCTTTTGTGAATGCGGACCATGTGTTGCAAACTTATAACCGCAATCCAGATAAAACTAATTTATCTGATTTCCATTTAGATAATGCAAGATCATCATTAATTAAATTCTGTATTTTGTACTTGCCGGAATCAAATATAAACGTGAATCTGGATGCTTTATGGAATTTAGACCCTGAATTATGTGCATCCCTTTGTTTTGCATTGCAATCACCCCGTTTTATCGGTACTGATCAATCGTTCTCTAAGCGTGGTACGCTTTTACAATGGTTCCCTGAAAAATTAGCGGCAATTGAAAACTTAAATAATGTACCGAGTGCCATTTCACACGATGTGTATATGCATTGCAGCTACGATATTGCTGAAAATAAACATTGGGTGAAAAAAGCATTAAACCAAGTCATCCGTCGTCATTTATTGCAAGGTGGATGGACAGATCGCGATGTCACGAAATTAGGTGAGCGTAATGGCAAACCTGTCATGGTGGTGTTATTGGAGCATTTCCATTCATCTCATTCAATTTACCGTACGCATTCCACTTCAATGATAGCTGCGCGTGAACGTTTCTATTTAATTGGTGTAGGTAATGATGCTGTAGATGAAGCAGGTAAAGCTGTATTTGATGAATTCCATGTATTAGAAGGCAGTAATGTTGTTTCCAAATTAGATCATTTAAAAGCGATTTGTGAAAAAAATGGTGCAGCCGTTCTTTATATGCCAAGTATTGGGATGGATTTAACCACCATTTTTGCAAGTAACACGCGTCTTGCACCGGTTCAAGTGATTGCTTTAGGTCACCCTGCTACGACACATTCTGATTTTATTGAATATGTGATTGTGGAAGATGACTACGTTGGTTCTGAAAAATGCTTCAGTGAGCAATTATTGCGTTTACCAAAAGATGCCTTACCTTATGTGCCTTCAGCGCTTGCACCGCAACACGTAGAATATCGCTTACGTGAAAATCCTGAAGTGGTGAATATTGGTATTGCTTCTACCACAATGAAGCTTAACCCATATTTCTTAGCAGCATTAAAGGCTATTCGTGATCGTGCGAATGTTAAGGTTCATTTCCACTTTGCTTTAGGTCAATCCAGTGGTGTAACCCATCCTTATGTTGAGCGTTTTATTAAATCTTATTTAGGCAATGATGCGACAGCTCATCCACATGCGCCTTATGATCAATATCTTCGTATTTTGCATAACTGCGATATGATGGTGAATCCATTCCCATTCGGGAATACGAATGGCATTATTGATATGGTGACATTAGGTTTAGTGGGTATATGTAAAACGGGTTCAGAAGTCCATGAACATATTGATGAAGGGTTATTCAAACGTTTAGGTTTACCGGAATGGTTAATTGCGAATACGGTAGATGAATATGTTGAACGTGCAGTTCGTTTAGCAGAAAATCATCAAGAACGTTTAGCACTTCGCCGTCATATCATTGAAAATAATGGCCTTCAAACCTTATTTACAGGTGATCCAAGCCCAATGGGTAAAGTGTTACTTGAAAAATTTGAGGAATGGAAAGCAGCAAATTTAGCTGAAAAGCCAAAGAAAAAAGCGACTAAATCCGCAACGACAAAAGAGAAGACTACAAAGTCTACCACGACAAAGAAAAGTGCGGTCAAATCTGAAGGTAAATCTGAGCCGAAAAAAACGGTAAAGAAAACCACGAAAAAAGCAGATAAATAATCAATAAATCCCCGAAAGGGGATTTTTTATTGAGAAAAATTAAACAAAGCCTCATTTTTTCTAAAAAAGCTTGATTTTGTGGCGTAAAGCCTGTAATTAATAGACCCATTCAACACAACATAAAATAAGGAAAAATTCATGAAAAACGTCGGTTTTATCGGTTGGCGCGGAATGGTCGGTTCCGTATTAATGGATCGTATGGTGCAAGAGCAAGATTTTGCTAATATTAATCCAGTTTTCTTCACTACTTCTCAAGCAGGTCAAAAAGCCCCTGTATTTGCAGGAAAAGAGGCGGGTGAACTTAAAAATGCATTCGACATTGAAGAACTCAAAAAATTAGACATTATCGTGACCTGTCAAGGTGGCGACTATACCAATGAAGTCTATCCAAAATTAAAAGCAACAGGTTGGGACGGTTATTGGGTTGATGCGGCGTCTGCACTACGTATGAAAGATGATGCAATTATCGTGCTTGATCCGGTAAACCAACACGTGATTTCTGAAGGTTTGAAAAAAGGCATTAAAACTTTCGTGGGTGGTAACTGTACCGTGAGCTTAATGTTGATGGCTATCGGTGGTTTATTTGAAAAAGATTTAGTGGAATGGGTATCTGTCGCAACTTACCAAGCGGCTTCAGGTGCAGGCGCAAAAAATATGCGTGAATTGATTTCACAAATGGGCTTATTAGAACAAGCGGTTTCAAGTGAATTAAAAGACCCTGCTTCGTCAATTTTAGATATTGAACGTAAAGTGACAGCAGAAATGCGTTCTGATAGCTTCCCAACTGATAACTTCGGTGCAGCATTAGGGGGCAGCTTAATCCCTTGGATTGATAAACTTCTTCCAGAAACCGGACAAACTAAAGAAGAATGGAAAGGTTATGCAGAAACTAACAAAATCTTAGGTTTAAGTGACAACCCAATTCCTGTTGATGGTTTATGTGTACGTATCGGTGCATTACGTTGTCATAGCCAAGCGTTCACCATTAAATTGAAAAAAGACTTACCGTTAGAAGAAATCGAACAAATTATTGCATCACATAATGAATGGGTAAAAGTGATTCCAAATGATAAAGAAACCACATTACGTGAATTAACCCCAGCTAAAGTAACAGGTACATTAAGCGTACCGGTTGGTCGTTTACGTAAATTGGCAATGGGTCCAGAATACTTAGCGGCGTTTACTGTTGGTGACCAATTATTATGGGGTGCTGCAGAGCCAGTTCGCCGTATCTTAAAACAATTGGTGGCATAAGTTTTACTTTAACTACAAAGGGCGTATTTACTACGCCCTTTTCATTAGAAAATTATGATCAGAGAACCTCATTTTCATCAATTTGCTCTTGCGGAGTTATTGCCTTTTTTTGAGCAATTTCCGACTCAATATCTTTCTGGCGAACGAAATATTAAATTGGCTTATCGTCATTTGGTTCAGCCTGAAAGTGCGGTCAGAAAATTGATGATTTTGGTCAATGGTCGAGCAGAAAATATGCTGAAATGGACTGAGTTGGCTTATGACTTTTACCAACAAGGTTATGATGTTTTGCTTTTCGATCATCGAGGACAAGGCTATTCACAGCGTATTATTCCTCAAAAAGGGCATTTAGATGAGTTTCGTTTTTATACCGATGATATGGCAAAAATCATTGAAAAAACGACCGCACTTTATGTTTATCAAGCGCAATATATTCTCGCCCATTCCCTCGGCGCGTTGATTTCCACCTATTATCTAGCCAATTACGATCATCATATTAAAAAAGCCGTGCTTTCTTCGCCTTTCTTTGGCGTTCCAATGAAACATCCATTACGAGATGAACTCATCATTGCAACGATGATGGCATTTGGTCAAGGTCATCGCTATGTTTTTGGTAAGGGACATTACAAACCGGCAGATTTAAACCTTAATGAACTTAGCCATTCTAAAACGCGAATGAAATGGATGAACCGAGTTAATCGAAAATGCGCTGCTATTCACTTAGGCGGCCCGACTTTCCGTTGGGTACATTTGTGTTTAAATGCAATCAAAGCGCTCCCTAAAATCATTCCAAGAGTGGAAACACCTGTACTTATCCTACAAGCGGAAAAGGAAAAGATTGTAGATAACAAAAATCTTGAAAAATTGACCGCACTTTTTCCACATGCCGAATCTATGCTTGTACCTCAAGCAAAACATGAAATTCTTTTTGAAAAGGATAACGTGAGAAAAGCCGTGTTTGAACGCGTGAATCAATTTCTTCATTCTTAAAGTTGTTTTTTAATCTGCATCAAGTTTTCATCAAATTTTATTAAAAACATCTCTTAAACCTTTACTCGTACTAAATAAGTGGTATCTTTATAACCGCTTATTTAATCGATTGCGTCACGGTCGTTATACGTGATGAATTATTTTTTGTTCATTTATCTAGGAGTTATCCTATGGAAAGTAAAATTCCAGCAGTAGAAGTCAAACTTGGCTTTAAATGGCAGGGGCTGCTGATTGCCGTCATCGTTGGGTTAGGGATTTGGTTAATTCCAACACCAGAAGGGTTATCCGCTAAAGCCTGGGGAATGCTAGCGCTGTTTGTGGCAACCATTGTGGCTATTATCGCTAAAGCAATGCCTATGGGTGCTGCAACCTTGGTGGCATTGGTGATCAGCGGATTAACTGGGCTTACACCGATTTCACCAAAACAAGGTGATGTTGGTATGTTATCCGGCTTTGCAAACGGCACAATTTGGTTGATTGCTATTGCCATGTTTTTATCTCGAGCGGTGATTAAAACCGGTTTAGGTAAACGTATCGCGCTGTACTTCGTTGGTCGTTTTGGTAAAAAAATGATGGGCGTGGCTTATGGTATGGCGTTGGCTGATGTTGTTATCGGTCCAGGGATTCCTTCGGCTTCTGCGCGTGGGGGCGGTATTATGTACCCAATTATGCAATCTATTGCTGATGCGTATGAATCCAAACCAGGTCCAACCGCTCGTCGAGCAGGTGCATTCTTAGCGATTGCGGTCTCTCAAATCGATACCATTATTTGTACCATGTTCTTAACCGCCATGGCGGGTAACCCGTTAATTGCAGAACTTGCGAAAAGCCAAGGTGTAGAAATCACGTGGATGACATGGTTCTTAGGGGCAATCGTACCAGGTATTGTGAGCTTAATCGTCTTACCTTATTTCGTGTATTTAATTTATCCGCCAGAATTAAAAGATACGCCTAAAATGGCAGAAATGGCGCGTGAAGAATTAAAAAGCATGGGTCCAATGAGCAAAGCAGAATGGATTCTTGCCCTAGACTTTATCCTTCTTTTATTCCTTTGGACGGTGGGTGATTTAGTCTTCCATATTCCTGCAACAATTTCAGCATTTATCGGTTTAGTGATTTTATTATTAACCAATATTATGAGCTGGAAAAATATCGTGGCAGAAACCACCGCATGGGATACAATGTTCTGGTTTGCGGTATTGGTGATGATGGCAAATGCACTTAATAAATACGGTGCAATCACTTGGATCTCTACCCACATTTCTTCTTCTGTGGGTGATTTCAGCTGGCCGGTTGCCTTTACTATTTTAGTGTTGGTGTATTTCTATACCCGCTATTTCTTTGCTTCAGCCATGGCGCATATTTCCGCAATGTATCTCGCTTTCGTGGCAGCGGCTATCGCTGTGGGTACACCACCAATCATTGCTGCAATTGGTTTAGGTTACACCTCAACATTATCCATGAGTTTAACACAATATGCCGGTGGTCCTGGCCCTGCTTTATACGGCTCAGGTTATAACTCAACCGGTCAATGGTGGGGCGTAAGCTTTATTGTTTCCATCCTTTCATTAGTCATTTGGTTTGGTGTGGGTGGATTATGGATGAAACTACTCGGTTGGTGGTAATCCTTATTAATTCATAAAAATCCCTAAAAAAACGACCGGACTTTGATTTGTATCTCAAAAGTGCGGTCATTTTTATTTGTATTTTGAATTAATCATCCCAGTCGTCATCCCAATCACGATGTTTTCTGTGGTGGTGATGTCTTTTATGTTTTTTATGATGGCGATATTCTCTGTCATCGTAGTCTCCGCCTTTGTTCACTTGACTACCGATTACGCCACCTAATGCTGCGCCGCCGAGTGTTGTGGCAATATCACCACCTAATAAACCACCGGCTACGCCGCCGATTGCTGCACCTGTTGCAGTATGACGTTGTTGTCTGTCCATTTCACAAGCGGTTAAGCTTCCTGCTAATGCAACAATCACTAACCCTTTCATCAATTTAGATTTCATAAATCTACTCCTCTATTTTTGTCGGGATTGCTTGCCTAAGCACTTATGCAATCCGGCGTGTAAAAGCATTCCTTTTACGATTGCTTTGACTATGTGGAAAATTAGTTAGTTCAAAAGGGTCGTTCAATTGGTTTAAGAATGAGCAATTTTTGGTATGATTGTTGAGAGGTTTAATAGGTGATTCAGTCAGATGTTGTAAAATCTATTTTCACTAATTGAAGTTAAATTTTAATGAATGAAATGAGCACTAAAATGAAAAAAGCCATATTAATCATTATAAATATTCTTACTTTATCTAGCTGTGGGGTGTTATTTGATGACCCTATTGAAAGATTTTGGAATAACGGAGTAATGTCATCTCAAAATGAAATGGAGGCATATAGTCTATGTATACGTAAATCTGAAGAAATGTATCCCCAATCAATAGATCCTGATGGATCTAAAAGAGTTCCATATACAAGAGCCTGCATGGAACAAAAAGGATACTGGTAGTATAGATGATGTTTCAAAAAGTATGCTAAAAAATTAAACTCAAAATTATACTTAGTAGAAGATTAATGATGAAAAAATTCATATTAACTATTATAAATATTCTTACTTTATCTAGTTGTGGAGTGTTATTTGATGACCCTATTGAAAGGTTTTGGAATGGGGATTATTCTGTAAGGAATAATGCTGCTGAGTTTGATAAAGAAGAACGAATATTTTATGAAAACGAACCTCAAGAAACAAAGTTATTGAGGGTTAAAAATGAACAATACTGCAACAAATTAACTAAATCATTGTTTTATGAGAAAAAACATAAATATGGTAATGCTTATAGGGTTAATAAGAGTGATATTTTTGTTCATTGTATGAGAGTAAATGGAACGCCTTTATATAAAGATTTTCCTAAAAAGTATGAATGGCTTACTGATGAGGATGTAAGAGTAAAATAACGAGGTGAGGAATGAGATCTTCACATGAATGTTTTGATTCGAGATTGAATTTTTGATCAAAATGCACCTTCATTGGTTAATAAACCACTATCTAAGAATGAACAGAAATAATGAAAAAAAACGATTTTATTGAGGTTATAAAAATGTCAATATTTTTGATTTTTATTGCAACTTTATATTCTCTATATAAGTTTAACTTTTATTTTTATAAAGTTAAAATTTTATCTATATTAAAGTGGTATCCAGCATCATTTATTTGTGTATTAGTTGGTTTTTATCTTAGTCGTTTTCTAAAAAATAGTAGGTAGAAAACTAGACAGGGTACATGAATGATGAAAGTAATATTGGGAGATGAAAACATGAGTAAGGTAAATCTCTGTATCTTTTTACTTTGTAGTATTTTGACAGCATGTGTTTCTTCTAATAGCTATTTTGTTCGGTTTTGGAATGGGGATGTGATACCTAAAAGAACATATGAGGAACAAAAAACTTTTGAATCATGTTATGAGAAATATAAAAATCTTCCTGATAAGACAAATGAGGAACGAGAGGTCATAAGTTTGAAAGTTATGGATTGTATGCACACCATGAAAAAATGATAGTGTTCAAAATACGTTAAAATGGTATGTGAATTTCTTTTTAAAGATAGCTATAAAGTGCGGTCAATTTTAAAGAGTTTTAAAACCTTTCAAAAACTGACCGCACTTTTATATTTTTGATGCCTCTTCTACCGAAATATTGCCCTATCATACATAGCAATCCTGCCTGCTACACCATACCCATATTGTCCTATTGAAAAAAACAGAATAGTCCAACTCGCTTGTTTACTTGCTCTAAAAATCAGAATGCTTATGATGTTTTGATATAAAATTATCAAAAAAAATATTTTTACATAAATTTGATAAAATTTTATCAATTTGTGACTTTGATCACAGTATTGCAGAAAAAAATTCAGTACTATGCCAGCAACTCGATGATAGATGTTTTTAGTAGCGGGTTAATAATCATGGACTTTAAACCTAACATAATAGGAGATTTATTATGGCATACTATCCAGCAGAACCGTTCCGTATTAAAAGTGTTGAACCTGTTTCAATCTTACCAAAAGCAGAACGTGAAAAAGCAATGAAAGCGGCAGGCTTCAATACCTTCTTACTTGATTCAAAAGATGTTTATATCGACCTTTTAACCGATAGCGGTACGAATGCAATGAGTGACCGTCAATGGGCCGGTATTATGATGGGTGATGAAGCTTATGCAGGTAGTCGCAACTTCTATCATTTACAAGAAACAGTTCAAGACTTATTTGGTTTCAAACATATTGTGCCAACTCACCAAGGTCGTGGTGCTGAAAATATCCTTTCTCGTATCGCGATTAAACCGGGTCAATACGTACCAGGTAATATGTATTTCACTACCACTCGTTTCCACCAAGAAGCCAATGGCGGTATTTTCTACGATATCATTCGTGATGAAGCGCATGATGCGACATTAGATGTGCCATTTAAAGGTGATATTGATGTTAAAAAATTAGAAAAATTAATTAACGAAAAAGGCGCTGAAAATATTGCTTATGTGTGCTTGGCGGTAACAGTAAACTTAGCAGGTGGTCAACCGGTTTCTATCGCAAACATGAAAGCCGTTCGTGAATTAACTGCAAAACACGGCATTAAAGTGTTCTACGATGCAACACGTTGTATTGAAAATGCTTATTTCATTAAAGAACAAGAACCAGGCTATCAAGATCGTTCAATCAAATCTATCGTTCAAGAAATGTTCAGCTATGCAGATGGTTGTACAATGAGTGGTAAAAAAGACTGCTTAACCAATATCGGTGGTTTCTTATGTATGAATGATGAAGAATTATTCATGAAAGCGAAAGAATTGGTTGTGGTGTTCGAAGGTATGCCATCTTACGGTGGTATGGCTGGTCGTGATATGGAAGCGATGGCGATCGGTTTGAAAGAAGCAACTCAGGAAGAGTACATTGAGCACCGTGTTAAACAAGTACGTTACCTCGGTGAAAAATTAAAAGCAGCGGGTGTACCGATTGTAGAACCAATTGGTGGTCATGCGGTGTTCTTAGATGCACGTCGTTTCTGTCCACATTTGAAACAAGAAGAAGACTTCCCGGCACAAGCATTAGCGGCAGCAATCTATGTTGAATGCGGTGTGCGTACAATGGAACGTGGTATTATTTCAGCTGGTCGTGATATCAAAACTGGCGAAAACCATCATCCAAAACTTGAAACTGTACGTATTACTATTCCGCGTCGTGTTTACACCTATGCACACATGGATTTAGTTGCTGATGGTATTATCCACTTATTTAAACATAAAGAGGATATTAAAGGGCTTCGTTTCGTGTATGAACCAAAACAATTACGTTTCTTCACTGCACGTTTTGAACAAAAATAGGCCTACCGCCCTTACCTCAGTAACGGGGTAAGGGCTTTTTGTATCTAAAAAATATTTGGTTAATGAGAAAAATGCGAAAACATTCTAATGACATTGTAGTTTGATGTATTGTCAAATAAGGAAGTGACTAGCCTTTCTACGATAATCGGAAAGGAGAAAACTTATGAACAAAACATTGGGAAGTACCTTGATTACCTCAGGGACGATGATTGGGGCAGGGATGCTTGCCATGCCTCTCACCTCTGCAGGAATAGGTTTCACGTTTACAGTTGTTCTACTTGTTCTTTTATGGATTCTGCTCACCTATAGCGCATTATTATTTGTTGAGGTTTACCAAACTGCTGAACATGATGCCGGTATTGGCACGCTTGCCGCACAGTATTTTGGTCGACCAGGACGAATTGTCGCAACCAGCGTATTAATGATTTTCCTTTATGCGTTACTTTCCGCCTATGTAACCGGTGGTGGTGCAATTCTTGCTTCAACTTTACCTGATTTTGCGACACCTGATCTCAAAATGAAAGGTTCTATCCTAGCATTTACGATCTTCTTTGGTATCTTCGTAGCAATTGGCACAAGCTTTGTGGATGCCTTAAATCGCTTCTTATTTATCGCGATGATTGCAGCGCTATTCATTGTGCTTGGATTGATGATTCCAGAAATTAAAATCGATAACTTAATGGCCATGCCAATTGATAAAGCACTATTGATTTCGGCTAGTCCGGTTTTCTTTACCGCTTTTGGTTTCCACGGCTCAATTCCTTGCTTAAATAAATACTTAGAAGGTGATGTAAAAGCCTTAAGATTTTCTATTATTGTGGGCTCTGCAATCACATTAGTGGGTTATCTTTTATGGCAATTTTCTACTCACGGTGTGTTAAGCCAAAGCCGATTCTTAGAAATCCTTAATCAAGATCCAACATTAAATGGATTGATTGAAGCCGTTCGAGTGATTACAGGCAGCACCATCATTGCGGCTGTCGTGAAAATCTTCTCTGCCTTAGCACTGATTACCTCATTCTTAGGGGTGGCACTCGGTTTACTAGAATGTATTGACGACTTGTTAAAACGCGCCTTCAATATTTCAGCAAACCGTTTAAGTTTAGGTTTCTTAACCTTCCTTCCACCATTGCTCTTTGCATTCTTCTATCCAGAAGGCTTCATCCTTGCATTAGGTTATGCAGGACAAATGTTTGCTTTCTATGCAGTGGTATTGCCAGCAGCATTGGTTTGGAAAGCTCGCCATCAACATCCAAACTTACCTTATCGTGTGCCGGGTGGTTCAGGGTTCCTACTCTTTGTCTCAATTCTAGGGATTATTATCGTGAGTATCCCATTCCTAATTAAATTAGGTGTATTACCTGAAGTAGTGGGTTAATAACACGATTAAAATAAAAAAGTGCGGTTAAAAATCAGTGTGTTTTTAATCGCACTTTTATTTTATTATCAGTCTTGGGAAAGGTGTCATTTCACTATTGGTTGTGAAAAAATTTCGTTATTATATTGATAAAGATACTAAAGGAGTAACTAATGTACATCCAGAATAGTATTCCCTTATATACAGCCAAAGGAGAGGATTCTCATAGCCCTCTAAATTTCTTTTATGGTGGAACAGGTGGGTTAGATGAGCCTGAGTTTAGTATAAAAACCTACTTTAATATTGTTTATCATGAGGGAGATTTTTTAAAAGCTATCTATTCTATTTTGGTAGAAAAGGATGGTTTTTCTGAAGAAGGTGCAGATTGCTATTATCCCGATATGAATAGCCCGTTTCCTGAAGATCACTTTGAAGGGGTAAGGTTTGAGATTGGAGGTTTATGTGATCCTAGATACCAGATTCATGTATCTGAAGAAATCTGCTTTATGTATTTTAAAAAAGCATGCAAACGTTTTTTAGAATTACATCCTGAAAAAGAATATGTAGAGTTTATTTATGATATTTTAAACAACTGGGAACCATCAAAGATGAAATAAAAGTCAAAATTTGTGTCTATTTTGATAGGTAAATTAATAATATAAGAGTGCTAGAAAAAATAATGGATATATTTAATTTTTTTTGAAAATGTTGTTTACCCTAGGGTGATTGAAAAATTTAGAGTTGTTCAAGTTGATTTTGAGAAAGAGGGAGATTTTGGTTATTTAACTAGATTTGACTTATATTCAAATAAAAAAACAGCAACTATTGAGTTCTGGAGTAGTCATTGGGTAGGGTTGGAAATATATAAATTAGAAAATAGAGATATAGATATTATATATAACAAAATGATTTCTCCTGATGAAGTATCGGAAAAAGATTTCTTTGAGTTTATGGAGGTTTTATTTAATGGTAATTAGCGAAAGTTTGCTTTTATAGCCTGGAGATATAAAGTGCGGCCAAATTTCAAAGAGTTTTAAAACCTCTCGAAAATTGACCGCGCTTTTTTATGCTTTTTCTTTGATTGCTTTAAGATAGCGATATACGCTAGGTTCTGAGATTTTCAAATATTTCGCCACCATCGGAATGGCACCCTTGATATTGAAAATACCCTTATCAAATAAGACTTGAACGGCGTTTTCCCGCTGTCTTAAGCTGAGTGGTTTATCGGAGTGTAATAGAGTGAAATCAAGGTATTCACAAAGGATATCTTCGATAGAGTTTTCGAGTTTTTCTTTATTAATTATTTCAGCTTCTTCCACTTCGGCAAAGGCCGCATCAATACCTAAAATATTGACGAAGTTTCCAAGGTTTTCCAGTGAAATTAATTTGGTCATCACATCAACCAACTCAGAGGTATCATGATTAATACAAAGGATGCCTTCTAATTTATCCCCATTTTTAATGAAATAAGTTGCACCTCGAATGACCTTTTCGGAATCTGCCACGGCTTTGTAGTTAAAGACAAAATCCTTATCTAAATACACTTTATCCTGCAACAAACTAGAACCAAAAGAGCTAAGCGGAGAAGAAAGTGTTCGACCACTGACGTGGCTATTAGCAATGGCTTCCATATGAGCCTTATTCTTATCAAAAGAATGAAATACGACTTCGTATTTAGGGCCGAGAACATTTCCCAAAAAATGGGTTAGGCCAATAAAATATTTCTTTTGTACGTTATTCATACCAACTTAATCTCATTAATTTCAGCTTGCTATAGGTATTCTATAACCGCTTATTTTTTATAGCAAATATATTGTAAAAAACGGCAGGTTATCTGTAGTATTTTGCTTTAAGTAAATCTCATAATGCTTAGGGGGATGTGGTTAGACAATACTTCTGTGATATTCTTTGGTGTTGGGATTTGTACCTTATTCAGTTGATGGTAAGCAATTTGAAAGAATTATGAAAAATACCCCAACAGGAGATTAATATGAAAGAACAAGAAATTTACCAGAAAATTGGGGAGTTATTGTGGTCAATAATGCCTGAAGAAGCCGTAAGGATTGATTTTATTGGTTCTATTTATCCTGAACATTATTCTGGTGGAGCTGAATGGGTTGTTGCGAATGGTGATATTCATTACTTCCCATTAGGTCAAAGACCTGATGAAATTGAAGGGGAAATTATAAATTTAATGAAACAATTGAGATCAACCTTATCTCAAGAATGGACTCAATATAAGTTTTCCCTATTTGATAATATGGAATTTAATATTCAATTTGCATATGTTTCGGATGAAGATAGTTGGCCAATGCTCTATCTTCGAGGTGTTAGTGATCTTGAAGAAAATGAGATAGCGGAATATGGAATCCCTAGAGAAATTTGGGAAGAGCGAGTAAAAGCGAAGGAAGAAACAGCAAGGTAGTTAATTTTGACATGAACAGTGAGGTTAATTTTCGAGAGATTTTAAAACTTCTTGAAAATTAACCTCACTTTTGTATTGAGAATATTAGTTTATAGAATTTTAAAACGAATTTTGATATTATATCGCAAATTTATCAATAATTTAATCTCTGAAGTATAATGAAGAACTTATCTCGCTCTTTTCTTTCTAGTTTATTATTTATTTCCTCTTTCGCTTTGGCGGTGCCAAGCTCACCAAATGCAAATGTAGAAAAGCAAATCGATGCCAAACAACAGAGGCAACAAGCTGAACAAGATGCGGCTATTTTAGCCCAGCAAACGCAATCTGCGAATGTGCGTTTAGAGGGTGAAAAAGAGGCCTCACTTGGCTTTCCACAAAATGAAGCACAATGTTTTCCTATCAATCAATTGGTGCTGACCGATTATCAAGCTGAAGAAGAAAATTCATCAGCTTCTTCCCTTAAATTAATCCAACCAAGCCAATTCTCTTGGGCATTAAAGTCGGTTTATGCTGAGCGTGATTTTGCGCTACCGGCTTGTATTGGCTCGGAGGGGATTAACGTCTTACTTCGCCGTATTCAAAATCGTTTAATTGATTTTGGTTATGTCACCACGCGCGTGGTGGTGGAGCCACAGGATTTACGTTCAGGCATGCTTGTACTCACTGTGATTCCGGGTAAAGTAGGTCGTATTCAATTACAAGACCAAAGTGCGATTCCGTTTGCCACCCGTGGTACCTTATGGTTTGCTATGCCAATGGCGCAGGGGGATATATTAAATATTCGCAATATTGAACAAGGTTTAGAAAACTTAAAACGTGTACCGAGTGCCGATGCGAATATGGAGCTTGTGCCAACGGATGCTGTAGGTGAAACCGATGTGGTGATTGCCTATAAGCAAAGCTTACCTTTCCATTTAACCCTGGGATTAGATGATTCAGGCAGTAAAGCTATGGGTCGTTTACAGGGCTCAGCCACGTTTTCTTGGGATAACGTGCTAACACTTAATGATATGTTCTATATCAGTGGTACACGTAGCTTTAAACGTGATAGCGATGATGCAGAAGGAGATTATGGCAGTAAAAATATCAGTCTCTATTATTCTATTCCTTGGAAGAACTATCTCTTAACGCTTTCCGGTTCAAAATATTCTTATCACCAAACGGTAGCGGGCGCGTTTGAGTCTTACACCTATTCGGGTGAAAGCCAACAAATGAAAGCCAATTTAAGTCGCTTATTATCTCGTGGAAGTCTTCATAAAACCTATGTGAATGCCGCGTTATGGACGAAAAAATCGCATAACTACATCAATGACACCGAAATTGAAGTGCAGCGTCGTCGTACCGCAGGTTGGGAAGTGGGACTTAATCACACCCAATACATTGGCGAAACAGTGTTACAACTGTTTGCGAACTATAAACGTGGTACAGGTGGGAATAAAGCCTTACCTGCTCCGGAAGAAGAGTTTGGTGAAGGCACTTCTCGCATGCAGATTTTTACTGCTGGCATTGATTTTACCTATCCTTTCACTATCGGCAATCAACCTTTCCGCTTTAATACCAGTTGGAGTGGACAATGGAACGGTACACCTTTAACACAACAAGATAAATTTAGTATTGGTGGTCGTTATACCGTGCGAGGATTTGATGGCGAGCTATCACTTTCCGGTGAAAAAGGTTGGTTATGGCGAAATGAGTTGGGTTGGGATATTGCCAATAAAGGACATGAGCTTTATTTAGGGATTGACCGAGGTAAGGTGCACTCTAGCCAAGAAGAACTTCAAATTGGTGATAGCTTAATGGGTGGCGCAATTGGACTTCGCGGTAAATTATGGGGCATTAACTATGATTATTTTGTGGGTGTTCCAATTAAAAAACCGGAAGGATTTAGAACCAGTCATGTGACAACCGGATTTAATGTGAGCTACCGTTTTTAATGCTCACGCTTTTAGATGAATAAATTGATTAAAACCAAACAGAATTTAAAACTTTAAAGGAAATTAAAAAAATGAATAAACGTCATTATAAAGTGATTTTTAGCCGTGTATTAAACCAGCTTGTGGTGGTATCTGAGTTGGCAAAATCTCAAGGTAAAGCACAAAGTGAAAATGTGAGCTCAGAACAAGAAAAAACAGGACTATTTTCAAGTACACTTTCACTTAATCCTATTCATTTTAGTTTAATGTTGGCATTAGGCTTTGTCTTCTTATCCCCTTCTGTTCATGCAGAAGATATGGCCATTCGTGCAGATAAATCTGCACCGGGTAATCAACAACCCACAGTACTTCAAACCGGCAATGGTTTACCGCAAGTAAATATTCAAACACCAAGTGCTGGTGGGGTATCACGTAACCAATATTCACAATTTGATGTGGCAGAGAAAGGTGCCGTGTTAAACAATGCTCGTAAAGCAGCACAAACACAAATGGCAGGCTGGGTGCAAGGTAACCCAAATCTTGCTCGTGGTGAAGCAAAAGTCATTCTTAACGAGGTGAACTCCGCTAATCCAAGCCGTTTAAAAGGTTATGTGGAAGTTGCAGGTAAAAAAGCGGATGTCGTGATTGCCAACCCAAGTGGTATCCAATGTGATGGCTGTGGTGTGATTAATGCTGGACGCACTACGCTGACAACCGGTAAAGCGGAAGTTGAAAATGGCGAGTTGAAAGGCTATCGCGTAAAAGGCGGTAAAGTGACTGTTGGTCAAAAAGGAATGGATAACAGCCAATCTGATTACACCGATATTATCGCGGAGAAAGCCGAAATTAAAGGTGGGGTTTGGTCGAAGAAAGGCATTAAAGTTACCACGGGTAAAAACAACGTTGACCGCACCAATGATTCAGTTGTGTACGTGGGTGATAAAAACACCGACAACACTGACCGCACTTCTGATACCCAAGGCGAAAACCAAAGCTACAGTGTGGATGTGAGCCAATTAGGTGGGATGTATGCTGAAAAAATCCATTTAGTGGATAACGGCCAAGGTCTTGGTGTACGCAATGCGGGGCACATTGGTGCATCTGCTGGAAGCGTGAAAATCGATAGCCAAGGTAAGATTGTGAATGAAGGCTTTATAGGTGGTAGCGAAAATGCCGAACTCAATGCGAAAAAGAATATTGAGAACCGTGGCACCGTTTATGCTAAAGCTCAGACCCAACTTAATGCTCAACACATTGATAACAAACAAGGTGTTATTGCGGGTAAACAAGTTCAGCTTAACGCAAATAATGTGGATAACCGCAAGCAATCGGATAAAGGCTCTTTAATTGTTGCAACAGAGAAAGCGAGCATTAAAGCGAAACATGTAGATAACCAAGGGACGAAAGCTGGCGGCAACACGGAACAAGGTATTCGTGGTGCTCAAGTGGCTATTACAGCTGAAAATCTTTCTAACCAACAAGGGGGCATCTACAGTGATGAGCATACCCAACTAGATGTTGCTCAAACAATTGATAACAAACAAGGTGAGATTGAAGCGGGTAAATCAATTGAGTTAAAAGCGAAGACGTTGGCAAATGAAGGTGATATCAAAACCAAAGGGGATTTGACGGTTCGTTTACAAGATAGTTTAACCTTAAATAACGCTTTCCAAGTTGGTGGTAATTTAGATTTTAAAACCGAAGGGGATTTTAAAAATAATAGCCAATTACGTGTAGGTAATAAGGTAGATGTTAAAGCGGCTAATGTAGAAAACACTCAAGATGCTGAAATTAGTGGTAATGAAACACGCATTAATACAAACACGTTGACTAACCGAGGCTTAATTGATGGTGCATTGACGGTGGCAAAAGCCGTGACCATCAATAACTTAGGTACCGGTCGTATTTATGGTGACCATGTGGCTTTACAGGGGGAGAATTTAAATAACCTTGAAGAAGGGGATAAATCCGCTGTAATTGCTGCACGTGAGCGTTTAGATGTGGGCGTGGATAAAGTTTTAAACCGCAATGAAAGTACTCTTTTAAGTATGGGTAAGATTTATGTGGGTAAAGCGTTGGATGAAAACAACCAAGCGACAGGTAAATCAGCGTATGTTCAAAACTACAATGGCGTGATTGAAGCGCTAAACCTTTACGACAATGCGAAAAGCAAAGCGATCACCTTTAATACTGGTAAGGTAGAGAATAAACATTTCTTCCTTGAGACAGAAAATGTGGATACCTCGTCTACACCGGTTTTTGAGTATCGAATTGGGAATGATTCGACTATCTACGGTAAAGACTCTGGGGTTTATAAAGTAAAACAAGATAATAAGAGTGGTCGCTGGGGACTAAACCGAAAAATAAGAGATCTTTATCATATTTTTTCACCGGATGGCAAAATCGAAAGTGATAACTGGCATGAGTATGATTATACCCGCACGGTGAATGAAACCGTGGTACTTAACCCAAAATATCAAGAAGGTAAGATTTTAAGTGGTGGCGGCATTGATTTTAATGATGCGCGTGTAGACAACCAAGACAGTAAAGTGATCGCTGGTGGGCTGATTCAAATTGCGGATGGCCAATTACATAATGATGAGTTGAAAGGTCGTACTATTGTAACGGATGCTGGTCGTTTAACGGCTTTTTATAAAGGTAAGAAAAAAAGAAAATGGGACAGATACGATACAACTAAAAGTGATACTAGTATTTATTACAAACAAAATGAAAGTGTGAAAGATTTAGGGGTATTTGCTTATAAAGAAAATGTAGCACCTGAATTTACCAATAATAGCGTGGCTAATAAAGGTGATGCGGGAGATGTTGTATTAAATCATCTGACTCAATCGTTGGATAAATCCTCGCTTTATCATGTGAATCCTAATGCACCAAAAGGCTATGTGATTGAAACCGACCCACGTTTTGCGAACAAGCAAAAATGGTTGAGTTCGGATTATATGTTCAATGCATTACGCTACGACTCAAATAATATGTTGAAACGTTTGGGGGATGGTTTTTATGAGTTGCGTTTAGTGAATGAACAAATTAACCAGTTAACCGGTCGTCGTTATCTTGATGGATATCAAAATGCCTTAGAGCAATATAAAGGTTTGATGAACAACGGCATACGTTATGCCAAACAATTTAATTTGGTGCCGGGTGTTGGCTTAACAAAAGAACAAATGGCGGAGCTGACCACTGATTTAGTGTGGATGGTGAATCAAGAAATTACGCTTCCAAGTGGTAAGAAAATCAATGTGTTAACACCAAAAATTTACTTGGCGTCTAACCGTACTCAAGTTACCCCAACGGGCTCTGTGATCTCGGGGGATAGCATTGTAGGCTCAGTGAAGGATATGACCAATGAAGGGACGGTACTTGCCGCAAACCTAGTGAATTTATACGGCCAAAATTTAGAGAACAAAGGTCTGGTTTTGGCTAATAATGTCAACCTTAATGCTAAGCAAAAATTAGTGAACCTTGGTGGCAAGATTGTGGCTGCAGATAGCTTGTCTCTATACGGTGGAAAATCCGTAGAGCTTGCTGCAACCACAACAGAAACACAAAACCAATTAGGACGTACCGAAACCGGCAATAGGCTTGTCGATCGTCAAAGCGAAGTGACGGTGACAGGAAAAGATGGAAAGATTTCTATTCAAAGTGATGGCGATATCACTGTGAAGGCTGCGAAAGTTAAATCGGCAGGTACGGTTGATGTGAATGCTAAAGGTAAGCTTTTGGTGACGACTGAGAAGCAAAGCAGCAAAGAACACTATGACTTTAGCGATAACCATCATTATCACTTAGATAAAGAAGGTGAGGTGAGCTCTGTTATTGAGGGTAAAGATGGTGTACGTTTAATTGGACAAGAGGAGACGACACTTCGTCAAGCGAAGGTTAGTAGCGAAGATGGTAAGATGATGGTTGCGTCTAAAGGTGATGTTCTCATTGAAGAAGGTCGTGATATTGAGCATTTAGATCGCCGAAATAAACAAACATTGAAAGGTTTTTTAACCAAAGAAACCGAAGAACGTCGTCATCATCACGATTATGATTTAGCTAAAGGTAGTAGATTACAAGGTAAAAATGTTGAAATACTTTCTCAAACATCAAATGTTTCTGTAAAAGGATCTGACATTCAGGCTAAAGAGAATATTCATTTACAGGGTAATCAAGTCAGAGTGACAGCAAGCCTTGATAAGAGAGAAGTTCAAGATTCTTATTCATTTAAGAAGTCTGGATTGGATACTTCAGGAAAAGGTGGCGTAATGCGGATTGGTTACCAACGAGGCAAATTAAACAATAATGGCTCAAGTTACAACGAAAGTGTAAATGGTAGCGAATTAGTCGCAAAAAATGGCAATTTATCTATTTATGCTCAACAGGATGTAGATGTAGATGCTTCACGCTTAGCTTCTGGTAAAGATATGTCGATCACGGGTAAAAATGTTCATTTAAATGCGATGAATGAACAGCATGACAGTGAATATCACCAGGAACAAAAATCGACAGGTTTTGGAATGGGCTTTGTATATGATCCAGTTTCTCGAGCAAAAGAAAACTATCGTCAGAAAGAAGCTCAAGGTGCTACAAAGAGCGTTGTAGGTAAGGCGATAGGGGTATCTGATGCTGTTGCTGACTCTATAGAATCTATGGTGCGCGGTATACAACCTTATGCTAATCATAATCGTAGTGAATCAAATAAATACAATCAAAAAACAGAAGCACAAATAACTTCACTTGAAGCGGGCGGTAAGCTGAATATTCATGCTAGAGAGGGCGATATTCGCACGCAAGGTAGCAACATCAGTGCTGAAGGCGACGCGCAGTTTATTGCTGCTAAAAATGTCGATTTTGGTGTGGCAGTACATGAGCAATCGCAACATGCTTCATCCAGACAACGAGGCGTTGGGGTAGATGGTTTAGCGAAATATATGGCAGGGGTACATACCCAGCGAGAAAATGGGGATACTAGTCTTCGCCAAGAGGTTGGTACCCAGATTTCCATTGGTGGTAAGAGCACTACAATTGCCGAGAACGGTGATATTACTCTAAAAGGAACGACATTTGTCTCTAATGACAAAAATATCCTGCAAGCTAATAATGGTGATGTGAAATTACTGACAGCAGAAACAACGGATAGAAGCACTCAGATGCGCAAAGGGCATAGTGTAGGGGAGGCGGCTATCTCAGATACTGAGCGTTTCTTTGGTTATAATCGCACTAGAATGAATCAGGACGGCGAGCAGATTACGCATAAGGGTAGTCAACTTGCAAGTCTCAATAGCACGGTTGATGTGTATGCGGGTAAAGATTACCTGCAAACAGCAAGTGAAGTTTTAGCCAAAGAGAAGGTCAATATTAATGCTCAAAATATCACTATCAATAATGCAATTAATCACCAAGATAACAGCTATAGTGAGAGTGATTTAAAAATAGGCCAATTTAGTCGTGTAAAATCGCCAATCATCGATTTAATTAACACGATTGAAGGGGCAGCAAAAAATGACAAAGCATCGGATCGCTTGAAAGCAGCGAATGTAATGAGTGTGGCTGCACAGGGTTATAACTTATATAACGCCTTCAGTAAAATGGCGACAAAAGATCCTAAATCTAACACTTATTTACTTCGTGTTGAATCGGGTAGCGGTGTGGCACATAGCCGTCAAAGCCAAGAAAGTTTGGGAGATATTAGCCAAGGTAGCCGAATTAATGCGAAAGAGATTAATCTTATTGCTCGCGGTGATGGTAGCTTAAATGAGAAGGGCGAACGTCAATTAGGAAATATTAATTTAACGCATACTGATCTTACATCCCGAGATGAAAATGGTAATAGAATCAAGGATAGTAAAATTACCTTAACAGGCAATGAGTTGAATATCAAAGCTGGTGAAAGCTACACTCAATTTAAAGGGCGTAATCAAAGTGTAGGTGTTGAAGCAGGGGTGGCGGCAACAGTAGGTGCTCAAACCGGTGTAGGTGTTTATGCACGAGTAGGTGGAAGCAGTGGCAAGGAAGATGGCGAAAGCAAAACTTACCAAGCGAGCCACTTAGAGGCACAAACCGTAACCCTAAATAGCCAAGGTGATACCAATCTTATTGGTAGTCAGGTGGCAGGCAATAAAGTGAATGCCAATGTCGGTGGCAAGCTCAACATTGAAAGTTTACAAGACGAAGAACGCTTTAAAACCAAATCAAGCGGAGGTGGTTTAGAAGTTGAATTTGGTTTTGGTAATAACTGGAGCTTAAGTGGTTATGGCAATGCTTCCAAAGGTACAACTCACCGTAAACAAGTGAATGAACAAGCCGGTATTTTTGCGGAAGAAGGGGGGTATCATATCAATGCGGATAGCGTTCATTTAAAAGGTGGTGCCATTGCAAGCACTAACCCGAAAAACAGTGAATTAGCCACAAACAAGCTGACCTTTGAAGATATTCAAAATGAATCAAGCAGCAGTGCAGCGAGCGCAAGCGTTAGCGGCAGCATCAAAGAGTCAAAAGAAAAATGGGTTGATAATGAGACCGGCAGAGCGGTTAAACCGAACACAGAAAATAGTACCAAACTAGACAGTCAACGTAGTGGGGGTATAAGTCCAGGCTTACCAATGTTTGAGCGAGACAGTGATAGTTCAGTTACCAGAGCGACATTGACGGAAGGGACGATTATCTTGAATAAAGATACTCATCCAACCATCACTACAGCAAAAGAGTTAGGTATCAATACAGACCTTGCTCAAGCCAATAACCAAGTTGCACAGACGAAAGATGTGAAAGCGCAAATCCAAGAGCAGCAACAAATTTCGACAGCTATTGGTAATGTGAAATCGGCTGTGGATACTTATACGTCAAATAAATTAAATGAAGCAGAAACTGCTGAACGACGTGCAAAAGCAGAATATGATAAAGCTCAGGCTAATAATGCAAGTAAGGATGAGTTGAATTTCCTTGAATATCGGTTAAGAGAAGCTAAGCGAGAAGTGGGTGAATGGGGATATGGCGGAGGAAACCGTCGAACTATAGACACCGTCACAGCCCTCTTTACTGGCGTACTCTCAGGGCAAGGTGCTTCAGCCACAACTGTCGCAACCTTATCGCCAACGGTGAATAAACTGATTGCGGATAATACGCATGATAAAGCAACTAATGCACTTGCACATGCCGTATGGGGAGCGATTGAGGCTCAAGTCAATGGCGGAAGAGCAGCACATGGTGCGATAAGTGCAGCAGGGGCTGAATTACTGGCGCCACAAATTGCCTCTATACTTTATGGTAAATCGGAAGCTGATTTAACGCCAGATGAAAAGGCGGGTGTCATTAGTATGGCAAGTCTTGCAGGCGGTATTGCCGGTGCCATAATGAACGGAAAATCAGAAGGTGTTGAAATCATTGGCAATACGGCAATTAATGCACAGATTGCGGAAAATACAGTGACAAACAATTACCTTTCCGAGTGGCAGGCTAAGCAAAGAGATGAAGAGTTTGCGGCATGTAATGGTAGCTTGCGCTGTGAACTAAAAACAGGTGTTTATTGGGAATTGGTGAGTTCGGGACAAGATACTGCTTATGGTGCCGGGCTTGCGACGTCAATTCCAGTGGGGCTTTTTGAAACAGGGAAAGGCATTGCTGAGATTGCGATGCATCCGATTGACTCACTGAATGCGATTAAAACCTTAATTCAAGAAGGCAATTTCACTGAAGCAATGAAGCAATCCTATGCGAATAGAATTGATAAGATGATTGTTGAGTATGAGAAAGCGGGTGCAGAAGGGGCTTTCAAGGCCGGTTTAGAGGCAGGTCAATTACTGCAAGAGACGGCGGGAATACTTGCCGGTGGTGCGGGTTTGGCTAAAGTTGGAATTAAGCTAACGAAAACAGCGACAAACTTAGCGAAGAATGTTGTTAAGCATGAAGGAAAGGTGATAAATGTAGCATCAAGTGTAGCCTCAACGGTCAAAGAAACTACTACACTTAAGCCTAAACCAGAAAAAACACTAAATATTGTTTGTGGTATGGGAGAAAAATGTTTTGTAGCGGGCACCTTAATTGAAACTGTAAATGGTTTAAAACCAATAGAGGAAATCCAATATGGTGAACTGATTTGGTCTCGTGAAGAATTTGGTGAGAAATATGCTTATAAACCTGTTTTTGCTAATAAGGTAACGTTAAATCAAGAAACTTTTAAGGTTGTTGTGAAAAATGAAGATGGTAAAACTGAATCCTTTGTCACTACAGCGGAACATCCTTTCTTTGTTGAAGGGAAAGGATGGTTGAAAGCGATTTTACTTGAAGAAGATATGGTTCTACTTGATAGAAATGGCTTACCATCTTTACAAGTGGTATCGCAACAGGCTACTGGAAAACTAGAAACAGTTTATAACATCGCCGTAGAAGAATTTAGCACTTACCATGTAGGGGAATTTGGTGTTTGGGTTCACAATGCAAATTGTTGTGATTTTGTGAATGTAAAATATGGTGATATTGAGGCTAAATTTAAGCAAGGCGGTTGGGTTAATCCAAAAAATGATCGAGTGATGTATATCGATCCTTTTGATGGTAAATTTAAAGATTTTCCAGATGGAGCAAGAGCTTCGGTGGATCATATTTTGCCACAAAGCGCATTTAATAAAATTGATGGTTTTGATAAATTACCAAAACATGTTCAAAATGAATTAATTAATCACCCTAAGAATTTACAGCCTTTACCAAAGGAACTAAATTCATCTAAAGGTGCTAAAATTGAAACAGGAACGAAAGGTTGGCAGAGATATGTTAAGGATAATAAGGATATATCTCCTTTATATAGAAAATATTTAGCTGACCGACAGGATGAAATAAGAGCGGAAGTTTTAGTTGCTATTGAAAAATTTGGAGTAAATAAATGATAGGGTTATCAGAAAAACAAATTAATGACATGTTTACAGAATTTTATAATGAATTTGATTCAATTCCATTTTGTGAGCTAAATCTGAGTGATGCTAAAAGAATATTTGATGGATATAATTTTATAGTAAAGGGTGATCTTTTTGAGAATATAATAGGTCCTTTTAGATATATTCAGCCACTATCATTTTCCTATATGAGCAAAGGAAAATTCTTCTATGGGGTTGAGAAAAGTGATATACCTGTAATGGGAGATATTACACAGTTTGGTATATTAATAAATAATATTGGATATTATATAAAATATGATCCTTTTTCATATAAGAGTGGTAACAAGAGTATGGGGGGATTTCATTGTTATATTCCAAAAGAAATAATGTGCTCTTGGTTATATGTAAGTCAAGGATGGGAAATTGCAGAAGATACAATACATAATATATATAAAAGTAATTTACCTTCATTATTATTAATGCCCATTCATTCAATTATAGAAGGTTTTGAAGATAGTCATGGCGTTGCACTTCCTGAATATACAACATTTCTTGAGCAGAAATTTAATCATGCTTTTAGACAAAGTTATGACGATGATAAATTCAATGATGAAAAATATTTTGAATTAAGATGTTTACTTGATACCCGCTCTAATGATGATTGGAGTAAAACAGGATATCAATTATTTGTGTCTTCTCATAATGATGAACGTAATGTTTATGTGATACCTAGAGCAGATGTGATGGGTATTAAAAAGTTGACGAATCCAGCAGAGGCAATAGATCATTATGCTGCTCATTTATTCTCACGTGCTGAGGGCGAGTTTGATTTTATGCAATATGCAGAAGATTTTTAATTAATACAATAAATTAAAGTGCGGTCAATTTTCAAAGAGTTTTTAAACCTCTCAAAATTGACCGCACTTTTTGTATTTTCAGAGCTACTTATTTTAAGCAAATCTTATAGCTTTACATCCAACTTCGCGTAAGCACGCTCTACTTTTTCCAATGCTTTTTCTACGGAAATATCACGAGCGAGTAAGACACCTAAACGGCGATGGCCATTGACTTCGCCTTTGCCGAAAATGCGAATATTGGTGTTTGGTTCAGCCAATACTTCGGCGATATTGCCAAATTGCACGTTTTTCGATTGACCTTCTACCACAATGGCTTTGGAAGCGGATGGGCTAATTAAGGTGATTTCTGGGATAGGTAAGCCTAAAATCGCACGGGCGTGTAAGGCGAACTCAGATAACTCTTGAGAAATTAGTGTGACCATGCCGGTATCATGTGGGCGAGGGGAGACTTCATTGAAGATAACCTCATCACCACACACAAACATTTCCACGCCGAAAATACCGCGACCACCTAATGCAGTGGTGATTTTCTCTGCGACCTCTTGTGCTTTTTTCAAGGCTGCATCAGACATAGCTTGTGGTTGCCACGATTCACGATAGTCACCATCTTCTTGACGATGGCCGATTGGCGCTAAGAAGCTGGTGCCATTAATGTGGCGAACGGTGAGTAAGGTGATTTCATAATCGAATTTAACAAACCCTTCTACAATCACGCGTCCTGCACCTGCGCGACCACCTTGTTGAGCGTAATCCCAGGCTTTTTGTAAATCGTCTTTGGATTTTAAAATACTTTGACCGTGGCCAGAAGAAGACATAATCGGTTTTACCACGCAAGGAATACCGATTTTTTCAACCGCACTTTGGAAGTCCGCAAAGTTATCGACAAATTGATAAGGTGAGGTTGGCAAGCCAAGCTCTTCAGCGGCTAAACGGCGAATGCCTTCGCGATTCATCGTCAGCTTGGTGGCTTTGGCGGTAGGCACAACATTAAAACCCGCTTTTTCTAATTCAATCAGCGTATCCGTCGCGATGGCTTCCACTTCCGGCACGATGTAATCTGGGCGCTCTTTTTCCACTAAGGCTTTGAGGGCTGCCCCATCTAGCATGGAAATCGTATAAGCACGATGTGCCACTTGTTGTGCAGGGGCGTTTTCATAACGATCGACGGCAATCACTTCCACGCCTAAACGTTGTAATTCAATCACCACCTCTTTGCCCAGTTCACCAGAGCCAAGCATCATCACTTTGATAGCATTTGGGGTTAATGCTGTACCTAAGGTTGTCATGTTGTGTCCTTATTTTAAGAAAGATTCATCAAGTGCTAAATCGTCATTTTTATTAATCCCCACACCGCGAGCAATCACATTTTTAGCAATATCATGTGCTTCTTCTAAAGAATGCTCAGTGTAAGTCCCACATTGGTATTCGTTTAATTCAGGAATTTGGTTTTGATCTTGCACGGTTAAAATATCTTTCATGGAAGCTAACCATGCATCAGCCACTTGTTGCTCGTTTGGTGTGCCGATTAATGACATATAAAAACCTGTACGACAGCCCATTGGGGAAATATCGATGATTTCTACATTGTCATTGTTTAAATGGTCACGCATGAAGCCCGCAAATAAATGCTCCAGGGTGTGAATCCCTTTTGGTGGGAGAATTTCTTTGTTTGGAATGCAAAAACGGAGATCAAAAACAGTGATGTCATCGCCCTTTGGGGTACGCATGGTTTTGGCAACGCGCACAGCTGGTGCGTTCATACGGGTGTGATCCACTTTAAAACTGTCGAGTAATGGCATATTTATTTCCTTGAAAATCAGTGATTTGTAAATTAATTGCAAGTTTTTGTAAATTTTTTTACATTTTTTTACAATTTCTTTGAACTTTTCTTTTTAGCGTCGGTCTTATAGAACAAGCAACTTGCAGTTGTTTTAATAAAATTGGTTCCTTAGGTTATTTGCCCCTTACTCGATAAGGGGCGTTTTTTTATCTATTGAATAGTAATTCCTCTTTATTCTAGCCCACAACTAGGTTATGCACAAAGGCTATTCACGGCTATGACACGAAAGGTAAACTGAAAAAGAGCAAGGCAATATAACGCAGTCCTTTTCCAATCGTCATAAAAATCAAACAGCTTAGCCAATTCAATCGAAGCCAACCCGCTACCGCACAAAACACATCCCCGATAATAGGCAACCAACTCAATAATAAAGTGATGGCACCATAGCGTTGTATTTTGTTTATCGCCCATAAAGTGCGGTCATTTTTACTGTCAATTTTCGGAAACCATCGACCAATCCAATAAGTGGTGAGGCTGCCAAGTGTATTGCCTGCGGTTGCCAAAAAAACAAGCCAAAAAATATCCGCACTTAATAATGAACCGACCAATACTTTTGGCACAGCAAGGGAGACAAACACAATTTCTGAATTACCTGGCAAAATGGTGGCACTTAAGAAAGCGCTGAAAAACATCAGCCATAAGCCATGGGTTTGCCAAAAATCAGCCCAAAAGCTGAAAGAGAAAATGTCCCACATTAGGCTATAATAATCTCGCGCGTTCTGACATCAAATACATCCATTCCTGCACTTAATCCCGCTTTTACGCCGAGATCGGCATCTTCAAAGACGATACAGCGTGATGGTTCAGCTTTTGCCAGTTCTGCACAGCGTAAAAAAGTTTCTGGATGCGGTTTATGTTCTTTCACATCATCAGCGCTGACAATAGCGTTAAAGTAATGTTTGATATCTAATTTTTGCATCAACATATCAATCATTTGGCGGTTTGAACCTGAGCCAAGCGCAATTGGCTTTTGTTGATAGTAATGACGCACCACTTCAAAGGTTGGAAGTAATTTTGATTCTGTTGGAATCAATTCATAAGAAAGTTTGCGTTTTGCTTGTATGACTTCATTTAAACGTTCTTGTGGCATACCGGCATCTTGCATAATGGCAGAGGCGATAGTGCTCACGGTTGCGCCACCTAAATCATACATAATTTGGCTGTTAAAACGATAACCAAATTGTTCTCCCACCATATTCCACGCGCGGGCGTGTACTGGCATGGTGTCGATTAAGGTGCCATCCATATCAAAAATCAGGCCATCATATTTTTCAAAAAGTCTGTTATCTATCATTTATTGCTTTCCTAGTTAGTAAATTTTTTCACTTTGTTTCAATTTTGTGATCTGTGCACTGGTAATTTTATGAAATCGCGGTAAAGTTATCCTATCTCAAAAAGGAATGTTATGTCGTTACTCAAACAATTAACCCGTTGGAAAATTCGCGGTCAGATTGATCAGGACGTTATTGATATTATTCTGACTTTGCAAAGTCGCCTAGAGCATCATTGGCGCATTGATGTGTCCATTCCGACCGTCATCACACTCTTATTGCATATTGCCAACAGCCTTGCTCGCTTAAAACGAGGCGGTTGCGTTTCCCCACTTCATCAAGCCTTTTATGATGAAATGCAAAGTGCGGTCATTTTCCCTGATGTTTTGGAAATTCACCAAGATTTGCTTTCTTTTATTCCGCAAGAAATTCCCGAAGCCGAGCAGAGTTATTATCTCGCCAATATTTATAGCTTGCTGTTGGAGCAAGATAAAAAATAAGGGCACGAAAGCCCCTATTTTATCAGTTAAAAATCAAACTGAGTTCTAAATCTTTGAGTAAATTGCTTTCTAAGCGCAATTCATTCCACACTAACGGATTATTATCCAAATAATGTTTCTCAAAAGTCAGTTCCCAAGTCTGCAAAGAGCGGTCAATTCTGAGATTGATTTTGTCCGTGCTGTCTGTCGCCTGGCGAGATTTATTTAAAATCACCGAAATGCGTAAAAGAAGCAGTAAAACAAGGACATCTTCATCCGCATAACGAGCAAAAATCGGTAAATCATTATTTTTAAATGCACCAGTGTGATAACGAACTAAATTCACCAATAAGCGTTGTTGCTCGCGATCAAAACCCGGTAATTCCATATTCTGCAGAATATAAGCGGAATGTTTTTGTACATTGCGATGATTAATGACAATACCGACTTCCAATAAGCGAGCTGCCCAAATCAACAGATTTTTCATTTCATCAGCAAGATGCGGTTTTTGCCAATGGGTGTATTGGTCAATTAAGGTTTTCGCACTATTTGCCACGCGATCAGCTTGCGCTAAATCTAAGTTAAATTGTTCGGCAAGTCCTAATGCGGTACGTGTACGGATGTCTGAAACTTGGAAGTTTTTTTCTAAGCTGTAAATCACCCCTTCACGCAAAGCACCGTCAGAATAGCGCATATTTTCTAAGCCAAAAACATCAAAAACGGCACTTAAAATGGCTAATCCAGGCACAAAGACATCGACGCGATCAGGGTTTAATCCCGCAATATTAAGCTCTTCAAAATGGGATGCTTGTAAGGTTCGTTCAATTAAATTTTGTAAGCGCTCAGCGGTGATAATGCCGTTCGGATCAAGAGTTGCGGTAATCACTTGATAGACGGTTTTAATGGTGCCTGATGAGCCTAACACTGATTGCCACCCGAGCTTGCGATATTCCCAGCTTAAATCTTCAATTTTATTGACCGCACTTTGGCGAGCTCGCTCGAAGTTTTCTTTTGAAATTTGTCCATTCGGGAAGAATTTTTTAGCAAAGCTCACGCAGCCCATGTGACGACTTTCTGCCACTAAGGGGGTGAAATCATCACCGATGATCATTTCGGTTGAGCCACCACCAATATCGATGACCAGTTTACGTCCGCTTTCTGGTTGAGTGTGGCAAACGCCCGCATAAATGGTTTTGGCTTCCGTTTGACCGCTGATGATATTAATCGGATAAGGAAAAACGGCAGCAGCCTGACGTAAAAACTCGTCATTATTGACCGCTCTTCGTAAGGTATAAGTGCCCACCACATTTACATCTTCTGGGGCAAAACCTTGTAAGCGTTCAGCAAAAAGTGCGAGGCAATTTACACCGCGCTCAATGGCTTCTTGGCTTAATACATTGTGCTCATCTAAGCCATCGGCGAGCCTCACTTTTTGTTTTAAACGAGAAAGCACCTGGATTGAGCCATTGATAATCCGCGCCACAATCATGTGGAAGCTGTTTGAGCCTAAATCAATGGCGGCAATCTCCCGGGCCTCACCTCGGTGATGAGGTTCTACGAGTTGAGCCAGTTGCTTGTCGTTATGCATGTCCTTTCCTAAAATTCAAATTTATACAATAAATCAAAAACTTGGTTTGTGCTGGTTACTGATTGGAAATAAAGTTGTGGCATTAAGCGGTAACGCAAGGTCACTTCGGCTAAGCCATCAAACAATCCTACACCATATTTCACTTGTAAGCGTTTACCAATATTACCACTAACTTGTACTTTGGAGCTATCCCCAACACCGGCAGTGCCTAAGTTTAAGTCTTGAATACCAAAGGCTTCACCAATACCGCCGACTACTTTACCACTTTTCGCTAAACCTAAGCCAAGTAATGCCGCACCCACAGAACCACTGGAACCTGCTTCACCGCTGTTTTCTAATGAGCGACCGGTTAATAAATAAGAAAGTGCCTGGTCTTGAGATTTGGCTGGATCAGAGAAAATCGTGACTTGTGGGCTAGACGCCATACCAATCACTTTTACCCCCGCGGTCACTTTACTGTCTTCCATAGCCTCAGGGTTACGAATCGCTTCAATATTCAACATCGGCTGTGAAGGTAAACCAGAGAAGCTGATTTGTCCTTTACGAATTAATAAATCCTGTCCAAAAGAGGCATAACGACCATTTTTTAGGTTAATTTGACCAAATAACCCTAGCTTACCTTTATCCTGTTTCACCGAAAGTAAACCATCCAAATTCGTTTTTAAACCATAGGCATCTAAATGCACATCATCACCGATTTTAATTTTTAAATCAGATTGAATTTGCATCCCAGATTTCGTTTCTGAAGCAAATTGGCGATTAATGAGTTCTTCTTTACTTTTTCTTGGGCCATTTAAAATGACTTCATCTTCACTCACTGGTTCAGCATTGTCCGGTAAGCTTTCAATAGCAATTCTTGCCCAAGGGATATCCACATTACCACTCAAATCTAAGAGTTTTGGCGAGGCTTTGACAACCACATTCGGGCTGACTTTTAATTTCGCCATGGATGGAATATCGACTTTGAAATTATCTGCTTGCGCTCTGACTTCTGCCGTCCAATTATTCATGTGCGCCCAGTTAGCTTGTCCATTAATATTGAGCTTGCTATCTGGTGTTTGAACATGGCCATTTAAGGTTGAAGAGGTGCCATTAAAGCGAATTGCCACTTGGCCATCAGTCACATCAAAAGGCAGGCTTTTCAGTTTCGTTTTCACATTTCGAATATCAAAATTGCCGTTTAATAATGGTTTTTCTAAATTACCACCGAAACTTAAGCGAGAGACCACTTCACCATCTATGCTTTCACCGCTAGAGAAAAGTTGATTGGCTAAGGATAAGCGTAAACCTTCAATAGTAAAGGTACCGCCTAATTGACGACCTTTACTTAAATCATTAATTTTTAAGTCTGTACCGATTCGACCTTGATTCTGAACGTTAATATCTGATTTCAAGGTTAAATTGTTATTTTGAATATCAGCATTCACACTTAATTTAGGAATATCTAGCTTAAAGATGCGGTAGTCTAATTTTTGTGCCACACCAATGTTATTGCCTTCCACTGCCACATTTAGTTGTAACGGTTTATCCGTGAACCACGCCACTTTACCTCGGCTTTGTAACTGGCCTTTGAGCGTGTCTTGTCCCATCAATTTATTCACTAAATCTAAATTAATACGTTTAAGCTCAAAAGGGACTTCGCCGTTTTTCCCTGCCGTAAATTGTTGAGGGAAACACAGATCTAAGTCTTGGTTAATCCAGCAGTGTGAACCAATGGTGGCTTGGATCTTTTTATTGTCATAAGTCACCGGAATAGTTTGATTCACTTTAAAATCACCAATAGGTGAGTTTAGGCTCACTTGGCTTAAATTGCCTTTCCATTGCTGAGAAGTGCGGTCAAAATTACCGGTGATTTGTAAATCAGCAGCAACAGGTTCACCTTTTGATTTTAAGGTGAGCGTATGATGTTTTTCATCACCTGATGCATTCAAATCAATATTATGTAATTTGATGCTGTCACCATAACGGAAGTTTTCCGCTTTGACGTTAAGTTCACCTTTCACTTGCGGTTCACTCACAACATTACCTTTAATTACGGCTTTAGATAAGTCTAACCCTTGGAAGTGCAAGCCTTGTGCCGTTAAATCGGTATTAATGGTTGGCGCAGTAAGTTTGCCTAAGATTTGTACTTTGCCGACCACGGAACCCGCTAAATCTTGCCACAGACCACGCAAGCTTGGTGCGTTGATATCTAAATCTAGGTTTGATTTATCACCTAATATCCCTTTTGCCGCAATGCGGTTATCGCCATAGTTCAGCAATAAATCAGGAATGTTTAATAAGGTTTCATTACTTAAAAAGACACTTCCTTTCAAGCTTAATGGGCGAGAGGAAAGACTACCGGTTAAATCCACGGTAGGCACATCCACTTTCCAATGATTGGAATCAGCGGAACCTTTTGAGCTCACTTTACCTGATAATACGGCTGGCATGGCTGGCACATAAGGGCGAATGTTCATTTTGTTTAAATCAGCGGTCACATCCCATTGCGCGCCATCTTTCCAGTTTGATGAACCCGTTAAACGTGCCGTACCATCGAGGGCAGCAAGTTTTAATTCGTTGATGGTGACTTCGTAGAGTTTACCGTCTGCATTTAAATCAACGTGAGTATGAGGGATATGATCCATCCCCTCCACGCCACCAACAATCTCTGCGTGATAATTCAATAAATCGCCCGTGAGTTTAATATCAACATCGTTAATTTTGAGCGGTGCAAGGCTATCTGCAAAAGCGTATTGACCTTTTTTCGCTTTTAACTGCAGATTTAATGGCATTTTATCTTCAGCCAGTTTCACATCACCTGTTAAGGTGGCATCAAGCACCCCCTGTGTGGTTAACGAAAATGCGGTCGTTTTTTTCAAGGAGCCCGATACATTGAGATCAACTTTGCTGGCAGGAAGAATGGTTTTGTCTTTTGATTTAAATGCCTGGAGATCAGATTTTAATGTGAGATCAACTGGAAAATCGTCATTGAGCTGGAGTTGCCCTTGGCTAGAAAGTGTACCAAGAGAGCTGTCAATGTCGAGTTTTTGTAATTTCACTAAATGATCGGTGGCATCTGCTTGCAATTCCACTTTAGGCACAGTGATTTTTTGGATTTCTTCGCCTTTTTCATTGAGCGATTGATATTGCCAGTTTGTACCCAAAAAACTTGGAATGTGCATATCAAAAGGCAAGTTCACCGCATTTAAATTACCTAAAAAAGCCGGTGTGAGTGTTTGCTCAATTTGCGCCCAATCAACGGGTTTAGCGGGTTCTTTTTTCTCAGGTTGAGGTGTATTCGGTTGAGTTTGGGAGACAGTTGAGAAAAGCACGTCTGAAAGCGTGGTGGGCTCAAGGGTAAGGCCAGATTCATTGTTTAAACTGATCGCACTTTGAAAAGACGAAAACGTAATATTGCTTTGATCGAGTTTCATATCAAAGTCAGTAATCGCCACATTTTTCACTTGCACAGAAACCGGTAAATGGATTTTTTCCATTGGACCACTTTCCGTTTGTTTCTCTTCAGAAGGTGGCATGACACTGGTATCAATGGCAATTTTCGGCTGCGTTAAGCTGAGATCATCAACAATAATATCACCCGAAAGTAAACGAGCTAAATTCAGTTGTAATCGCGTTTTAGGGAGTGCCACATCTACGCCGGTTGTTTGAAAACGTAAATTTTCTAAGACTAAACCATCTTGTAAGCCACCGCTGACTTGCTCAATAGATAAGCTATCGAGCATTTTATCGGCGAGTTGAATAAGTGCACGTTGTCCACTATCAAAAGAAAGCGCTGTGACTAAGCCTAAAACAGGGACAAAAATGACCGCACTTCCGACACATAAAATTTTACGGCAGGTCTTTTTCTTTTTAACGGGTTGTGTGGTTTGGTTATCTGGTTGTTTTTCTTGTTCAGACATAGTCATACCCTAAATTTCAGCCCCTAAGCCAATGTAAAATTGAATGTTTTTGCTGTTATCTTTATCTCGAATTGGCGTTGCAATATCAAATTTGATGGCGCCAACTGGCGATGCCCAACGTACACCGAAACCTGCGCCGTAGCGTAACTCATTTGCTTTGTAAGCATCTGCGGCTAAGCCTGTATCCGCAAATACTGCTCCCCACCAATTTGGGTAAACTTGATATTGATATTCAAGGCTACCTGTTACTAAGCGAGAGCCGCCGACTAATTTTCCATTTTTATTTTTCGGTGAAATTTTCTTATAGCCATAACCTCGCACGCTGCGATCGCCCCCTGCAAAGAAACGTAATGCCGGTGGAATTTTTCGAATATCGGGCGTATTTAAATAACCAATTTCTGCACGGGTAATAAAACGGTGATTTTCTGCGTACGTACGAATCCAGGCGGTAGAGGCTTGAACTTTAAAGAAATTAGCATCGGACATCCAAAGCTTATTCCCTAAATCAACCGTGATTTTTTGGGTATCTCCCCATGTTGGGAATTGACCACCTCTTAAACGGGTACGGCTAAAGCCTCCAGTTGGATAAACTAGGAAAGTTTTATCGGTGAAATCAGCTTGTGTGTAGCTGTCATAACGGACACGAAGACCTGCAAAATATTGCCAACCCTCGCTATTATTCCAATAACGTAATGCAGCGAAAGTGAGGGCTTTGGTATCCGTATCGTTTTTATTTTCTTTTTCATAACCGGTTGAAAATTCATAATAATAATTTAATGGATTTTTCAACAATGGCATTTTATAGGTGGCTTCAAAGTTTTGTTTTGGCGCAGAGACGTAAAGATTTGTACGGAAACTATGGCCTCGGCTATTGATCCAAGGTTTTGTCCAACCAATTTGGACATGAGGGCCCGTATCAGTTGCAAAACCTACCCCAAGCTCCATTGAGTTTTTCTTACGTGGATAAAGTAAAAGTTCGATATCCACTAATTTATCTTCTTCGCGGACATGCGGTTGTAAAAGTACGGAGCTAAACCAGTTGGTGGAAGAAAAATTATTGGTTAATTCAGATAAATCACTGACTAAATAAGGATCGCCCGATTTGATGTTGAGCATGTTTTGCAAATAATCTTCGCGAATTTGGGAATGGTTGAAGGTGATATTGCCATAATGATAACGTACGCCACTATCAAATAGCATACGCCACCATGCTTCATGAGTTTCTGGGCTGATTTCTAAGCGAGAAATTTGGAATTTTCCGTCAAGATAACCACGAGCTAGAGCAAGGTTTGAAATGCTGCTTTTATAGTCATCGTATTTTTGATGCTCAACTAACTCGCCTTTTTTTGGTAAGTTTTTACGGAGTGCCGTGAAGTTTTCATCTTTTTCGGCTTCGCCTGTAATTTCAACTTCTGTTCCGGCAATTTTGCTTGGTTCACCGGGTTTTACATTGGCGATAAGTAAGTCTCGTTGACCTTTGCGTTTTTTCAATTCAAAGGTGACTGAAGAACCATAATAACCGAAGACTCGAAGGCCTTTATCGACAGCATCTGAAACTAATTGTTTATACCGATCTGAGCCGTCCATTTCACCTTTATCAATGAGTTTGACATTCATATCAGTATTGCGAATGGCACGTTCACCTTTGATTCCGCGGATCTCAATATCCACGGTTTGTTCTGCAAGGGCTGAAAAACTCATCCATCCAAGCAAAAGAGCGGTTATTTTTAACGAAATTTTTTTCATTTTATTACAAGCTAAACTTTAAGAAGATCCACATCAAACCGCCTTAGTTTACCCATAAAATAAGGGGATTACCAATGCAATTATGGATGGGATTTGAAATTGTTATATGCATTTGAGCGTTAATACGACAATGCAATCAAAGAAAGAGTTTCCTTTGCTTTGAAAAAAATAGCAATTTTTGTATTTATTCAGACATTTAACCAAAATGTAACTGGACCATCATTGGTGAGGCTCACCTGCATATCTGCCGCAAATTGTCCGTTGGCAACAGTGACTTTTTCTGCACATTTTTGCGAAAAATAGCCATACAATTCGTTAGCCAATGTAGGTGCAGCACCTTTTGAGAAACTTGGTCTCAGGCCTTTTTGCGTGTCAGCGGCTAAAGTAAATTGGGATACCACAAGCACTTCACCACCGATTTGCTGCACGTTTAAATTCATTTTGTCATTTTCATCGCTGAAAATACGGTAATTTAAGACTTTCTCAGCGAGTTTATCCGCTTTGGCTTGATCATCTTCTTTTTCTACACCTAATAAAACCAATAATCCTTTGCCGATTTGCCCCACAATTTGACCTTCAACTTCTACTTTAGCCTGCGTAACACGCTGAATTAACGCAATCATTTTACTTCCTCTAAATTCGTTTTATTCATTGACCGCTCTTCTGCAAGTACTGCGGCTAATTGTGCGCCGAATAACACCACTGTCCAGCTGATTTGAATCCACAATAACATAATGGGTAGTGTTGCCATGGCACCGTAAATTAATTGGTAAGACGGGAATGTCGTAATGTACCAAGCAAAGGCCTGTTTCCCTAAAGTAAAGAAAATTGCAGCAATTAATGCGCCTGCTGCAGAGTGTTTGATGCTCACTTTCTTATTTGGCACGACCATATAAATGAGCGTGAAAATAAACCAAGTAGAAAGAAATGGCACAAAGCTGAGGAGTTTTAAGCCAAAAGAGAGCGTTTCCGATTGCTCGAACATGGCTTTGACATAGGAACTTGCGGCAATGCTGGTACCGATTAAAAGTGGACCGAGCGTTAAAATGAGCCAATAAATAGCAAATGAAGTAAAAATTGGGCGATTACTGGTATCTTGCCAAATGCCATTAAGTGTACGGTCGATGGAGTTAATGAGCATCAATGCCACTAAAATCAAACTCACAATCCCCACTGCACTCATTTGCTTGGAGTTATGGACGAATTCATCAATATATTGCCCCACAACATCGCTTGCGGAAGGGGCGAAATTGGTGAAGATGAATTCTTTCAACGCACTGGTTACTTCGTTAAAAACAGGAAAGGCGGAGAAAATCGAAAACACCACCATAATTAATGGCACAATGGCGAGCATGGTGCTGTAGGTGAGTGAACCGGCAGCTTGCGTTAATTTGTTTTCTTGAGAACGCTGCCAGAATAATGCGAGAAAAGACGTTAAGGTCATTAGAGCAAGCCTCCGCAACAATGTTTAAATTTCTTCCCTGAGCCACAAACACAAGGCTGTTTATTGCTTGGGAGTGGCACAGTGGGGTCAACAAAATACCAACGGCCATCGATTTTTACAAAAATAGAATGTTCGTGATGCACTTGCGGCTGTTCGCTACCTTGAAAATGAGCCTTAAATTCAACCGCACTTTGTGTTTTGGTTAAGGTTTCTGCTTTGACAATCTCTAAACTGAGCCATTGCGTTTCATCAGCCCAATCTTGCAGGGCTTTTTCATCTAATAAGGTTTGTTGGCTTGGCACAGTGGTTTGTACGACATAAGGAATATTTTTGAGCACAAACGCTGAATAGCGGGAACGCATGAGTTGTTCCGCTGTTTCTGGAAACATATTGCCTGAATGAAAGCGTCCGCAACAATCTTCGTAAGAAAGCGAAGATTGGCACGGACAAAGTGCGGTCGTTTTAGCCGACATTTTTAGCCGCCTGCTGTAAATTACGTAATTGTGAGTTAACAGAACGTTTAAACGCAGGCGCTAATTCTTCAATGGCTAAGGCCTCTTCTAGCTCTGCAATACTTGAAGGCGCGGAGAGTTGCGTATTTAGACGACGAATTGTCCATTCAGGATAAGGTCGATGTTGCAAAATGAGTTCATCGCCTTGATGAATTTCACCTTCTTCAATCACGCGCACATACCAACCTGTCCAACCTGATTGACGAATAACCTCTCTTGTATTCTCATTCTTGGTATTATGAGATAAACGCTCGCAAGGTTTGCGGGGTTGAGACACTTCTAACAGAGTAGAGCCAATTTTGTAACGATCGCCTATGCAGACATTATCTTCATGTAAGCCGGATACCACAAAGTTTTCACCGTAAATCGCACTGCCGTGGAAATCAAACTTTTCACCAAGTATCTCGTTTAAAGCAGGGAAAGACACATCAGACATAAAAAACAAGGCTTTATCAACACCACCGTGATGGGCTTTTAAGCCTACATCGTTACCTTCTGCACCCAGCGTGTGTACTTTTACCATTGGTACTGGTTTTTTACGAATAGCGCTTTCATATGAGCTACCATCAGGGAACGTTAAGGTTTCTATCAATCCTGTTTTAATAATAAGAATTTTTGCGTTTGACATCTATTTTTCCTGCTTTGAGTTAGTTTTGAGAAATTATACCGTAAAATCACTTAAATTTTGACCGCACTTCGTTTTTTCCTTATTATTCGTTTAAATAAAACCAACAAAACAAAGGAATCTTTATGCAATATTCTCTCGCGCGTACCGAACAAGGTCAAACCCTTGGTATTACCGCAAAAATGGCAAACCGTCATGGCCTGATCGCTGGAGCGACAGGGACGGGTAAAACTGTCACACTACGAAAAATGGCGGAAGCGTTCAGTGATGATGGCGTACCAGTCTTTTTAGTCGATGTAAAAGGCGACTTGTCCGGTTTAGTGAAAGCGGGCACATTTAGTGGCAAAGTAGCAGAACGCATTGAACAATTTGATTTAGGGGGCGAGAGTTATCTAAATGGCTATCCTGTGTCATTTTGGGATGTATTCGGTGAAACCGGTATTCCGCTTCGCACCACGATTTCTGAAATGGGACCATTATTACTTTCCCGTTTATTAAATTTAAATGCAACCCAAGAAGGCTTATTAAACCTTGTATTCCGTGTGGCAGATGATAAAGGCTTGCTACTCATCGATTTAAAAGACTTGCGTGCAATGCTTAAATTTGTGGCAGAAAATGCGAAATCGTTCCAAGTAGAATATGGCAACGTATCAGCTGCGAGTGTGGGCGCGATTCAACGTGCTTTATTGACCCTTGAAAATGAAGGAGCGACCAATCTTTTTGGTGAGCCAGCATTAAATCTTGAAGATTGGTTACAAACCCGAGATGGTCGTGGCGTGATCAATGTTTTAAATTCTGAAAAATTAATTAATTCCCCAAGAATGTATAGCGCATTCTTGCTTTGGTTGATGTCTGAATTATTTGAGCAATTACCGGAAGTCGGTGATCCGGATAAACCAAAATTTGTGATGTTCTTCGATGAAGCGCACTTACTTTTTGATGGTGCACCAAGTGTGTTGGTGGACAAAGTGGAACAAGTGGTTCGTTTGATTCGTTCTAAAGGGGTAGGGATTTATTTTGTGACCCAAAATCCATTAGATTTACCGGATACGGTGTTAGGTCAATTAGGTAACCGCGTTCAACACGCATTACGTGCTTTTACACCACGCGATCAAAAAGCAGTGAAATCTGCGGCAGAAACGTTCCGTTCAAATCCTGCCGTTAATGTGGTTGAAACCATTTCAACTTTAGGTGTGGGTCAAGCATTGATTTCATTCTTAGATGAAAAAGGGATGCCAACGCCTGTTGAAGTGGCGTATGTTTACCCACCGAAAAGCCAACTTGCACCGATTACTGAAGAAGAGCGTGCTGCGTGGGTGAAAGACGATGAGCTTTATGCATTCTATAAAGATTATGTGGATAATGAGTCAGCTTTCGAAGTGTTAAATGCTCAAGCAGATTTAGCAGCAGTACAACAAAAACAAGCCGAGCAAGCGCAGCAAGAGGAAGAAAGCGGTTTATTTGGTAGCTTAAGTCGTATGATTTTTGGAACACAAAAACGCGGAGATAAACTTTCTCCGACAGAACAAATTGTGAATAGCGTGGCAAAATCAGTTGGTCGCAATATTCGTAATGAAGTGACCAAACAAATCATGCGTGGTATTTTAGGCGCATTGAAAAAATAACGAAAATTTGACCGCACTTTGCGGCAAGAATGATAAAAAGGAGATTATTATGTCTGATGTATTTCACTTAAACCTGACTAAAGCACAATTAAAAGGTGCTACACTCGCTATTGTACCGGGGGATCCTGCACGTAGCGAACGTATTGCTAAAAAACTTGATAACCCTGAGTTTCTTGCAAGTACACGTGAGTTCACTTCTTGGTTAGGCTATTTAAATGGTCAACCGGTGGTGGTGTGTTCAACCGGTATTGGCGGCCCTTCTACGTCTATCTGTGTGGAAGAGCTGGCTCAGCTTGGTGTGCGTACATTCTTACGTATTGGTACAACAGGTGCGATTCAACCACACATTAATGTGGGGGATGTTCTTGTTACAACGGGTGCGGTTCGTCTTGATGGTGCAAGCCGTCATTTTGCCCCAATTGAATATCCAGCGGTAGCAAATTTTGAATGTACCACGGCACTTTTCAATGCGGCTAAAGAAAAAGGCATTGAGCCATTTGTAGGAATTACAGCGTCTTCAGATACGTTCTATCCAGGTCAAGAACGTTATGATACTTACAGCGGTAAAGTATATCGTGATTACCAAGGCTTGTTAAAACAATGGCAAGATCTCAATGTGATGAACTATGAGATGGAATCCGCGACGTTATTCACCATGTGTAACGCTCTTGGCTTACGAGCTGGTATGGTGGCAGGTGTGATTGTGAACCGTACGCAACAAGAAATTCCAAATGAAGCCACCATGAAAGATACAGAAGACAAAGCAGTATCTGTAGTGGTGGAAGCAGCAAGAAAATTGTTAGCGTAAAACTCAGATAAAAAGAACCGCACTTTTTAGAAGTGCGGTTTATTTTTTAACTGTTTTTTCGGGCAAAAGCTGCGGCTTCGGCGATTAATTGGTCATCAGGTAGAACCCCAGTGTAGAGCTCAAATTGTTCGACAGCTTGTAGCACAATCACTTCAGCACCAGAAATCGTTTGTTTACCTTGCTGTTGAGCAAATTGGATAAACGGTGTTTCAGCAGGAATCGCCACCACATCAAAAGCGGTTTGAGCTTGTTGAATAAGATTTTCAGGAAAGGCGAGATCAAATTCTTCTTTTCCACCTTTCATCCCAATTGGCGTAACGTTGACTAAAATGTCTGCTGATTGATTGGCTAAAGATGGGATATATTCATAGCCATAAAGTGCGGCTAAATTTTTACCTGTTTTTTCATTTCGAGCAAAAATCTTAAGATGCTCAAATTCACTGTTTTTAAAGGCTGCAACGACGGCTTTAGCCATACCACCACTGCCTCGTACAATTACGCGACTCTTTTTATCTAATTGATATTCTTTGATAAGTTTAACAATGGCAATATAGTCGGTGTTGTAAGCACGAAGAAAACCTTGCTCATTCACAATGGTATTCACCGATTGAATGGCTTGTGCAGAAGGGGAGATTTCATCTAAAAATGGCATGCAGCTTTCTTTGAAAGGCATCGAAACGGCACAACCTCGAATACCAAGTGCACGAATACCTTTGACTGCACTTTCAATATCTGTGGTGGTAAAGGCTTTATAGATAAAATTAAGTCCTAATTTTTGATACATATAGTTATGGAATGTTGTGCCAAAATTGCCCGGTCTACCAGAAAGGGACATGCAAAGTTGGGTGTCTTTGTTAATCATATCGATTCCTTAAATATTCAAATTTATATCATCATCGATAAAATATTGATTCATCTCAAAGGCCGGTTTTGCCGCTTTGTCTTTACCGACAATACGAGCAGGTACACCTGCAGCAGTGGCGTATTCAGGCACAGGTTGAAGTACAACAGAATTGGCGCCGATTTTGGCATATTTACCCACTTCAATATTACCGAGAATTTTTGCACCCGCTCCAATCATTACACCTTCTCGTACTTTTGGATGGCGATCGCCGGATTCTTTACCCGTACCACCAAGGGTAACACCTTGCAAGATAGACACATCATTTTCAATTACTGAGGTTTCGCCTACAACAATACCTGTAGCATGGTCAAACATAATGCCGTGCCCAATTTTGGCGGCAGGGTGAATATCCACATCAAAAGCCACTGAAATCTGATTTTGTAAATAAAGTGCGAGTGCTTTTCGATTTTGGTTCCACAAATAATGGGTAATACGATAGCTTTGAATGGCGTGAAAACCTTTTAAATAAAGTAATGGTGTGGACCATAATTCCACAGCAGGATCGCGGTGGCGCACAGCTTTAATATCACAAGCGGCACAATCAATGATATTGGGCTCCGCTTGATAGGCTTCTTCAATAATTTCACGCAGCGAAATTGCGGGCATGATGGGGTTAGCCAGTTTATTCGCAAGCAAATAACTCAAGGCACTGCCAAGATTTTGATGTTTTAAAATAGTGGAATGGAAAAAGCTTGCGAGCATTGGTTCGCATTCTGCTAATTCTTTTGCCTCTTGGCGAATGTGTTGCCATACTTCTAACGTCATTTTTTCTCCTTATTCGCCTTTTCGTTCACGACCCAATAAGCTCAGTGCGACTTCTTGTGCACTTTTACCACAAAAGAGCATTTGGTAAATTTGTTCTGTAATCGGCATTTCTACGCCTTGTCGTTGTGCTAATAAATAGGTTTCTTTGGTGTTATAAAACCCTTCTACCACTTGACCAATTTCATCCATGGCTTGTTGGCTATTGATACCTTTTCCAAGCATTAAACCAAATCGGCGGTTACGGGATTGATTATCGGTACAAGTGAGCACTAAATCACCTAAACCAGACATACCCATAAAGGTTTGCGTATTGGCGCCCATGGACATGCCTAAGCGAGTAATTTCCGCAATCCCACGGGTAATTAATGCCGTTCTCGCATTGGCGCCAAATCCCATGCCATCTGAAATACCAGCACCAATCGCAATCACGTTTTTAATGGCACCACCTAATTGAACGCCGATCATATCTTGGTTTACATACACTCGGAAATGCTGACTGCAATGAATTCTCGCTTGAAATTCTAAGGCAAACTTTTCATTACAAGAGGCAAGCGTAATCGCCGTTGGCAAACCTTGAGCCAATTCTTTCGCAAAAGTAGGACCAGAAAGCACCGCCGTCGGAATTGCTTTACCTAAGGTTTCTTCCACTACTTCTTGTAGTAATCGGCCGGTGTTGCGTTCTAATCCTTTGGTTGCCCAAATTAAACGATGATCAGGTTTTAAGTGCGGTCGAATTTTTAAGAGAATTTCACCGAAAGCATGGCTTGGCACTACAATTAAAATGTCTTTCGATTGCTCAAGGGCTGTTTTCAAATCTAATTCTAAATGCAAACTTTCTGGAAATTCAATATCCGGCAGAAAACGGCGATTTTGACGTTCTTGTTGCATTTGATGAATGTGCTCGGGATTGTGCCCCCAAAGATAGGTTGGAGAACCATTGCGAGAAAATGAGATAGCGAGCGCTGTTCCATAAGAACCGCAACCAAGAATGGTAATTGGAGATTGGGATGCGTTCATTTCAATCACCTTTAAGATAAAAGGGCAGACGATATCGCCTGCCCTCATCACAATTAATGTTGGGTTTCCTGATTTTCTTCCGCTTCGGCTGCCGCTTGCTGCTTGTTCATGTAATCAATGAATAACGCATCGAAGTTTACTGGAGAAAGGTTTAATGCCGGGAATGTACCGCGATTTACTAAGTTAGAAATCAATTCACGAGCATAAGGGAAAAGCATATTTGGGCATTGAGATGTTAAGCAGTGTGCCATTTGAACATCTTCTAAACCGCTGATTGTAAATACGCCAGCTTGTTTCACTTCACAAATAAACGCCACATCACCAGAATCTTCCATGGTGGTTTCTACGTTGATGTTTAAAGTGACTTCATATAAATCTTCACCCACTTGAACGGCTTCAGTGCTTAAATCAAAGCCAAGTTTTGGTTTCCATTCTTGGTGGAAAATATGAGGAAGATTTGGTGCTTCAAAAGAAACATCTTTTACATAAATACGTTGAATTTGAAGTACTGCTTCTTGTTGCTCTTCAGCGGCTACTTCAGGTTGTTGATTTTGTTCAGACATAGAGGATCCTTACTTATGTTTTTTTACTAATGGTAAATTTGCACCCGCCCAAGCCGCTAAACCGTCTTTTAATACATAGACTTTTTCAAAGCCTTGTTTGGTTAAAAGTTCTGCAGAGGTGGTAGAAGAAACACCGTTAACATCCACAATGATAAGCGGTTTTTCTTTGTGATGTTCAATTTTGCCTACATTTTGATTTTTAATTTCAGTTGGAAGCAAGTTGACGCTACCAATGATATGGCCGCGTTGGAATTCATCAATAGGACGTAAATCAATCACCACGGCTTCTTCATCGTTCATTAAGCGAACCGCTTCAGGATTGGTGATGACGCGATATTTTTGTGTCGCACTTTTAAAAAAGGTGAAAAGTGTCATAAAAAGGACAGCAAACCATGCGATCGTTAAAAAAGTGTGTTTTTGAGCAAATTCAATTGCTTGAGGCATAAATTCTTGCATGTTGTTCTCAACTTAATTTTGATAATGAATAAGAGTTTATCTTCAGATGAAATAAGGCTTTAAGTATAACCGCACTTTAGTTATCTTTCAAAAAAATTATCAAGGAAACGTAACGTTGGCGAAAGCTTATACAATCAGATCAATAAAAATGTGATCGGGATCATAAATATCTTATCTTTGTGTTTATTCTACGCCTAATTAAGTAGAGAATAGCCAAACTTAGATGATTAAACGTGAAAGGAGACGCGCATGAAATTAAAAAAATTAACGGCACTTATGATGCTCGGATTCGGTTTTTCGGTCGCACAAGCTGCGGAATTACCTAATATTACAATTTTAGCAACAGGTGGCACGATTGCCGGAAGTGGTGAAACTGCAGTTTCTTCAGCTTATAAAGCAGGGCAACTCAATGTTGATGCATTAATTGATGCCGTGCCTGAAATTAAGCAACTTGCGAATGTAAAAGGTGAGCAAATTGTGAAAATTGGTTCACAGGACATGAGCGATGATGTGTGGTTAAAATTAGCCAAAGCGATTAATGCACAATGTAAAGATACTGATGGTTTTGTGATTACTCATGGTACCGATACCATGGAAGAAACCGCTTATTTCTTAGATCTTACCGCGAAATGTGAAAAACCAATTGTATTAGTCGGTGCAATGCGTCCTGCGACAGAAAAAAGTGCGGATGGTCCGTTAAACCTTTATAACGCCGTCGTTGTGGCAACGGATAAAAAATCATCTGGTCGTGGTGTGTTAGTGGCGATGAATGGTGAAGTATTAGGTGCGCGTGATGTAACCAAAATGAGTACCACTGCAGTACAAACATTCCACTCACCAAACTATGGTACCTTGGGTTATATCCATAACAGTAAAGTGGATTACGAACGTTCACCTGAAAGTAAACATACGGTGAACACGCCATTCAATGTCGATAAATTAGACAGTTTACCAAAAGTGGGCATTGTTTATGCTTATTCGAATGCACCAATTGAACCGTTAAATTCATTATTGGATGCAGGCTATCAAGGTATTGTTTCAGCGGGTGTGGGTAACGGTAACGTGAATGCTGCACACTTAGAACGTTTAGAAAAAGCGGCGAAAGATGGCGTTGTTGTAGTACGTTCATCTCGTGTACCAACGGGCTACACCACACGTGATGCTGAAGTAGATGATTCTAAATATGGTTTTGTGGCTTCAGGTACATTGAATCCACAAAAAGCACGTGTGTTATTACAATTAGCCTTAACACAAACAAAAGATCCAAAAGTGATTCAACAATACTTTGAGGATTTCTAGGAAAGTCATTGAAAGTGCGGTCAGAATTTGAATCAAATTTTAACCGCACTTTCGGATAAAATAGACTAATCCAACTAATAAATATAGATAATGCACTAGTTTGTTGTTAATATATGTTTCGGAATTATTTTTAAAATTAATATGGAGAAAATATTATGATTTGGGCTCAACTTTTAGTCGTCCTACTCTTTATTTACCTAGGGGCTAGATTAGGCGGTATTGGTATCGGTTTCATGGGTGGTATGGGTGTTGTGGCACTTTCACTACTTGGCTTAAAACCGGGCGCCATTCCGTTTGATGTAATTTCAGTTATCATGTCTGTAATCATGGCGATTGCGGCAATGCAAGTTGCGGGTGGTATGGATTTCTTAGTGAAAATGGCTGAAAAAATCCTACGTAAAAATCCAAAATACATCACTTTCCTTGCGCCAACTGTGACTTACTTTATGACTGTGCTTGCCGGTACTGGTCACACTGCGTTCTCAACACTTCCAGTAATTGCTGAAGTGGCAAAAGAACAAGGCATTCGTCCTTCACGTCCACTTTCTATTGCGGTTATCGCTTCACAAATTGCGATTACAGCGTCTCCAATTTCTGCTGCAGTGGTATTCCTTTCTGCTGAATTAGAGAAAAACTTTGGTTTAAGTTACTTACAATTATTAGGTATTTGGATCCCAACTACTTACGCAGCATGTATGATTACTGCGGTGATTTGTAACTTCCTTGGTAAAGATTTGAAAGATGATGAAGTTTACCAAGATCGTCTAGCAAAAGGTTTAATTACTATGCGTGGTGAAATGCAAATTGAGATCAAACCTTATGCAAAACGTTCTGTTGCAATTTTCCTTATCGCGATTTTAGTGGTCATGCTTTATGCAACTGCAATCAGTAAAACTGTTGGTTTAATTCAAAATCCAATTCTTTCTCGTGATAACGCCATTATCTCTTTCATGCTTGCGACAGCAGCCATTATCACTATGGCATGTAAAGTGGATACCGCAAAAATTACTAATGCAGCAACCTTTAAATCAGGTATGTCAGCAGTAATTTGTGTGCTTGGTGTAGCATGGTTAGGTAATACCTTCGTAGAAGGTCATATCGATCAAATTAAAGCGGTATCAGCTGAGTTCTTACAACAATACCCTTGGAGTTTAGCGGTTATCTTGTTCTTCGCAAGTACCTTACTTTACTCACAAGCTGCAACTGCAAAAGCGTTATACCCAACTGCAATTTTATTAGGTGTTTCTCCGGAAGCCGCAATTGCAGCATTTGCCGCAGTATCAGCATTATTCATTCTTCCTACTTACCCAACCTTAATTGCGGCAGTGGAAATGGATGATACTGGTTCAACTCGTATCGGTAAATATGTATTCAACCACCCATTCTTAGTGCCAGGTGTGATTGCAATCAGCTTATCTGTATTATTCGGTTTCTTAATGGCTGGTGCAGTTTTATAATCTCCCATTAAGCTAACATAAATGAAAACCATCTTGTCTACGGATAAGATGGTTTTTTAATGGGGAACTTCTTCTCGCTGTGATACTCTAAAGGGCAACCTATTTTTATATATAAGGAAAACCAATGAAGTTATTTAAAATCCTTTTTGCTGCATTAATTGCTTATGTGCCAACAGCATGGTCTGCGGTGGATTATAATATTAAATACAGTTCCAATTATTTAATGCCGGCGTATGTACATTTTAAAGCTGATGGTTCACAGTATTCAGTCAATGCGAAAATTAATATTCCGTTGTACAACATTGTGTTTACTTCTCGTGGTTCGCAAACTGCGAGCCAATTTAAAATGGTGAATTATCAAGATGTGCGTAATGGTAAGCCTTATGCTATTTCTAAAATTTCGCCAACAACAATTGAATACGGTAAAGTGAAAAATGGGTTAGAAACCGAACCGTTAACATTACCGACTTTTGACTTATTCACCATGGCATTTCAGTTGAGCTATTACGATAAATTGCCAACCAGTTTCCAAATTACAAACGGTAAAAAACTTTACCCAATGGAAAATGTGAATGTGAAGAAAGTGGAAAAACAGATCCAATATAACAAGCAAACTGTCACGGAAATCACTTATTCATTTAAAACAGGTAATAAGGATATTATGGTGAAGAAATTCTCAGGTGAACAATTTCCACGTTATATCAAATACACCAGAGATGGTGATGATTATGAGTTAGAGTTTGATGAGTTTGTCAAATGACATCAGATGATAAAAAGAAGCCACGCTAGATTGCGTGGCTTTTTATTTTATTGCTTATTGTGCATACATAAATACTTGAACGAGAAGAAGTATCGATGAGATAACAAATTGACAGCCCACGATTGGCATGACAAATTTCAGCCATTTATTGAATGGAATACCAAGCATTTGTAGCGTGACAAGGACCAATCCTGTTGGTGCAAGGAATAACATAATATATTGTCCCCAGTTGTAAGCCGATACGACGATATCTCTTGGAATGCCCACAGTATCAGCCAGCGGTGCCATAATTGGCATAGCGAGTACGGCAAGGCCTGAAGAGGAAGGTACAACCAATCCTAAGAAAATGAAGACAATGAGCTGACCAATAATAAAGACGCCGCCATTCATTCCACCAACAAGATGAGTCATATAATCGAGAATCGTGTCAGAAATCATTCCTTGCTCTAGAATGATATTAACTGCTCGAGCGAGTCCGATAATCAATGCGACACCGACTAATTCAGAAGCACCATGAGTAAACCCATTTACAACATCTTTTTCAGGCAATCCACTGATAAACATAATAATGATGGTAATGGCTAGGAAGGAAGCCGCCATTTGAGGGAACCACCAACCACCAAACATCACCCCCCATACCATGAGAGGAAAGGCGCCACTAAATAGAATCAGAATCAGTTTTCTTCTAAAGGTAAATTCAACGGTTGCATTCGGATCAATATCTTTCATATAGAGATCATAGAAGGCTTGGCGATCGTCATAGGTATAAGAAAATTCAGGATTGGCACGCAGTTTTTTACAGTACCAATACATGTAGGCTATTACACAGGTTCCACCAAGAATAAGTCCCAGTGTGCGAAATCCCATCCCTTCAGTAAATGGAATCCCTGCCGCGTTTGAAGCAATAACAACGGAGAATGGATTGATTGTAGAGAAGGCTGTACCCATTGATGCGGCAAGGAATATGGCACCAACACAGACAATCGAATCATAACCTAAGGCTAAAAAGACAGGAACAAGAATCGGGTAGAAGGCTACCGCCTCTTCTTCAATACCACAAGCCGTACCGCCTAACAGCATCAACACACAGACAGCAAAGACAACAGAGAATTCATTTCCTTTTGTTTTCTTGGTGAGAGACATTAATCCGGCATTAAAGGCTCCAGTCTTGTTTATCACACCAATCATCCCACCGAGTATGAAGATAAAAATCATAATATCCGCGACTTCAATGGTGCCATCTACCATGGCGTGAATCATATCGGTAATGCCTTTTTCGTGTTGTTCAATGCGTTGATAGGTATCGGGGATAGCAATCGGCTTTTTGATAATGCCGTTGGTGAAATTAGAAAGTTGAATTTTGATATTGAGTTGATTAAGGGTTTGTTCTGTTGCTGGATAGCTTTGATCGGGAATTCCGTGGGTTTTGACAATAAAATGATTTTCGGTGCTGTCGTAGGAAAGTTTAGAGTAGGACCCTGAGGGAATAAGCCAAGTAAGACCAATAGCAATAAGAAGAATAATAAAGAGAATGCTAAATGCGGAAGGGAATTTCATCTTTTTCTTTGATGCTTCCATTATGGAGAACTCCTTGTGTTCGGATTAATCAATAAGCCGAGCGCGTATTCTACACAAAAAGAACAAAAAAGCAAAGGATGATTTTTGAACGAATGCAATAATAGCAAGGTTGGCAATCGTTTACCTAAGCCAGAGTTCATTGTAATTAAACCTGGCTTAAGTCTATTTTATTTAGGAAAATTGAGCAATTTTTTCACTCAAATCATCCAACATTTCATAACGTTTTCGGTACATCGAACGTTTTTTGCTGGCGATTTCTTCCAGTGGTTTGCGAGCACTTTTAAGCGGTAATTGCCAATATTGATCTTTTAATTGCCCTTGGTTTTCCTGCCAAAATTCATCGTAATTGAATAGAATTTTACTGCGCGCAGATAAACGGTATTTGCCTTGTGAAGTGTGAGGGATACCGATTAATTCGCATTGCCATTTTTCAGCTAACAAGCGGAAAACATTCATCAACATAAACATCGGGCGAACACCGTGTAATTCTTTTGTGGCTTGTTTCACGGCTTCTTGAGCGTCTTCATAAGAGGGCCCTTGAATAGAGGCAATAAGTAACTTATTTGGTTTTAAGAAGGTGAAAGATGCGTCATAGATGCTACGCCCATTATTGTCTTTTAAGTTAATGGAAAAATAACCTTCGAAAGGGTCAATCTGGTTGATATTGAAATAAATACCAAGCTGTTCTGTTAATTGTACTAATAACAGGGATTTTTCTTGGATTAGTTTTTTACAAAATTCTACACCCATTTTTTCTTCAATCATCAACAGATTATTGATAATGGCATTGAGTCGATCTGTTGCGGAAAAACGTTTGTCACAATAGGTTGCGAGCAATGCATTAAAACGATATGGATTTTGTTGAAAAAGCGGAATCCAGGTTTGATTATCATTTAAGAAATCAACCAGTGCATCACATTGTTTTTTAAATAAAAATTTGCGTCCGTAATAACGGGCTTTATCCCTTAACTGTTTTTTTAATGGATGATTACAAGAATCGGGTAGTAATTCTTGAAAGGTCGCGAAAGTAATAGTTTGTTTTGCTGTCATAATGGATAAAGTGCGGTTATTTTTTCAAACGTTTTTTATTGGGTAAAATCATGCTGATTTTTGACCGCACTTATTGTACCTGTATTCCATGGTTTTTCCAATTAACCATCAATAAAGGTGGTTCTTTACTTGCCTATTTTTCGATTTCTCCTTAATATGCCAAATCCTACCTTGAATTTATGCAACTCATCCCCATATTCAATGAAATTATAGAATTGATGTAAGAGAGATAATTATGAACGCCAAAAGAACTCAACAACGTACACTTCCTGTATTGCCATTACGGGATGTTGTCGTTTTCCCTTATATGGTGATGCCACTTTTTGTTGGGCGTGCAAAATCGATTAGCGCCCTTGATGAAGCCATGAATGAGGGCAAACAATTATTATTGGTGTCACAAAAGCAAGCGGATTTAGAAGAACCTACCGTTGATGATGTATTCGATGTCGGGACGATTGCGAATATTATTCAATTATTAAAATTGCCAGACGGCACAGTGAAAGTGTTGGTGGAAGGGCAACAACGCGCGAAAATCAATCAATTAAATGATGGTGAAGACCATTTTTCTGCGGAAGTTACACCGATTGAAACCACATTTGGTGATGAAAAAGAATTAGATGTGGTGAAGGCAGCTGTTTTAAATGAATTTGAAAGCTATCTTCAACTCAATAAAAAAATTCCTGCAGACGTTTTAGGTGCATTACAACGCATTGATGATGCCGATCGTTTAGCGGATACCATGGCTGCGCATATTCCAGTAACTGTTCGCCATAAACAAAGCGTATTAGAGCTTGCAGATGTGCAAGAGCGTTTAGAATACTTGCTCGGCATGATGGAATCTGAAGCGGATATTCTTCAAGTTGAAAAACGTATTCGTGGCCGTGTGAAAAAACAAATGGAGAAAAGTCAGCGTAACTATTATCTTAGCGAACAAATTAAAGCGATTCGCAAAGAAATGGACGAAGGCGAAAGCGAAGATACCATTGATGAAGTTGAACAACTTCGTCAAAAGGTTGAAGCGGCAGGTATGCCGGCAGATGTGCGCGAAAAAGTAGAGAGTGAGTTACAAAAACTCAAAATGATGTCAGCGATGTCTGCTGAAGCAACGGTGGTGCGTAGCTATGTTGAGTGGATGCTTCAAGTGCCATGGCATAAACGTACTAAAGTGAAGAAAGATATCGCAAAAGCACAACAGGTTTTAGATGCGGATCACTACGGTTTAGAACGTGTGAAAGAACGCATTTTAGAATATCTTGCAGTGCAAGCACGTCTAAACAAAATCAAAGGTCCAATCCTTTGCTTAGTCGGGCCACCAGGGGTAGGTAAAACCTCACTAGGTCAATCTATTGCCAATGCAACAGGTCGTAAATATGTGCGTATGGCATTAGGTGGAGTACGTGATGAAGCAGAAATCCGTGGTCACCGTAAAACTTATATTGGTGCATTACCGGGTAAATTGATTCAAAAAATGGCAAAAGTTGGCGTGAAAAACCCACTCTTCTTGCTTGATGAGATCGATAAAATGTCTTCGGATATGCGTGGTGATCCTGCGTCAGCCTTATTAGAAGTGCTTGATCCAGAACAAAATACTACCTTCAATGATCATTATCTTGAAGTTGACTACGATTTGTCTGATGTGATGTTTGTGGCAACCTCAAACTCCATGAATATTCCTGGTCCATTGCTAGACCGTATGGAAGTTATTCGTCTTTCTGGTTATACCGAAGATGAAAAACTCAATATTGCGATGCGTCATTTGTTGCAAAAACAAATTGAACGTAATGGATTGAAAAAAGGCGAATTAACCATTGAAGAAAACGCCATTTTAGATATTATCCGTTATTACACCCGTGAAGCTGGTGTGCGTGGATTAGAGCGTGAAATCTCTAAAATCTGTCGTAAAGCGGTGAAGAATTTATTGGTCAATCCAAAAGTGAAATCCATTATCGTTAATTCAGATAACTTGCATGACTATCTTGGTGTGAAACGTTTTGAATTCGGTAAAGCGGATACGCAAAACCGTGTAGGCGAAGTAACAGGCCTTGCGTGGACAGAAGTGGGCGGTGACTTACTGACCATTGAAACCGCTTCAGTAGTGGGTAAAGGTAAATTAACCTTCACCGGTTCATTGGGCGATGTGATGAAAGAATCTATCCAAGCAGCGATGACTGTAGTCCGTGCACGTGCTGAAAAATTGGGTATCAATTCTGAGTTCCATGAAAAACGTGATATTCATATTCACGTGCCAGATGGTGCCACACCAAAAGATGGTCCAAGTGCAGGTATCGCAATGTGTACCGCATTGGTTTCTTGCTTAACGGGTAACCCAGTGCGTGCCGATGTCGCAATGACAGGTGAAATCAGCCTACGCGGTAAAGTATTACCAATCGGCGGATTAAAAGAAAAATTACTTGCGGCACATCGTGGTGGCATTAAAACTGTATTGATTCCAAAAGATAATGTGAAAGATTTGGAAGAAATTCCAGATAACGTGAAAGAAAATCTTGCGATTCATGCGGTAGAAACCATTGATGAAGTGTTAGGCTTAGCGTTAGAGAATCCACCGGAAGGCATTGAATTCGTGAAAGTGGAAACGAAAGCGAAAGCACCACGCCGTAAAGCTGCGACTAAAACAGCAAGAGCGGTCAATTAATGACTTATTTTTTTAGGGCTTGTGAAAACAAGCCCTTTTGACTTTTAATTATGCAAAAATTTCCTCCTCTTTCCCTTTATGTTCACATTCCTTGGTGTGTGCAGAAATGCCCTTATTGTGATTTCAATTCGCATGCACAGAAAGGCACAATTCCTGAACAAGAATATGTGCAACATCTGATCGCCGATCTTGAGACAGACTTAGAGAAATATCAGGCTAGTATTCAAAATCGTCCACTTCATTCAATTTTTATTGGTGGTGGCACGCCGAGTTTATTTTCAGCGGAAAGTATCAAGTTGTTATTAGCAGAAATTCAACGTCGTATTCCTTTTTCAGAGAATATTGAAATCACCATGGAAGCCAATCCTGGCACTGTCGAAGCGGAGCGTTTTAAAGGCTATGTGGATGCTGGCGTAACGCGTATTTCCATGGGCATCCAAAGTTTTAATGACGATAAATTACAACGTTTAGGGCGTATTCATAATGTGGCGGAAGCTAAAAGTGCGGTCAGTTTGGCGAAAGTTTCTGGATTAAAAAGTTTCAATTTGGATTTAATGCATGGCTTGCCAAACCAAACGCTTGAGGAAGCCTTAGATGATTTGCGACAAGCCATAGAGCTTGCTCCGCCACATCTTTCCTGGTATCAACTCACCATTGAACCCAACACCATGTTTGCTTATCGTCCGCCTACATTGCCGGATGATGATGATCTTTGGGATATTTTTGAGCAAGGTCACCAACTTTTAACTGAAGCCGGTTATCAGCAATATGAAACATCCGCTTATGCGAAACCAGGCTTTCAGTGTCAGCATAATTTGAATTATTGGCGATTCGGGGATTATTTGGCGATAGGCTGTGGCGCACATGGAAAACTCACTTTCCCTAATGGCGATATTTTACGTTGTTCTAAAACGAAGCATCCAAAAGGGTATTTGCGAGGTGAGTACCTTTATGAAGAAAAAAACGTGGAAAAAAATGACCGCGCTTTTGAATTCTTCATGAATCGTTTTCGTTTATTGGAGGCCGTGCCAAAACAAGAGTTTGAACATTACACCAAGCTTTCGCAAAGTGCGGTCAAAAATCAAATTGATTTGGCCATTCAGCAAAATTATATCGTCGAAACACTAGATTCTTGGCAAATCACCGAACACGGAAAATTGTTTTTGAACGAGCTGTTAGCACTTTTTTTAGATGAATAAAATTTTTTCATCATCACGAATAAATTTTTACACTTGTTTATTTAATAGTGTCGTATTAAAGTAAAGCAAACGTTTACGTTGTTATCCACGATTTAAAAGGGAGAGAAAAATGGACCAATTAGAAATGAAAAAATTAGCGGCACGTGCGGCGTTAAAATATGTTAAGCCCGATACCATTGTTGGCGTGGGAAGTGGTTCAACAGTGAATTGTTTTATTGAAGCCTTAGGTGAATTAAAAGATCAAATTCAAGGCGCGGTAGCAGCATCTAAAGCCTCAGAAGAATTATTACGTAAACAGGGCATTGAAGTGTTTAGTGCTAATGATGTATCTAGTTTAGATATTTATGTGGATGGCGCAGATGAAATCAATCCACAAAAAATGATGATCAAAGGCGGCGGTGCGGCACTGACTCGTGAAAAAATTGTGGCTGCTTTAGCGAAAAAATTTATTTGTATCGTGGATTCTAGTAAACAAGTGGATGTGTTAGGTAGCACGTTCCCATTACCAGTAGAAGTAATTCCAATGGCACGTTCACAAGTCGGTCGTAAATTAGTCTCTCTTGGTGGCGCACCTGAATATCGTGAAGGCGTGGTGACTGATAACGGCAACGTGATTTTAGATGTACATAACTTCGCTATTTTAAATCCAGTGGAAATGGAAAAAGAATTGAATAATGTCGCAGGTGTAGTAACAAATGGTATTTTTGCCTTACGTGGGGCGGATATTGTGATTGTCGGTACACCAGACGGCGCAAAAATTATTGATTAATAAAAATAAGGAAGCAAACATGACAAACAAAGTCTCACTCGACAAATCAAAAATTAAATTTGTGCTATTAGAGGGCGTGCACCAAAGTGCATTAGATACCTTGCATGCGGCGGGCTACACCAATATCGACTTTTACAAAAAAGCTTTAGATGGTGATGAGCTAAAAGAAGCCATTAAAGATGCGCATTTTATTGGCTTACGTTCTCGCACCCAATTAACCGCTGAAATGATTGAAGCGGCGCCTAAGCTGATTGCTATTGGTTGTTTCTGTATCGGTACTAACCAAGTGGATCTTAATGCAGCCAAAATGCGTGGGATTCCAGTATTTAATGCGCCATTCTCTAATACCCGTTCTGTGGCTGAATTAGTGTTGGGTGAGATTTTGCTCTTAATGCGCAATATTCCTCAAGCGAATGCCGATGTGCATCGTGGTTTATGGAATAAATCGGCAGTGGGTTCTCATGAAGTGCGCGGCAAAAAATTAGGTATCGTGGGTTACGGCCATATCGGTTCGCAATTAAGTATTATTGCGGAATCTCTAGGGATGGAAGTATATTTCTACGATATTGAAAATAAATTGCCATTGGGTAATGCAAAACAATTACACACACTTGAAGAGTTATTGGGTTCTTGTGATGTGATTTCGCTTCATGTACCAGATTTACCTTCAACTCGTAATTTAATGAGTGCTGAACGTATTGCGCAATTAAAACAAGATTCTATTTTGATCAATGCGGCACGTGGTACGGTAGTGGATATTGATGCTTTAGCAGCTGCACTTGAACAAGGTAAAGTTCGTGGTGCAGCGGTTGACGTATTCCCTGTTGAGCCCGCATCAATCAATGAAGAGTTTGTTTCGCCACTACGTAAATTTGATAATGTGATCTTAACCCCGCATATCGGTGGTTCAACCGCGGAAGCGCAAGAAAACATTGGTTTTGAAGTAGCGGGTAAATTTGTGAAATATTCAGATAACGGTTCAACCCTTTCTTCCGTGAATTTCCCTGAAGTATCCTTGCCAGAACACGTTGGTACAAAACGTTTACTTCATATTCACGAAAATCGTCCTGGTGTATTAAACAAATTGAACCAAATTTTCGTTGAAGCTAATCTCAATATTGCAGCACAATTTTTACAAACCGATCCGAAAATTGGTTATGTGGTCGTTGATATCGAAACAGATGATGCGTCACCGTTATTGGCTAAACTTCGTGAAATTGAAGGTACAATTAAAGCACGTGTATTGTATTAATTTGAAAAATTAAGTAAAAACTGACCGCACTTTGTGTGGAATGGAAAGCAAAATGGGCAAAGTAAGTTAGTTTACTTTGCCCATTTTTATTAACTGTTTGCAGCTAACATTTATTTGATCATCGCCTTAAATAGATTACGGCGATCAGAATTAAATGTCGGCTGTGCGGTTGGTATGGATAAAACCATACGCAAACAATCTTGTGTGAGTTGAACTGCTTGCTCATTAGTCAGATTTGGATCGAGCGGTGAATGCAAGGAACAACTTAAATATTGCGGTACATTTTCAAGACTACTAACGGTGAAAGTAAGTGCTTTGTAAGGCAGTTGCACAGTGAGTTTATCACCTAATTCACGTGGTTCCCATTGTTGTTGAGGGCCAGGTAGAATCACCACACTCATCATCCACGGGGTTAATACTGTGCCGATCCATTGGTCTTCGAATAAAACAAATTTAGGGCAGAAGCACTCGATGCCTTTGTGATAAAAAGGGAGATCTTGCATTTCAGGTACAATGTTTTGCATTTCGGCAAGGAAAATCTCCGTTGGGTTTTCTTCAAAGCCAGTAACAGAGGTTAAAAGTGCGGTAGGGTTTTTACTCGTAAATCCTGAAGATTTACTCGCTCCTTCAGAGCCGTTGGCAAAGCCAACGTTCAAAAAGCTTTGCTTTTTGTCAGGTGTTTTTTCGTGTCGATACATGGTTTATTTTTCACATAAAACTTAATTAAATTAAAGCACGCATCAAAAGATGCGTGCTATGAGTGATTGGCTATTAAATTCCTTGCTATTCTAAATAGTGGGCGTTAAGCCGTATTCCTTAATGACTTGATTTAACGTTTCAAAAACCTTTGGTAACACGCTTTGTATCGTTTCCGTTAAACCAATTCCAGATTCTAGCGATTCTGGTTGGATGCCGATGAGACAAAGGTGTTTGGGAAATTCATCCGTTAATTTCATTGCAGAAAGTACATCACAAATGCCGAGTTGATGTGGCGAAATTTTGCGAGAGAAAAAGGTGGGCACTTGCTCGTCATGTAACACGACAATCTCACCTGGCTGTTTATTAGCAAGCACGGCATCGACAATAATCAAATGCTCGCGGTTTGCCATCGCATCCAGTAATTCCATGCCACAAGTACCACCATCGATGATGTCAAAGTGCGGTTGAATTTCAGGGCGTTTTTCAAGCTCCTGCACCACGCGCACACCGACACCTTCATCGCTCAACAAAATATTTCCGACGCCAAGAATTAACGGCTTCATTACAACACCTTCACTTCAGTGACTTCGCCGTTTTCGGTATTAACTACGTGTACGGCACAGGACATACAAGGGTCGAAAGAGTGAATGGTTCTGACCACTTCTAACGGTTTAGTTGGATCTGCCACTGGTGTACCAATAATGGAAAGCTCATAAGGACCCATTTGGTCTTGTTCATTACGCGGACCCGCATTCCATGTAGATGGTACAACGGCTTGGTAGTTTTCAATGCGCCCGTCTTTGATGACAACCCAGTGAGAAAGCATACCACGTGGTACCTCACCGAAACCAACACCACGGAATTCACCGCTTGCTGGAATATCTGTTTTGATATACGCCGTCATATCACCTTTAGCGATATTATCAATGAGCATTTGCCATTGAGCGCTTAAAATGTCGTTGATCGCACAGCAATGCACGGTACGACCGATAATACGTCCAAGGGTAGAATGTAATTGATCGGTAGTTAACGTGTTACCAGTCAATTTTTCATAAATGCCTTTTAATTCATTGAAGTGGTTGACAGTTGGCGTGTCATTCGCAGCCAAACCACACATTAAATAGGCGAGAGGACCCACTTCGACAACTTTACCGTAGAAGGTTGGTGCTTTTACCCAAGAGTATTTACCATCATCTTGCCAGCCGGTATATTTCGGACGAGTTAAGCCCGCCCAAGGTTCTAATGGCTCATCATCTTCGTACCAAGCGTGTTTACCACTTTCTTTAATACCTTTTACAACAAACTCGTCTTTTTGTTGGTCGATTGCACGGAAAGTCGATAAATCACCATTTTCGATATAACCACCTTTTAACATGAATTTAGAGTTATCTGCATCAATTGGGTATTCTGGCACAGATAAGTAGTTACCCGATGTTTTACCTAAACTTAACCATTCAGGATAGTAAGCCGCAAATACTGCTGCATCTACTTTATACACTTGGTTGATAAAGTCAGTTAAGCGATCGATACACGCTTTCACAAACATGAGGCGTTCTTGGTTTAGTACTGCTTGGGAATCTAAGTTAATTGGGTTTGCTACGCCACCAATCGCTAAGTTTTGAATATGTGGTGTTTTACTACCGAGTAATGCCACCACGCGGTTAGCATCACGTTGACATTCAAGAGCTTGCAAATAGTGTGCAACGGCAATGAGGTTGACTTCTGGTGGAAGTTTCATTGCTGCATGACCAAAATAACCGTTAGCGAAAATACCAAGTTGTCCGCTGTCCACTAATGCTTGGATTTTTTTCTGTACGTTGCGGAATTCGTTAGCACTGTTTAATGACCATGTAGAGACACCTTTTAGCATATCTGCCGCTTTTTCAGGATCTGCTTTTAGTGCAGCGGTGATATCCACCCAGTCCATCGCGGAGAGTTGATAGAAATGTACGATATGGTCGTGAATGCTGTGGGCAGCAAGAATCATGTTACGAATATACTGTGCATTGACGGGAACTTTAGCGCCTATAGCATCTTCTACAGCACGTACGCTGATAATCGCGTGTACAGTGGTACATACGCCACAAATACGTTGCATAATCATCCATGCATCACGTGGGTCGGCACCTTTTACGATATTTTCCATACCTCGCCACATGGTACCAGAAGACCAAGCATTGGTGACAACACCGTTTTCAATTTCGCAATCAATACGTAAATGACCCTCAATACGGGTAATTGGGTCAATTGAGATACGTTTTTTTTCTGACATTATTCTGCTCCGCTAACTTTTTTGCTGAATGCCGCTTTTTCGGCAATAATTTTTTCTGAGTCTTCGGTATGTTTTTCTTTAAATACCGGTAATACAGGGAATAAACGAATGATTAAAATATAGGCACATACTTCAATAGATACGAAACCGATTGAAATAAGCAATTCTTCCGCAGATGGGAAATATTGATAGCCGTTGCCCGGATTATACATGATAAGCGAGTAGTTCATACGCCATAATGCTGCACCGAGTAACATGCTTAATGCCGAAATAAATAACCAACGGGAATCTGATTTTTTCTCCCCGAGGAAGAGGGTCAGTAACGGTAATACCATCAACCAGACTTCCATCCAGAACATCCATGCTTCAAATTTAGTTAATTTATCGAAACCTACAACCATTTGCAGTTTGTCGTGATAAATCAACTCACCAAAACGCACCGCTAAGAAACAGAAAATTAATCCAGCGGTAACGCGTGCCAATTGAGTAAATAAATGACGTTCATCTGGTGTTTTTCCTGCAAGACCCGCTTTAACTAAAGAACCCTCAAAAATCACAATAGAGAAGCCCATAATGAAAGCTGTCAGCAAGGAGAGAATTGGTAGTGCTTCATAGCTTTGCCATACCGGATGGACTTTGTGACCAGCTACAATCATCAAGGAACCCATTGAAGATTGGTGCATCATTGGTAACAAGGCACCCAAGGCAATAATGAAAAACATGATTTTATTCAGTTTATTAAACCATTTTTTCAAGCCGAAGAAACCAAGCCATACAGGGGCAAATTCTAGGGTCACCACGATGATATACACCGTCATACAAAATGCCGTTTCAAATAGAACGGAATTCGTGTTGAACTGCCCTGGAATGTAGAAATACGGTAAATGCCAATAACGCCCCATATCAATGGTGATAGATAAACCACCAAGGGAATAGCCGAATAAACTTGCAAGCAATGCTGGGCGAACAAGAGCGTGATATTTCCCTTTATTGAAAATATACACGGTCCAAGCGAGTGCCCAACCGCCACAGGCAAATCCTGTACCGACAAGTAAGTCAAAGGCAATCCATAAACCCCAAGGATAACCGCCATTAAGTGCGGTCACAGAACCAATACCGAAAACCAAACGTTTTAAAATTAATAAAACGCAAAGCACAGCAAGTGGTGCAAAAAAGAGAATTGCGGCAGAAACAAGGCGACCGCCTACCGGACGTGGATTACTCATGATGCTCATCCTCCGCTTCTTCGATTTCCTTGCGTGCCTGACGCATGGCTTCTTTTTGTGCTGCAATACGCTCAGCGATTTTATCGCCATGCATATTTTTGTAAGTCATAAAGGTTAAACCAGCCAGTGCGACTAATGGCAATGCTAAACCGCGATACAAGAAGTGTTGTAAATGCGCTGCACGAGAACCTGTCGCGACTTCATCTAAGTCTGGTAAACCAAGGTTAGCAAAAGGTACACCACTTAAGGCAAGTACTTGTGTACCACCACCTTCTTTTTCACCGTAGATGTGATATTGATATGCTGGCACAGTAGCACGGTATTTATCTGTGCTATTGACGTGTTGACGTGGGTAATCATATTCAGTACCACGTAATAAGCTTAAACGGCGTTTTGCTTCCGCCAATAATTCTTCACGTGTACCAAAAATAATGGCACCAGTCGGACAAACATGACAGCAACCAGGTAATTCACCTTTGTCTAGGCGTTCAACGCCTTTTTGGTTACAGAGTTCACATTTGCTGATTTCACCGAATGGATTGTCGTAGTCGTATTTTGGTACATCAAAAGGACAACCCACCATGCAATAACGGCAACCAGTACAAATATCGGGATCGTATTTCACGATACCCGTTTTTGGATCTTTGGTGAGTGCTTGAACAGGGCAAACGGCAACGCAGTTAGGGTCAACGCAATGCATACATTGTTTTTTCACATAAGCATAACCGTTTTCGGTTTTGTCTTTATTTGTGCCGTCACCATCACTCCATACTTGAATCACGTTACGAGTAAACGGTGTGAGTTTGTCGTTATTTGACCAAGTTTGATCACCTTTTGGATTCACGGGTGTGTGGTTCACGTTTTGACATTCAGCCACGCATGCCTGACAACCTACACAAAGGGTAGAGTCATAAAGCATTCCTAGTGCACCGGGAATAGGCTCAACCGCTTCCGATGCCTGCACATTTGATACAGGCAAAGTAGATGCGATTCCGCCAAGCATACCCGCTTTTAGAAATTTTCGTCTATCCATTATTATTTACCTGTATGTTCTTCTTTCTCTGCAGCTTTAGCTTCAGAACGAGCTTTATGTTGAGCGCTTAATTCGCGTAAGGTCACAACACTCACGCCTGCTAGGATTGCAGCTGCACCGCCTAATAAACCAATAGCTGTCATGGTTGCACCTGAACCCTCGGTGTTGTTGACGTCTGGTTTTTCAACGCGTGGTGTTGGATTTTCTACGCCTGCTAATTGGAAAATACCTTTGGTAAAGCCGACACCTTTTTCGTTACAACCATAGCAAGGGTGCCCGATACCGACCGGCCAGTTATTACCGCCGACATCGCAGAATTCTAAGGTAGAGCAGTTGCCGTAAGTTTCTGGCCCTTTACAACCAAGATGATATAAACACCAACCGTTGCGGTGACCGTAATCACCGTATTCTTTAGCGAAGCGACCTGCATCGAAGTGCGGACGACGATAGCAGTTTTCGTGAATTAATCGATCGTAAGCGAATAATGGACGATTTAATTTGTCCATTGCAGGTAGTTTCTTATAAGTAAGAATATAAGCGACAGTTGCAAGGAAGTTGTGTGGATTTGGTGGACAGCCAGGAATATTGATTACTGGCGTGCCTTTTGGTAAGACTTCAGATAAGCTGCTTGCGCCAGTTGGGTTGCCACCGCTAGAAGGTACGCCACCCCATGCCGCACAAGAACCGATCGCAATAATCGCGGCAGCCCCTTTAGCGGCTTCTTGGATGTGTTCTACAATCGGTTTGCCTGCTACCATACAATAGACGCCGCCGTCTTTTACCGGAATAGATCCATCTACGACTAAAACATATTTTCCATAATACTGTTTAATTGCATTGTGTTTATTATCTTCAGCTTGTTCCCCGAAGGCTGCAGAAAGGGTTTCGTGGTATTCTAAGGAAATCATTTCCAATACCAAGTTTTCTACTGTTGGGTGGGTCGCACGTAGCAAGGATTCAGTACAACCCGTACATTCTTGCGCACCAATCCATAATACTGGTGGACGTTTAGGTTCGGTTAAAGCAGCAGTCATTTCTGCACCCGCTTTTGAACTTAACCCCATAGTCGCCGCAAGTGCGGTACATAACTTCATAAAATCCCGACGGGAAACTTCTGCTAAAGCAGAAAATAATCCATCACTTCGTTGCATATAATCACTCCAATTGGCACGTTACTTGTATGGTTAATTTAACTATGATATGCCTTGATGCGGGAAATTTATTTGATCGTAATCAAAAATACCCTTATTTTCCTTACAAAATAAGTGGGTAAGTGATTGTTTTTACTTAGTTATTGAGAATGATTGTTATTTATTTGCGCCACATTCACTTGGAGTCCATTTTTTGTACACTAAATCATAATAATAAAGTAAGGATTTGGGCTCAGAAAAATTTCGTGAATATTGACCGCACTTCTGGCTGATGTGAATGGGGAAGATGGATAAAACTAAATTCTTGGTTTTATTGATTTTTATCAACAAAATATTGTCTAAGTGAATAGATTTTATTGTGCTTTTCCCTATACTGAGTAGGGAAAATTTTCTATGGAGAAACAATGATGAATATAGTTGTGGGTATTGTCCTTCTCAGTTTAGCTTTCACTATTTCAATGTATAACAAACTGATTAAAAAACGTAATCAGGTGAGTAGTGTTGAAGCCAGTGTGGATGTTCAGTTGAAACGTCGTTATGATTTGTTGCCAAACCTTGTCGCCACCGCTAAGGAATATATGTCGCATGAGCGTAGCCTGCTTGAGCGTATTGTGACGTTACGTGAAAGTGCTAAATCAGCCCATTCTACAAGCGAGAAATTCCAACTCAATAATGAGATTTCGGGTTTATTGCGTAATTTACAGGTTCGTCTAGAAAATTATCCGGATCTCAAAGCCAATCAAAATCTTTTGCAAATTCAGACCACACTTAGTGATGTGGAAGAGCAAATCTCTGCAGCAAGACGTACTTATAATTCAGCAGTTGAAGAGTATAACAATGCTGTGGAAATGTTCCCGTCAAATTTAATTGCAAACTTGTTTAATTTCCAGAAAGGAACATTTTTTGATATTCCTCAGAATGAAGCTGAAGTGCCTAATGTGGGTAATTTATTTAAACAATAAGTGGAAAAACCATGAATACACCAAAAGAAATTGAAGGGATTCGTTTTCTGGGATTAGAAAAGTTAGATGAGGAACGTTTAGCCATAAAATCCCTCATCAATAAATGGATTATTATGCTATGCGTTGGGTTATTTTTCCTCATTGGAACGATAGGGAATGGGTATCTATTAAGTACAGCATTGATCCTTGGTGTGCTCATTTATTCTTTTCGTCATTTATTTTTTAAATATAAGCGTTTTATCGCAGAATTTAAAACTCGCGTGATTAATACAATTGTCCAGGAATTTGGTTTCCAGTTTAACGCAGATAGAGGACTGAATATTGGTGATTTCCTCTCCATTTATGATAGTGGTCCCGCGACCTTCCGTAGTGAGGATTTAATCTTTGGTGAGTTTAACCAAACTGAAGTTGAAATCTGTGATTTTTCAGCATTTAACATGTCGTTGAAAGAGAAATCCGTTAAAGCATTAGGTGCTCAGAATTTCCAAGGCATTTTATTTAAAGCCACTTTCCCTAAAGAGCTGACTCATTGGGTTTATGTTTGTGATAAGAAAGAAGCAGGTTTAAGAAAAGAAGGTGAAATTGCCTTGATGGATAATCCGTCTTTTAATCGCTATTTTGATGTATTTACTGAAGATCAAATCTTAGCCAGATATGCTTTATCGCCTAAGTTAATGGAACGTTTTTGTGGATTGAAAGAGAAATTTAATTGCCCTATTTCGATGGTACTTCGTAACCGAGAAGTGATTATTGCGCTTAATTTAGGAAAGAATAGTTTTGAACCGTCCTTTGAAAAGTCATTGCTAGAAGACAATACGATTCGTGATTATATTTCGAGTATCAAAGGCTTTACAGATATGGTGAAAGAACTCGGGTTAAATAACCATATTTGGAAATAAGTGTTAATGTAATAAAAGACGAGTTTAGATAAAAACTCGTCTTTTTGTTTTATATGCTATGTACTTGTTTATTGGGTTTTTAACACCGAAAATTTTGACCGCACTTTTATTTCGCAAAATAGTCAGTTTTTTGCTATAATTCCGTACAATTTTCATTACAAAATAGAGAAAAACTATGTCAGAAACACCGGTTACAGAAAATGCTTATGGTGCATCAAGTATTAAAGTCTTAAAAGGGCTTGATGCGGTTCGGAAACGTCCGGGCATGTATATTGGGGATACCGATGATGGAACAGGCCTACACCATATGGTGTTTGAGGTAGTGGATAACGCGATCGATGAAGCGCTTGCCGGCTATTGTTCCGATATTATCGTTACTATTCATGATGACAATTCTGTTTCCGTGCAAGATGACGGCCGTGGTATTCCAGTAGATATTCACCCAGAAGAAGGGGTTTCTGCGGCTGAAGTTATTATGACCGTGCTTCACGCGGGTGGTAAATTCGATGATAACTCTTATAAAGTATCAGGTGGTTTACACGGCGTGGGTGTTTCGGTAGTAAATGCACTTTCTGATAAATTGCAATTAACCATTCGTCGCCAAGGTCATGTGTACGAGCAATTCTATCACTTAGGTGAGCCTCAAGGGCCTTTAACTATTATCGGTGAAACGCAAGCGACGGGTACAACGGTGCGTTTCTGGCCAAGTCCAGAAATCTTTGCGATTACAACTTTCGATTACAAAATTTTAGCAAAACGCTTACGTGAGCTTTCATTCTTAAACTCTGGCGTATCGATTCGTTTAATCGACAAACGAGATGGCACAGAAGATCACTTCCATTATGAAGGTGGTATTCAAGCATTCGTTGAGTATTTAAATAAAAACAAAAATCCAATTCACCCAAAACCGTTCTACTTTTCAGCGGAAAAAGACGGAATTGGTGTGGAAGTCGCATTGCAATGGAATGATGGTGTAAACGAAAACGTTTATTGCTTTACCAACAACATTCCACAACGTGATGGTGGTACTCACTTAGCCGGTTTCCGTGGTGCATTAACGCGTAGCTTAAATAACTATATGGAAAGCGAAGGGTTGCTGAAAAAAGAGAAAGTGAGCACATCAGGTGACGACGCTCGTGAAGGTTTGGTTGCGATTATTTCGGTGAAAGTGCCCGATCCTAAATTCTCTTCACAAACAAAAGACAAATTAGTGTCTTCTGAAGTGAAAAGTGCGGTTGAATCTGCTATGAATGAGCGCATGCAGGAATATTTATTAGAAAATCCAGCCGATGCAAAAATCATTGTAAATCAAATTATTACAGCCGCGCGCGCGCGCGAAGCAGCACGTAAAGCCCGCGAAATGACTCGTCGTAAAGGCGCATTGGATATTGCAGGCCTTCCGGGTAAATTAGCGGACTGCCAAGAAAAAGATCCAGCACTTTCAGAACTTTACCTCGTGGAGGGGGATTCTGCGGGTGGTTCGGCAAAATCAGGTCGTGATCGTAAAACCCAAGCGATTCTGCCATTAAAAGGTAAAATTCTTAACGTTGAAAAAGCGCGTTTTGACAAAATGCTTTCTTCTCAAGAAGTGGGCACATTAATTACAGCGCTTGGCTGTGGTATTGGCCGCGATGAATATAATCCAGATAAATTACGTTACCACCACATCATTATCATGACCGATGCGGACGTGGACGGTTCACACATTCGTACGTTATTGTTGACCTTCTTCTATCGTCAAATGCCAGAATTAATTGAGCGTGGTTACGTGTATATTGCTCAGCCGCCACTTTATAAAGTGAAAAAAGGTAAACAAGAGCGTTACATCAAAGATAACGACGAAATGGTGCAATATGAATTAATGCTTGCACTTGATGGCGCAGCGTTGCACATCAGTGCTAATGCACCAGCAATGAATGATTTAGTGTTCGAGAAATTAGTGAGTGAATATAACAATGTTCAGAAATTAATTACGCGCTTAAGTCGTTACTATCCAGAGCCATTATTACAAGGTTTGGTTTACCAACCACAATTAACCGTTGAGTTAATGCGTAGTGAAAGTGCGGTCGAAAATTGGGCGAATGCTTTTGTGGCATACTTAACTGAAAAAGAAACAGAAGCACATTTATATTCAGCAAGAACGCAATTTAACAGCGAACGCCAAGTATATGAGGCCGTCATTACCGTTCGTAAACACGGTATTGATACCGATTACTTCATCAACTTTGATTTTGTAACGGGCAATGAGTTTGCGAAGATTACCGCCTTCGGTCAGCAAGTGAATGGTTTACTAGAAGAGGGCGCTTACGTCACTCGTGGTGAAAAAACGCAACCTGTTCAGTCATTTGAACAAGCTGTTGAATGGTTGATGAAAGAATCTCGCCGAGGCCTAGAAATCCAACGTTATAAAGGGTTAGGTGAAATGAACGCTGAACAACTTTGGGAAACCACTATGGATCCAAATGCTCGTCGTATGTTAAAAGTATCGATTAAAGATGCTGTCGCCGCAGACCAACTCTTCACCACATTAATGGGGGATGAAGTTGAGCCGCGTCGTGAATTCATCGAAATGAATGCGTTGAGAGCAAATCTAGACGTTTAGTCTAACACTCAAAAATATCACTACAAATGACCGCACTTAGGGAATCCAAGTGCGGTATTTTTTTGAGTTAGATCACAAAAATAAAAATAATTCTCAATTCTATCTATTTTTTTATTTTATTCTTTTCTATAATTCTGCCAATTTTGCTATTTAAGGATAACAATATGAAAAAGAATACATTTTTAGCAGTGACCTATGGAATTTTGCCTATTGCTACGACATCCATTTCTCCATCTTCTTTTGCAGAAGAACAATTAGAGACGATTAATGTTTCTACAGAATTGGATGATTCAACAAAAGCCAATCATTCTGAAAAGAAAACGGCAAAGATTATTCAACAAGAACTCATTCAAAATAACAAAGATCTTGTGCGTTATAGTCCTGATGTTGGGGTTGTTGATCAAGGTCGTCATCAAAAAGGTTTCGCTATTCGTGGTGTAGAGGATAATCGAGTAGGTATTAGTATTGATGGCGTAGCATTACCTGATTCTGAAGAAAACTCACTTTACAAACGTTATGGCAACTTGAATACTTCTCGGCAAAGTATTGATCCTGAATTAGCTCGAACCATTGATATTGCTAAAGGTGCGGATTCTTTTAACCAGGGGAGTGGTAACATTGGTGGGGGGGTTAATTATCGCACCCTTGAACCTTTTGATATTGTAAGAAACGGTCGAAAATTTGGCGCGTTATATCGTACTGGTTATGCATCTCGTAATACTGAGTGGACTAATACTTTAGGTGTGGCATATGCAGGCGAAAAAGCAGAAGCCTTATTGCTTTATTCCAACCGCCATGGACATGAAATGAAAAGTGCTGGTGGTTATACCATTTCTGAAGACTCACTTTATACTCGTTCTCGCGGTTATGGAAAACAGACACCTGATGATTCAACACATAATAATCATAATTATTTAGCTAAATTTGCATATCGTTTTAATGATAACCATCGAGTTGGAATTTCTTATAGTGGTTCACGCAATAAAAATTATATTATTGAGGATTCTGCAACATCATATGACAGATGGAGAGAAGCGGACGATCGCGCTAAACGAGATACAGTCAATGTGTTTTATGAATATTTACCAGATTCAAAAGTAATAGCTTTAGTGAAGACAGATGTAGATTACCAAAAAACACAAACGGCAGCCTATAATTATGAAGGTTCTCGAGCACAAGATGCCAAACCTTGGAGTCCTGCAAAACCAGCAGAGCCAAGTGATACAGATCTTCGTTTCTTTAATACTAGATTTAAACAGATCAATTTTCGAGTAGATAGTCAACCATTTGATTTATTTGCAAATCATACATTCTCATTAAGAACATCTTTCTCAGAGCGTAAGTTTGATGTGCTTCATAAAGATTTAGATTATGTTCCTTTCCCGTATTACGGGGATCCTAAAAGATGGGTTCAGGCAGCTGATTCAACTATGATGAATCCAATTAAAACTCATCATCATTATGTATCTTTGCATGACAATATGGAGTTTACACCAGAATGGAAAGGACATTTAGGTGTTCGTTACGATTGGGCAAAACATGCACAGCAGGATTTAGGTAGTTTAAAATGCGATGAATGTGTTAAAAACAATGATGCGAAATTCCATAATATTAGCTGGACAACAGGCGTTGAAAAAATAATCAATGATAATTGGAAATTAAGTTATAACATTGGTTCTGGTTTCCGTATGCCAAATGCTTCAGAAATGTATTTTGATTATAGAAATAGCAATTCTGGTAAGTGGATATCAAATCCAAATCTTAAAGCAGAAAAAAGTTTAACTCAGAATCTTAACTTGGTTGGAAAAGGAAATTTAGGTGAGCTTTCTCTTAATTTACATTATACCCGTTATAAGGATTTCTTATTTGAACAAGAAACTGCAGAGCATTACACTGAAGAAGATCCATTTACTGGCGACACTTTGCATAAATGGAACCCCGTTCAACAAATGCAAAATAGTGATGCTGCTAAAATCTATGGTATTGAATTCACTGGCAAACTTAACTTAAATGAAGTTACGCCAATGCCAAATGGCTGGAAATTATTTAGTTCTTTAGGCTATAGCAAAGGAGGCATGTCTAATGGGGCAAGTTTAATGTCTCTTCAACCGATTAAGGCAATTATTGGCTTGGACTATGAACAGCCTGAAGGTAAGTGGGGAATTTTCTCTCGATTGACTTATCTTGGCGCAAAAAAAGCTAAAGATGCTCAATATGGTGATGTTGTTGCAAAATGCCCTGTTCCTGAAGTGCCTTATTATTATGGTACAACAAGATGTCCAACAACCCCGAATACCTATACAGAGTTAAAAACTTGGAAACACTTAAATAACAAAGCTTTTGTATTTGATATGTTTGGTTTCTATAAACCAACAGAAGATATTACTTTACGTGCGGGTGTTTACAATATATTTAATCGTAAATTCCATACGTGGGATTCTTTACGTGGTTTGAATGATACTGGTGGAGTAGTTAATTCCGTAGGTGTTGATCCTAATGGAAAATATGGTGGTTATCCAGGACTTCAACGTTATTATCAACCAGGTCGCAACTTTGCAGCTTCTATTGAAATTCGTTTTTAATTATTAAATTTTTTATAGCAAAGTACGCATAGTAATGTGCGTACTTCTTTTTATTTTAGGAGCAATCATTATGATGATAGATAAACGCCTAATTAACACGGTGGCCGACAGTAAAAAATGGATTGGCATCACAGTGTTATGGAATTGGGTGGCGTTAATTGGTGGGATTATTAGTGCCGTCGTGTTTTCTTATATTTTACAGGCGGCTTATTTTAATGAATTGGGCCCGATAAGTGCGGTCATTTTGGGTATCGTTTTAATTGCTGCTTTGGCGTTGCGTGCCTTTGCAGGTAAAAAATCGGTGCAGGCCTCTTATTTTGCCAGTACGAAAGTCAAACATGAGCTGCGTAGCCTCATCTATCGCAAATTGGCTTCGATGCCACTTAACCAAGTGAATCAACAATCTACGTCAAACATCATTCAAGTGGCTTCAGAAGGCGTAGAACAACTTGAAATCTACTTTGGGCGTTATTTGCCTCAGCTTTTTTATAGCTTGCTTGCTCCGCTCACACTCTTCGCTTTTCTGATCTTTTTCAGTTTTAAAACAGCCGTGATTTTGTTGATTTGTGTGCCACTTATCCCGATGTCGATTATTGCAGTGAATAAAATTGCGAAGAAACTCTTAGCAAAATATTGGTCCATTTATGTGGGGTTAGGCAGCAGTTTCTTGGATAACCTACAAGGTTTAATCACACTGAAAATCTATCAAGATGATGCTTATAAAGCGAAAGCAATGGATGAAGAAGCGGAACATTTCCGCAAAATCACCATGAAAGTGCTTACCATGCAGCTTAACTCAGTGTCACTGATGGATTTACTTGCTTACGGTGGTGCAGCGATCGGGATTTTAACGGCCTTGTTGCAATTCCAAGCCGATCAATTAACCGTATTAGGCGTCATTTTATTTATTCTGCTTTCTTCTGAATTCTTTATTCCGCTTCGTTTATTGGGTTCTTTCTTCCATGTGGCGATGAATGGTAAAGCGGCATCAGATAAGATCTTTACATTGTTAGATACGCCAGTGGAAACTCAAGCACAAGCGGTCGATTTTGCAGCGAAAAATGCCATTCAGGTGGATATTCAAGATCTGCATTTTGCTTACAGCGAAGAGAAGCCTGCGATTGTTGGCTTAGATTTAAGCATCTTACCAAATCAGCTTACGGTATTTGTGGGTAAAAGTGGTTGTGGTAAATCAACCTTGGTTTCATTGCTAATGGGCTTTAATAAGGCGCAACAAGGCAAAATTCTATTCAACGGTCAAGAAATTCAAGAGATTGATCGTCATTCGTTTTATGAAAAAGTCTCATTGGTTAGCCATAGCAGTTATGTGTTTAAAGGTACGCTGCGTGAAAACATGAAGATGGCGAAAATCGATGCTACAGATGAACAAATTTATGCGTGTTTAGAACAAGTCAATCTGGCGCAATTCGTACGAGATAATGGTGGATTAGATATGCCGCTATTAAGCCGCGGCGCGAATTTATCTGGCGGTCAAATTCAACGTTTAGCTTTAGCGCGTGCTTTATTACACAATGCCGAACTTTATATTTTTGATGAAGCAACCAGTAACATTGATGTAGAAAGCGAAGAAATTATTTTGCAGTTCATTCAGCAATTTAAACAACAAAAAACCATTGTGATGATTTCTCATCGCTTGGCCAATGCCGTGAATGCCGACTGCATTAACGTGCTTGAACAAGGCAAATTGATTGAGCAAGGCACGCATAAAGAGCTAATGGCAAAACAAGGCGCGTATGCTGAAATGTTCCAACAACAAAAAGATTTAGAACAAATTAGAGAGGTGGCAAATGCGTAAAAATGGTTTTGTTGTAATGGGGCATTTGTTGAAATTAGTGACCCCACTGGCGCATATCATGGCGTTTACTATCACCATGGGAACGCTCGGTTTCCTTGCTGCCATTTTTATTATGGTGCTTGGGGCGATGGGGTTAGTGAATCTTCTCAACTTCGACACCCATTTAAGTTTTTCTGGAATTTTGACCGCACTTATCGTATTGGCGGTCGTTCGTGGTGCATTGCGTTATTTAGAGCAAATGTCAGGGCACTATATTGCTTTTAAATTATTGGCATTATTGCGTGATAAAGTGTTTTCCTCTTTGCGCCGTTTGGCTTTTGTGAAGTTGCAAGATAAACAAGCGGGGCAATTAGTGTCCTTGGTGACAAATGATATCGAATTGCTCGAAGTGTTCTATGCGCACACTATTGCACCGATTATGATTGCGTTCTTTACTTCTGCGATTTTATTGCTGGTCTTTGCACATCTTTCAGGTTGGTTTGTGGTTGTGGCATTAGTCGCTTATTTAACAGTGGGCGTGATTCTACCCATTATTACCACCAAATTGGCGCGTGAAGATGGCAGACGCTATCGTGAGCTAGTGGGGGAAATGAATGACTTCTTCCTCGACAGTGTGCGTGGTATGAAAGAAATTCAACTTTTCGGCTACGCAAAACAACGTTTAGATGAAATTCAACAGCGCAGCCAAAAAATCGATACGGCTTTTGAACGCATTAAAGACCAAGAAGCGAAAGTGCGAGTTTACACTGAAGTGACGGTATCGGCGTTTAACATCATTATGTTATTCACCGGCTTAATTTTGTTTAGCCTAGATAAAATTGATTTTTCTGCCTTTTTAATTGGCGTGATTTTATTGATGTCTAGCTATGGCCCGGTTATTGCGTTAAGTAACCTTTCAAGCAACTTGTTACAAACCTTGGCTTCAGGTGAGCGAGTATTGAGCTTGCTAGCAGAAGAACCAGAATTAAAAGACGTAGAAAGTGCGGTCGATTTGAAGGATGTTTCTCGCATTGATGTTGAGAACGTAAGTTTTGCTTATGGTGAAGAACAAATTTTATCGGATGTTAGCTTGTCTGTGAAAAAGGGTGAAATCTTAGGGATTCATGGCAGAAGTGGCAGCGGTAAAAGTACCTTGTTAAAACTGCTGATGCGTTTTTACGATCCTAAATCGGGTAGCATTAAAATTAATGGCGAAATCTTACCGAATATCAACACCCGTAGTTTGCGAGACAATATGGCGTACATTACCCAGCAAACCTATATTTTCAACGAAACCATCGAGGAAAATATTCGCCTTGCTCGCCGTGATGCAACGTTAGACGAGATTATGGAAGCCGCGAAGAAAGCGTCAATTCATGATTTCATTTTGAGTTTGCCCGAAGGTTATCAAACTAAGATGACCGAATTAGGCGGCAACCTGTCTGATGGTGAAAAACAGCGTATTGGTATTGCTCGTGCATTCCTACACAACGCACCGATTATTTTACTCGATGAGCCGACTAGTAATTTGGATAGCTTAAACGAGGCGATGATTTTGAAATCGTTGTTGAACGTGAAAGCAGAAAAATTGATTATTCTCGTGAGTCATCGCCAATCTACCATGGCTATTTGCGATCAGGTGATTGGCATTGAGAATGGTAGAATGTCGTAAGGCAGTGAGAAAAAGAGCAGTCAAATTGACCGCTCTTTTTTATTTTCTTAATTTCACTAACTCAACTTCGTGATTTTCACCTTTTCTAAGAATGAGATTGGCTCGTTCACGAGTCGGCAGAATGTTTTGTTTTAAATTCAATCCGTTAATGTTATCCCAAATGTTGCTGGCCGTTTCAATGGCTTCTTGCTCAGAGAGATTGGCATAATGTTTAAAATAGGAATCTGGATTGGTGAAAGCACTTTGACGGAATTTTAAAAATCGCTTGATGTACCATTCTTTGAGCAAGTTCTCGTCTGCATCAACATAAATAGAGAAATCCACAAAATCAGACACGAAGGTTTGATTTGCTTTATTTGAACCCGTTTGGAGAACGTTTAGTCCTTCTAAAATTAAAATATCCGGTTGATCGACAATATCAAATTTATCAGGAACGATATCGTAAGTTAGATGAGAATAAATAGGCGACTTTACCGATGGCTTGCCTGATTTGATATCGGCTAAAAAACGAATTAATTTGGCTGTATCATAAGAAATAGGGAAGCCTTTTTTCTGTAGCAAATCATCTTTTTTCAGTTTCTCTAATGGATACAGGAAACCATCAGTAGTTATCAGATCAACTTTTCGTTCGGTAGGCCAGTGGGTTAGCAAAGATTGCAAAATACGTGCTGATGTACTTTTCCCGACAGCAACACTACCCGCGATACTAATGATGTAAGGGACTTTAGGGCTTTGTCCGCCAAGAAAACGATTCAAAACGGTTTGGCGGCGAAGGTTTTCGTCAATATAGTAGTTAATAAGACGTGCAAGTGGCAGGTAAATGGTGCTCACTTCATCAAGAGAAAGCTCTTCATTAAAACCTAAAAGTGGTTTGAGATCTTGCTCCGTTAATTTTAGCGGAACAGATTTTCTTAATTCAGCCCATTGTTGACGACTAAAGTTCAGAAAGGGCGTTAGTTGTTCGGTAATTTCCACGGTGCTTTATATCTAGAGTGAAAAAATTGGACAAAATATACCCTATAAATGAGTTGTGATCATCGTTTTTTATTAAAAGTGGTGAGTTTTAAAGCAAGAATGAGGCTTTTTGCTTGTAAATTAGCCGAATAGTTAAAAAAAACGTATTTTTCATAAAAAAAACTTGTCAGGCATAAAATTTTCCATATAATACGCCTCACTTGCTTACAACACGCCGACTTAGCTCAGTAGGTAGAGCAACTGACTTGTAATCAGTAGGTCACCAGTTCGATTCCGGTAGTCGGCACCATCCTTTAGTAAACAAGTATTCATTTAGCGTGGAGGGGTTCCCGAGCGGCCAAAGGGGGCAGACTGTAAATCTGTTGGCTCAGCCTTCGAAGGTTCGAATCCTTCTCCCTCCACCATTTTCTAAATGAATTCTGATGGGACAGATGAATTTAGGACTGCGGGCATCGTATAATGGCTATTACCTTAGCCTTCCAAGCTAATGATGCGGGTTCGATTCCCGCTGCCCGCTCCAAACGCTGATATAGCTCAGTTGGTAGAGCGCACCCTTGGTAAGGGTGAGGTCGGCGGTTCAAATCCGCCTATCAGCACCAGCCTTCCAAATTCCTCTCTCCTTATTAAATAGTAATGATTTTATTGGTTAATGTGGTTTAATTTACCCATCGATAACCGTGTCTATTTAGAGGGACTCTTTAAATGTCTAAAGAAAAATTTGAACGTACAAAACCGCACGTAAACGTGGGTACAATCGGCCACGTTGACCACGGTAAAACAACTTTAACAGCAGCAATCACAACCGTATTAGCAAAACACTACGGTGGTGCAGCTCGTGCATTCGACCAAATCGATAACGCGCCAGAAGAAAAAGCGCGTGGTATCACCATCAACACTTCACACGTTGAATACGATACTCCAACTCGTCACTACGCACACGTTGACTGCCCAGGACACGCGGACTATGTTAAAAACATGATTACCGGTGCGGCGCAAATGGACGGTGCTATCTTAGTAGTAGCAGCGACAGATGGTCCAATGCCACAAACTCGTGAGCACATCTTATTAGGTCGCCAAGTAGGTGTACCTTACATCATCGTATTCTTAAACAAATGCGACATGGTAGATGACGAAGAGTTATTAGAATTAGTAGAAATGGAAGTTCGTGAACTTCTTTCTCAATATGATTTCCCAGGTGACGATACTCCAATCGTACGTGGTTCTGCATTACAAGCATTAAATGGCGTTGCAGAATGGGAAGAAAAAATCCTTGAGTTAGCAAACCACTTAGATACTTACATTCCTGAACCAGAGCGTGCAATTGACCAACCGTTCCTTCTTCCAATCGAAGACGTGTTCTCAATTTCAGGTCGTGGTACAGTAGTAACAGGTCGTGTTGAGCGTGGTATCATCCGTACTGGTGATGAAGTTGAAATCGTTGGTATCAAACCAACTACAAAAACAACTGTAACTGGTGTTGAAATGTTCCGTAAATTACTTGACGAAGGTCGTGCAGGTGAAAACATCGGTGCATTATTACGTGGTACAAAACGTGAAGAAATCGAACGTGGTCAAGTATTAGCGAAACCAGGTTCAATCACTCCACACACTGACTTCGAATCAGAAGTTTACGTATTATCAAAAGATGAAGGTGGTCGTCACACTCCATTCTTCAAAGGTTACCGTCCACAATTCTATTTCCGTACAACTGACGTAACTGGTACAATCGAGTTACCAGAAGGCGTGGAAATGGTAATGCCTGGTGATAACATCAAAATGACAGTAAGCTTAATCCACCCAATCGCGATGGACCAAGGTTTACGTTTTGCAATCCGTGAAGGTGGCCGTACAGTAGGTGCTGGCGTTGTTGCGAAAATCATCAAATAATTGATGTATTAACTGTAACAAGTTAGATTAAGAAGGCGTATCGAAAGATACGCCTTTTTGTTTTTTATCAATGAATGTTGTTTTTATAATAGAAAGTGCGGTCAAAAATTGTGTCATTTTGGTATGATACAGACTCATTTTTTATACGGGTGTTTTTATGCAACAACTACCATTTAAAGCCGTTGTCTCTGATCTTGATGGCACGCTACTTAATACCAATCATGTAATTGGTGAGTTTACTATTGATGTATTGAATAAATTAGAACAAAAAGGTGTAGATATTATTTTAGCAACGGGACGTAATCATACAGATGTTGCTTCTATTTTAGGTAAGATTGGAGCGGAGCATGCCGTAATGATCACTTCCAATGGCGCACGAGTGCGTGATCTAAAAGGTAATCTTATTTATAGCAATAGTCTTCCAGAGGAAATCGTACTTGAGTTGTATAAAATCCCTTTTGATCGTACCAAGATTTGTATCAATACTTATCAAGATGATGGTTGGTTTATCAATACAGATGTACCTGAATTAGCAAAATATCATAAGGATTCAGGTTTTATGTACGAAGTTGTTGATTTTACAAAGCATCATGGAAGAGGAACTGAAAAAGTATTTTTTATTGCTCATGATCCTAAAGATCTAATAGAACTAGAAGATTATCTTAGAACACATTTCGGGGATAAAACCACAATTGTTTATTCAGCGGTAACTTGCTTAGAGGTCATGAACAAAAATGTATCGAAAGGTGATGCATTAGCTCATCTATTAGAAAATAGAAATTATGGATTAAAAGATTGTATTGCTTTTGGCGATGGCCAGAATGATGTTGAAATGCTTTCTTGGGTTGGTAAAGGTTATGTGATGGCAAATGCTGATTCTCGTTTAAAAGAAGCTTGTCCTGAACTGGAAGAGATCGGGTTCAATAAAGACGAAGCAGTGGCCAAACATTTAGCAGAAATTTTTGGTATTAAATAGATGTTTCAGTCAATTTTTCTGATTAGTGCCGGTGCGGCAATTGGAGCCTCTTTACGCTGGGGATTAGGTTTATGGCTTAATTCCCTGTTTAGTTCGCTTGCATTTGGTACACTTGTGGCTAATTTTATTGGCTGCTTTTTGATGGGGATTTTATTAGCAGCCTTTTGGACCTTTCCGCAATTTAGCCCTGAATGGCGATTATTCTTAGTGACTGGATTTCTTGGTGCGCTCACCACATTTTCCTCTTTTTCAGGCGAAGTGATTGAACTCTTTTTTAAAGAAGAATGGGGCAATGGATTGTTCGTTTTAGTGAGTCATTTAGTTGGTTGTTTAATCTTTACAGTGTTAGGTATTTATTTCTTTAGGCTCATCAGTCTTCTATTCCATTTCCGATAACATCACTAAATTCTTCAGAATAAAACCCATGAGAAAGCATATACTGCCAAATTTTTTGTTTGCTTTTAATTGGTTGTGGTTCTGAATAATTAGGAAACTTTTTACGTAGAACCTTTTCTGCGATTTCAGTCCAATTAATTTCACTTTCTACAAGGACTTCATTTATGACGTCTGAAGATACACCTTTTAGTTGACGTAATTCTTGTTTAATACGATTTGCACCATATCCACGTTGCGAACGTGCATGTAAATAATTTTCAGTAAATCGTTTGTCATTTTGCCAGTTTTTTTTCTGACAGTAAGCAATCGTTTCATCGATCTCATCTTCTGTAAATGCTTTTTCCTGCATTTTATTGCGTAGTTCAAATTCGCTATATTCACGTCGAGCAAGTAAATTAACGACATAGCTCAAAGCAAGAGAAGACATAGAAATTCCTTTTAGGTGAAATATGGTTGAAATGAAAAGTGCGGTCAATTTTGACCGCACTTTTAGTGATTAGAAATCGCTTTCTGCGTCATCGGTAGATTGTTCAATATCAGCCATTAATGCTTGCTCTGGGTTAGCGACTAATTCAGCACGAAGTTTCGCTTCAAGTTCGTCTGATTTTGCAGGGTTTTCGTTTAACCATTTCATTGCGTTAGCTTTCCCTTGACCAATCTTTTCACCGTTGTATGCATACCATGCACCAGATTTCTCAACAAGTTTGTGTTTAACTCCGAGTTCAATTAATTCGCCAGCTTTAGATATACCTTCTCCATAAAGAATTTGGAAATCCACTTGGCGGAAAGGCGCAGCTAATTTGTTTTTAACTACTTTAACACGAGTTTCGTTACCAATGACTTCATCTCCATCTTTAACTGAACCAGTACGACGGATATCTAAACGAACAGAAGAGTAGAATTTTAGCGCGTTACCACCAGTTGTGGTTTCTGGGTTACCAAACATGACACCAATTTTCATACGAATTTGGTTAATGAAGATAACGAGACAATTTGCATTTTTGATTTGACCGGTTAATTTACGTAGCGCTTGAGACATTAAACGCGCTTGTAAACCCATGTGTGAATCACCCATTTCGCCTTCAATTTCAGCTTTCGGGGTAAGTGCAGCAACGGAGTCCACAATGACGACATCTACAGCTCCAGAACGTACTAATGCATCACAAATTTCAAGTGCTTGTTCACCATTATCTGGCTGGGAGACTAAAAGTTCTTTCACATCAACGCCAAGTTTTGCTGCATAAATAGGATCAAGTGCATGCTCTGCATCGATAAACGCGCAAGTTTTACCTACTTTTTGTGCTTGAGCGATAACAGATAAGGTTAAGGTTGTTTTACCAGAAGATTCAGGTCCAAAAATTTCAACAATACGCCCCATTGGTAAACCACCAATACCAAGAGCGACATCAAGACCTAAAGAACCCGTTGAAACAGATTCAACGTCAAGGGCTTGAGTATCGCCCAATTTCATAATTGAGCCTTTACCGAATTGCTTTTCAATTTGACCAAGTGCTGCTGCGAGCGCTTTTTGCTTTTCTTCTTGAGTTGCCATATAAAACCTTCTTGAATAGAGTTATCTAAATTTGGTTAGATTATATCTGTATTGATGTACAGTATCAAGAGAAATTTTTTCCTCGATGAAAAAATGTGAACTAGATTCCAAATTTTAGAAATAGATTATTTAAAATCAACTTTTTAAGTATTTTTGTAGATTTTGAATTTGTGCTGCGAGAATTTTTTCACCCAGTTCATGTACAGTTTTTATTTTGGTTTCATCTCGTTCTAATCGACCTATATTGAGTGATACATTTGGACGAATCACAAAGATTTTATTTTGTTTTTCTAAACGAATGATTTCTTCTACTTGTTTATTATAAGTGTGGTAGCGATTTTCTAAGGTTTTAACTAAGTGTGGATATTTGCGATAAAAAAGCTTGAATAAAAAAGAAGAGGATTTTGTTTTACGGTAGTCGATAGGTTGAGTTAAAACAACGATGATTTTATCACAACCGAGCTCTTGTGCTTTTTCAAATGGAATACTATCAGCAATTCCACCGTCTAGATATTTTTGTCCATTAATTTCCACAAATTGTGAGACGAAAGGCATCGCTGAGGTTGCTCTGAAGTATTCCATTTCTTCGAAAACATTTTTGATTTTGAAATATTCAGCTTTACCGCTCTCGATGTTTGTGGCTGCTAAATAGAAATCAATGTGAGATTTCTCGAATTCATTTTGATCAAAAGGGTCGAGATTAAAGGGGAGATCATAAAAAGCGAAATCTTTATTGATAATATTGCCCGTTGTAAAAAGACTATGAAATCCCATGTAACGTTTATCTTTAAGATATTTTAGGTTATATCTCAACGCTCTTTCTTTTTGGTTGGATGCATAATTGATGCCAAATAATGCACCTGCAGAAATGCCAATAATTTTATCTATTTGAATGTTTTGCTCCATGAGGGTATCAAGGACGCCTACAGTAAACATACCTCTCATGCCGCCACCTTCAAGAACGAGTCCTACTGTCATTTTTACTCCTGGAATTTGAAAAAGTTTTAGTGGAATAAATATTAAACTATAAACTTATTTATATTTATCTTGTTGTTTATCAATAAATAAATTTTGCATTTGCGATCTTTCTCACAAAATTGAAATTTTATATTCGTCACACTTAATTGGTTATGATATAAACATTTTTGAGAAGTACTTCTTGGTATAGTCGTATGTGATTAACCTTGAAATAAGGAGGAGTTTTAAAATGAAAACTCTCATAATCCCAAATGATCATATCAGTAAAGTATGTGATTTGTTAAATCAACTTATCGGAGATGTGACAAGTAAAAATTTATTTACGGGATATGGCTTGTATCATAAAGAGAAAGATATGTTTGCGGTTTGGGCAAACAATAAGGTTTACTTACGTGCTAAGGATGAGCTTTCGATAAAATTAAAAGGACTTGGCTGTAAACCTTTTGCAACAAATGAACTCAATAAACGCTTCGTATTATCTGATTATTATGCTTTAACTGAAAGCATCTTGAAAGATAATGTTTTAATGAGAACCTTGATCATTCTTTCTATCAGTCAAATCAGGAAGGAAAAATTAGATTCTGCACTCTCTAAGATTGGACGGATTCGTGATTTACCGAATTTATCGGTTAAGTATGAAAGAGCTCTGAAGAAAGTGGGTATTGATAATGTTGATACCTTACGACAAATAGGCGCTGAAAATGCGATTGTTCGTTTGAAGAAAGCGGATATTGGGGCAACTGAAGCTTTCTATTGGCGGCTTCGAGGCGCTTTAGAGAATCGTAATTGTGAGTTTTATACTGAAAAAGAGAAGGAAAGAGGTCTTAGTAAACTTAATGAAATACTTTCTGCAAATGGGTTTAGACGTTGTAAGCGGACCTTAAAAAAGGCTGAATAGCATTCATATAAAGGAGTTAACGTTTAAAAAATCATCTATCGAAGAAATTTCTTAAAAAATTGCTTGCGTGGATTTCAAAAATCCATATAATGCAATCCACACAACGACGCGCTGTTGTGACTCTTAAGAAAAACCAGTGCGTCGTTCTTTTTTGCTCTTTAACAATATATCAGACAATCTGTGTGGGCACTTGTTGATTGACTTGTTTTAAAAATATTTTTTAATTTTGAAGTCTTAATAGGTGCTAACTAGAAATTCATAATACTTTTTTAAGTAGTGACATTTTATGTCAGCAGTATTGAGCGATTGAACTTGAATTGAAGAGTTTGATCATGGCTCAGATTGAACGCTGGCGGCAGGCTTAACACATGCAAGTCGAACGGTAACATAAAGAAGCTTGCTTCTTTGATGACGAGTGGCGGACGGGTGAGTAATGCTTGGGAATCTAGCTTATGGAGGGGGATAACTACGGGAAACTGTAGCTAATACCGCGTAGTATCGAGAGATGAAAGTGTGGGACCTTCGGGCCACATGCCATAGGATGAGCCCAAGTGGGATTAGGTAGTTGGTGAGGTAAAGGCTCACCAAGCCGACGATCTCTAGCTGGTCTGAGAGGATGACCAGCCACACTGGGACTGAGACACGGCCCAGACTCCTACGGGAGGCAGCAGTGGGGAATATTGCGCAATGGGGGCAACCCTGACGCAGCCATGCCGCGTGAATGAAGAAGGCCTTCGGGTTGTAAAGTTCTTTCGGTAGCGAGGAAGGCATTTAGTTTAATAGACTAGGTGATTGACGTTAACTACAGAAGAAGCACCGGCTAACTCCGTGCCAGCAGCCGCGGTAATACGGAGGGTGCGAGCGTTAATCGGAATAACTGGGCGTAAAGGGCACGCAGGCGGTGACTTAAGTGAGGTGTGAAAGCCCCGGGCTTAACCTGGGAATTGCATTTCATACTGGGTCGCTAGAGTACTTTAGGGAGGGGTAGAATTCCACGTGTAGCGGTGAAATGCGTAGAGATGTGGAGGAATACCGAAGGCGAAGGCAGCCCCTTGGGAATGTACTGACGCTCATGTGCGAAAGCGTGGGGAGCAAACAGGATTAGATACCCTGGTAGTCCACGCTGTAAACGATGTCGATTTGGGGGTTGAGCTTTGAGCTTGGCGCCCGTAGCTAACGTGATAAATCGACCGCCTGGGGAGTACGGCCGCAAGGTTAAAACTCAAATGAATTGACGGGGGCCCGCACAAGCGGTGGAGCATGTGGTTTAATTCGATGCAACGCGAAGAACCTTACCTACTCTTGACATCCAGAGAACTTTCCAGAGATGGATTGGTGCCTTCGGGAACTCTGAGACAGGTGCTGCATGGCTGTCGTCAGCTCGTGTTGTGAAATGTTGGGTTAAGTCCCGCAACGAGCGCAACCCTTATCCTTTGTTGCCAGCGATTAGGTCGGGAACTCAAAGGAGACTGCCGGTGATAAACCGGAGGAAGGTGGGGATGACGTCAAGTCATCATGGCCCTTACGAGTAGGGCTACACACGTGCTACAATGGCGTATACAGAGGGAAGCGAGAGTGCGAGCTGGAGCGAATCTCACAAAGTACGTCTAAGTCCGGATTGGAGTCTGCAACTCGACTCCATGAAGTCGGAATCGCTAGTAATCGCAAATCAGAATGTTGCGGTGAATACGTTCCCGGGCCTTGTACACACCGCCCGTCACACCATGGGAGTGGGTTGTACCAGAAGTAGATAGCTTAACCTTTTGGAGGGCGTTTACCACGGTATGATTCATGACTGGGGTGAAGTCGTAACAAGGTAACCGTAGGGGAACCTGCGGTTGGATCACCTCCTTACCAAAAACGAGAGACAATAAGTGTCCACACAGATTGATTGATATATTGTAGACAATATCGAGCAGAAAGCCGTTATTCCCTTGGGTCTGTAGCTCAGGTGGTTAGAGCGCACCCCTGATAAGGGTGAGGTCGGTGGTTCAAGTCCACTCAGACCCACCACTCAAACTGAGTGAGTGATTGAGGTGAATAAGGTAATAAATAAACGATGACATGGGGATATAGCTCAGCTGGGAGAGCGCCTGCCTTGCACGCAGGAGGTCAGCGGTTCGATCCCGCTTATCTCCACCACTTATCATCGTTAAGTAAATTGAGTTTTTATACTTAATGAGTTTATTTAACGATGATAACTGAAAATGTTATTTCTGTTCTTTAACAACCAGGAAACAAGCTGAAAAACTGAAGAGACTTTCAAGTCCTTTAAGGATAAGAAAAAGTCTGAGTAAGAAGAAAATCTTGATTGAACAAAAGCAATCAAGTGTTTAGTTGAAAACACAACATCAAGAATTTTTGAGGTTGTATAGTTAAGTGACTAAGCGTACAAGGTGGATGCCTTGGCAATCAGAGGCGAGGAAGGACGTGCTAATCTGCGAAAAGCTTGGATGAGTCGATAAGAGGCGTTTAATCCAAGATGTCCGAATGGGGAAACCCAGTAGATGAAGAATCTACTATCACTTACTGAATCCATAGGTAAGTGAGGCAAACCGGGAGAACTGAAACATCTAAGTACCCCGAGGAAAAGAAATCAACCGAGATTTCGTTAGTAGCGGCGAGCGAACGCGAAGGAGCCTGTTAGTGATAATGACAGAGACAGAGGAACAAGCTGGGAAGCTTGGCGATACAGGGTGATAGCCCCGTACTCGAAGTCCAGGTCATGGTACTAAGCTAACGACAAGTAGGGCGGGACACGTGATATCCTGTTTGAAGATGGGGGGACCATCCTCCAAGGCTAAATACTCCTGATTGACCGATAGTGAACCAGTACTGTGAAGGAAAGGCGAAAAGAACCCCGGTGAGGGGAGTGAAATAGAACCTGAAACCTTGTACGTACAAGCAGTGGGAGCCCTTTTGGGGTGACTGCGTACCTTTTGTATAATGGGTCAGCGACTTATATTTTGTAGCGAGGTTAACCGAATAGGGGAGCCGAAGGGAAACCGAGTCTTAACTGGGCGTCTAGTTGCAAGGTATAGACCCGAAACCCGGTGATCTAGCCATGGGCAGGTTGAAGGTTGGGTAACACTAACTGGAGGACCGAACCGACTAATGTTGAAAAATTAGCGGATGACTTGTGGCTGGGGGTGAAAGGCCAATCAAACCGGGAGATAGCTGGTTCTCCCCGAAATCTATTTAGGTAGAGCCTTGAGCGGACACCTTCGGGGGTAGAGCACTGTTTCGGCTAGGGGTCCATCCCGGATTACCAACCCGATGCAAACTACGAATACCGAAGAGTGATACTCAGGAGACACACGGCGGGTGCTAACGTCCGTCGTGGAGAGGGAAACAACCCAGACCGCCAGCTAAGGTCCCAAAGTCTATATTAAGTGGGAAACGAAGTGGGAAGGCTTAGACAGCTAGGATGTTGGCTTAGAAGCAGCCATCATTTAAAGAAAGCGTAATAGCTCACTAGTCGAGTCGGCCTGCGCGGAAGATGTAACGGGGCTCAAATATAGCACCGAAGCTGCGGCATCAGTAGCAATACTGTTGGGTAGGGGAGCGTTCTGTAAGCGGATGAAGGTGAATCGAGAGGTTTGCTGGACGTATCAGAAGTGCGAATGCTGACATAAGTAACGATAAAACGGGTGAAAAACCCGTTCGCCGGAAGACCAAGGGTTCCTGTCCAACGTTAATCGGGGCAGGGTGAGTCGGCCCCTAAGGCGAGGCTGAAAAGCGTAGTCGATGGGAAACGGGTTAATATTCCCGTACTTGGATAAACTGCGATGTGGGGACGGAGCAGGTTAGGTTATCGCACTGTTGGATATGTGCGTTTAAGTTGGTAGGTGAGAAGTTTAGGCAAATCCGGACTTCTTTAACACCGAGAGATGATGACGAGGCTCTACGGAGCTGAAGTAACCGATACCACACTTCCAGGAAAAGCCACTAAGCTTCAGGTTTATCTAAACCGTACTGAAAACCGACACAGGTGGTCAGGTAGAGAATACTCAGGCGCTTGAGAGAACTCGGGTGAAGGAACTAGGCAAAATAGCACCGTAACTTCGGGAGAAGGTGCGCCGGCGTAGATTGTAGTCCCTAGCGGGCGAAGGTTGAACCGGTCGAAGATACCAGCTGGCTGCAACTGTTTATTAAAAACACAGCACTCTGCAAACACGAAAGTGGACGTATAGGGTGTGATGCCTGCCCGGTGCTGGAAGGTTAATTGATGGTGTAATCGAAAGAGAAGCTCCTGATCGAAGCCCCAGTAAACGGCGGCCGTAACTATAACGGTCCTAAGGTAGCGAAATTCCTTGTCGGGTAAGTTCCGACCTGCACGAATGGCATAATGATGGCCAGGCTGTCTCCACCCGAGACTCAGTGAAATTGAAATCGCCGTGAAGATGCGGTGTACCCGCGGCTAGACGGAAAGACCCCGTGAACCTTTACTATAGCTTGACACTGAACATTGAATTTTGATGTGTAGGATAGGTGGGAGACTTAGAAGTAGTCACGCCAGTGATTATGGAGTCGTCCTTGAAATACCACCCTTTAACGTTTGATGTTCTAACGAAGATTACGAAACGTGGTCTCGGACAGTGTCTGGTGGGTAGTTTGACTGGGGCGGTCTCCTCCCAAAGAGTAACGGAGGAGCACGAAGGTTTGCTAATGACGGTCGGACATCGTCAGGTTAGTGCAATGGTATAAGCAAGCTTAACTGCGAGACAGACAAGTCGAGCAGGTACGAAAGTAGGTCATAGTGATCCGGTGGTTCTGAATGGAAGGGCCATCGCTCAACGGATAAAAGGTACTCCGGGGATAACAGGCTGATACCGCCCAAGAGTTCATATCGACGGCGGTGTTTGGCACCTCGATGTCGGCTCATCACATCCTGGGGCTGAAGTAGGTCCCAAGGGTATGGCTGTTCGCCATTTAAAGTGGTACGCGAGCTGGGTTTAGAACGTCGTGAGACAGTTCGGTCCCTATCTGCCGTGGGCGTTGGAGAATTGATTGGGGCTGCTCCTAGTACGAGAGGACCGGAGTGGACGCACCACTGGTGTTCCGGTTGTGTCGCCAGACGCATTGCCGGGTAGCTAAGTGCGGAAGAGATAAGTGCTGAAAGCATCTAAGCACGAAACTTGCCAAGAGATGAGTTCTCCCTGTTTTTAAGACAGTAAGGGTTGTTTAAGACTAAGACGTAGATAGGTCTGGTGTGTAAGCGGTGCGAGCCGTTGAGCTAACAGATACTAATTGCCCGAGAGGCTTAACTATACAACGCTCAAGGGTTTTGGGTGTTGGAAGACGAGACGAAACTCAGAGAAGAAAGAGAAAGTTTTGAGGTTAAATCAGCTTGTTTGGTTGTGAGCACTAGAGATAGTGAGAGCAGAGTAGAGAAAAGTTATTAAAGGAATAATCCTGGCGGCGATAGAGCGGTGGTCCCACCTGACCCCATACCGAACTCAGAAGTGAAACGCCGATGCGCCGATGGTAGTGTGGGGCTTCCCCATGTGAGAGTAGGACACCGCCAGGTACTGAATGTAGAACCCCGAGCTGAATGGCTTGGGGTTTTTGTTTATGGAGTTTTCAATATTTTAGCAAAGCGTTGATTCTATGATACAATCACCGCCGTAATTTTAATAAAACAAGAGAAAATATGACCGCACTTAATGTATTAATTTATCCAGATGATCACCTAAAGGTTGTTTGTGAGCCAGTTGCTGAAGTCAATGATGACATTCGCAAAATTGTAGATGATATGTTTGATACGATGTATCAAGAAGAAGGCATTGGTCTTGCCGCTCCACAGGTAGATATCTTGCAGCGTATTATTACGATTGATATTGAAGGTGACAAACAAAATCAGCTAGTGTTGATCAATCCAGAAATTTTAGCGTCAGAAGGTGAAACAGGTATTGAAGAAGGTTGTTTATCTATTCCTGGATTCCGTGCCTTAGTGCCCCGTAAAGAAAAAGTCACGATAAAAGCGTTAGATCGTCATGGAAAAGAATTTACGCTTGATGCAGATGGTTTATTAGCGATCTGTATTCAGCATGAAATCGATCATTTAAACGGTATTTTATTTGTTGATTATCTTTCACCGTTGAAACGTCAACGTATCAAAGAAAAATTAGTGAAATATAAAAAACAAATTGCAAAACAATAATCAAAAGTGCGGTATAAAATGACCGCACTTTTCCTATCAACGCCATAACGTAGAACATTATGAAACCATTGAATATCATCTTTGCCGGTACGCCGGACTTCGCAGCACAGCATCTTGCTGCACTTTTAAATTCTCATCACAATATTATTGCTGTTTATACGCAGCCAGATAAACCGGCTGGTCGCGGTAAAAAATTGCAGGCGAGTCCTGTAAAGCAATTAGCTGAACAGCATCAAATTCCTGTTTATCAACCAAAATCCTTACGTAAAGAAGATGCGCAAGTAGAGCTTAAAGCGTTAAATGCTGATGTAATGGTTGTGGTAGCTTATGGTTTGATTTTACCTCAAGCGGTGTTGGATATGCCTCGTTTAGGTTGTTTAAATGTGCATGGCTCTCTCTTACCTCGTTGGCGTGGCGCCGCACCTATTCAGCGCGCTATCTGGGCTGGTGATAAGCAAACCGGTGTGACGATTATGCAAATGGATGTGGGTTTAGATACTGGCGATATGTTACACAAAGTGTATTGCGATATTGATGCACAAGAAACTTCTGCTTCGCTTTACCATAAATTAGCTGAAATTGCGCCAGCTGCATTGATTGATGTTTTGGATCATTTGGAAGAAGGGAAATTCATTGCTGAAAAACAAGATGATAGCCAAAGTAACTATGCAGAGAAACTTTCCAAAGAAGAGGCTAAATTAGATTGGTCGCTATCGGCAGCCCAGCTTGAACGTAATATTCGAGCATTTAATCCTTGGCCGATGAGTTTCTTACAATTAACCGATGAAAAAGGTAATGAGCAAACTCTAAAAGTTTATGCGGCCGCCGTGTTGCCACATGTGGATAAACCGGCAGGAACAATTTTAAGTGTCGATAAAAAAGGTATCCAAATTGCCACGAAAGAAGGTGTTTTAAATTTATTGCAACTTCAACCCGTAGGCAAGAAACCTATGTCTGTGCAAGACTTCCTCAATGGTCGAGCAGATTGGTTCCAGGTTGGTAAGGTTCTAAACTAATGATATTTCAACGCAAAAAAACGGGAAAATCGACCGCACTTTCGGTACGCGCGATTGCTGCTCAAGTGATTTTACAGGTTTTAGATCAAGGTAAGTCCTTGTCAACGTTGCTTCCTGAAGTGCAATCGCAGGTAAAGCCACAGGATTTACCTTTATTACAGGAAATCACCTTTGGTATTTGTCGCGTATTGCCTCGTTTAGAAAATATTATAAAAAAACTATTAGATAAGCCATTGAAGGGGAAAGCCCGCATCGTGCACTGCTTGCTATTGGTGGGATTGTACCAATTACTTTATATGCGCGTGCCCGCTCATGCGGCGGTAGATGAAGTGGTGAACGCCACAAAATCATTAAAATCAGATAGTTTCCGTGGTTTGATTAACGGTGTATTGCGTCGTTTCTTACGGGAGCAAGAGGATATTCTTGCTGTAGTAGATAAGCATTGGCAAACGCTTCATCCTGAATGGTTTGTGAATAAACTCAAAAAAGCTTATCCGAATTGGCGTGAAATTATTGAGGCGAATAACCAAAAGCCACCAATGTGGTTAAGGGTCAATCAACAGCAAAATAACACGAAAACTTACCGCACTTTATTGGAAGAGCAAGAGATAGTCTCATTTGAATGTGATAATCCACATGCTTTGCGTTTAGCACAACCACTTTCTGTCTCGAAACTACCGAATTTTGAACAAGGTGCGGTGACTGTTCAGGATCTTAATGCACAATGGTCTGCTTTATTGCTTGAGCCACAAAATGGTGAATTAATTTTAGATGCTTGTGCGGCTCCCGGTGGGAAGACTACACATGTTTTAGAGATGGCGCCACAAGCGAAGGTAATAGCGCTTGATGTGGAGGCTCATCGCTTAAAACGTGTCGAAGAAAATCTTGTCCGTTTGAATCAACAGGCGACAGTTGTTTGTGGCGATGCGACCGAGCCTGAAAAGTGGCTCTCAGAAATAGGTTTAAGTGGTGCATCCTTTGATCGTATTTTATTAGATGCACCTTGCTCAGCAACGGGCGTGATTCGTCGTCATCCGGATATTAAATGGCTGCGTCAAGAAACGGATATTGCTCAATTGGTTGCCTTGCAAGGACAAATTCTAAAAGCACTTTGGGCAAAATTAAAACCTAATGGTATTTTGCTTTACGCGACGTGCTCGGTGCTTCCCGATGAGAACAGTCAGCAAATACAGTATTTTGTAGCTGAAACACCCGATGCAGAATTAATGCCATTGCCGTTTGAACAAACGGAAAATACGATTGGAATCCAATTCTTACCACAAGAGAATGGCGGGGATGGGTTCTATTATGCAAAATTGAGAAAACGGTCAGCTTAAATGAATTTGCCTTTAATTGATGTCGTCATTCCTTGCTATAACACTGAACAAACGCTTGTTCGTGCAGTAGAGTCTGTGTTGCAGCAAAATAATCTTGGACACCTTTGGCTGATTGATGATGCATCGACAGATAATACATTTGCATTAGCCTTACAGCTTGCAGCGCAATATCCAGACAGAATTTCTGTCGAGCAAATGCCGAAAAATAGCGGTGTCGCGATGACTCGAAATTGGGGAGTGATGCTTTCTATTCAAAGTGCGGTCGATTTTGTCGCGTTTTTAGATGCGGATGATGCATATGAACCTGGAGCATTGGAAGTGGCTGCGGCAACATTTCATTTTCAGCCAGATACTTCCGTGGTGAGATTAGCGTTAAAACCGATAAATTTAGCCCAACGTTATGCAGAGCATCCCAATTTTGATCAGGCATGGCAATATATGCGCATGACCTGCGGGGGAAATATCGTTTTCAATAAAGCTTTTTTCTTAGCTTGCGGCGGATTTCCAACACATCAATTATTCAGAGAGCTTGGCGGTGAAGACGGCGCTTTAGGCATTGCAACCACTAAAACAGCTAAAGTGGCAACATTATTTGAAGATGTAGGCGTGTTGCATTTTTGTCGTGAAGGCATGCATGCAGAACGTTTACTCGATGGGCTGTTATTTGGTAAACAAGATCCCGCGATTACAGCCGAAAAAATGGCAGAAGCTGAACAAGTCACATCGACGATTTGTCGCCGTATTGAGGCATTAAAGTGTGGTCTAAATTCAGCTGAAATTGGCATCCGACCTTTGGTTGTGGAGAGAACAGAATGAAAATAATCATCTTAGGTGCAGGGCAAGTCGGCACAACACTTGCGGCAAATTTAGTGAGTGAAGATAACGATATCACGCTAGTCGATAATGAATCTCAACATTTGCAGAATTTGCAAGATAAGCATGATTTACGCGTGGTTAAAGGTTCCCCTTCTTCACCCAAGATTTTGCGTGATGCAGGAGCCGCTGATGCAGACTTAATGGTTGCCGTAACAGCATCAGATGAAATCAATATGATTGCTTGCCAGTTGGGATACACGCTTTTTAATACCCCAACACGTATTGCACGTATTCGTAATGCGGAATATTTGCGTGAGAAAGATAAATTATTTAATGATGAAAACGTACCAATCGATCATCTGATTTCGCCAGAGAATTTAGTTACAGATGAGATTACACGTTTAATTGCTTATCCAGGTGCCTTACAAGTGGCGCATTTTGCCAATAATCGAATTAGCATTGTGGTTGTAAAAGCTTATTACGGTGGTCCTTTAGTAGGTTATGCGTTATCCGCTTTTAAAGAGCATATGCCACACATTGATTGCCGAATCATTTCGATTTTACGTAATGATAGATTAATTCGTCCGCAAGGTTCGACCATTATTGAGGCGGGCGATGAAATTACCTTTATTTGTGCGACAGAACACATTAAAGCGGTGATGAGTGAGTTGCAACGCCTTGAGAAAACCTACAAACGTATCATGATCGTTGGCAGCGGGAATATTGCCTCAGGTGTGGCAAAACAGTTAGAAGATAAGTATCAAGTAAAACTCATTGAGCGCGATGGAGAAAAAGCGAAAGTTTTAGCTGAAAGACTCTCTAAAACCCTGGTTTTCCATGGTGATGCTTCTGACCAAAATTTACTTTTTGAAGAGCATATTGAGAGCGTTGATGTCTTTTTATCTCTAAGTGCGGATGATGAAGCCAATATTATGTCGGCGTTACTAGCAAAACGCCTAGGGGCTAAAAAAGCCATGGTGCTTATTCAACGCATGGCATATATCAATTTGATTCAAGGTGGAACCATTGATATTGCGGTTTCACCACAACAAGCAACAATATCCGCTTTATTAGGACATGTGCGTAAAGGGGATATCAAAAATGTGGCCTCTTTGCGTCATGGTACCGCGGAAGCCATTGAACTTGTTGTGCATGGCGATGCGACAACATCCAATGTGGTTGGAAGACAAATTGGCGATATTAAGCTTCCAGTTGGAGCGATGATTGCGGCAATTTTACGTAAAAATGAAGTAATCATTGCTCGTCGTCAGGTTGTTATTGAAGAAGGCGATAATGTGATTGTTTATATTAATGACAAGAAATCTGTGTTAGAAATTGAAAAATTATTCCAACCAAGTGCATTTTTTATTTAAATAACAGTTTACTTTTTAATCTGAAAACCTATAATACGCACTCTTTTAATTTTTTAAACCAACACAAAAGGAAATTTTATGAGCTTTCTTAAAGAATTCCGCGAATTCGCAATGCGCGGCAACGTAGTAGATATGGCAGTCGGTGTGATCATCGGTGGTGCTTTTGGTAAAATCGTAAGTTCACTTGTCGGTGACGTAGTAATGCCTGTATTAGGTATTTTAACAGGTGGCGTGGATTTCAAAGATTTGAAAATCACGTTAGCTCAAGCTGTAGGTGAAACTCCAGCAGTAACCTTAAACTACGGTGTATTTATTCAAAACGTTTTTGATTTCATCATCATTGCATTTGCAATCTTCATGATGATCAAAGGTATCAACAAAGTGAAAAAACCAGTAGAAGAAGTAAAAGGTCCTTCACAAGAAGAATTACTTACTGAAATTCGCGATTTATTAAAAAAACAATAAGAATTTAATTCAAATAAAAAAGGTTGGTATTTTACCAACCTTTTCTTTTACCTAAAATTTAAGCTTTTAATAATAATGCGACAGCCTCGCAAGCAATGCCTTCACTTCGACCTGTAAAGCCAAGTTTTTCTGTTGTGGTTGCTTTCACGTTGACTTGCTCAATATCACAATGTAAATCTTCTGCAATCTTCGCTCGCATTGCATCGATATGAGGACGCATTTTAGGGGCTTGAGCAATAATGGTTACATCCACATTACCGACCTTATAGCCTTTTGCTTGTACTTGGCGGAATGCTTCTCGTAATAAAACACGGCTATCTGCATTTTTATATTGCATATCGGTATCAGGGAAGAGTTTACCAATATCACCTAATGCTGCTGCACCTAATAAGGCATCCGTTAAAGCATGTAAGGCGACATCACCATCAGAATGGGCAATAAACCCAGTATGGTAAGGCACTTCAACGCCACCAATAATTAAAGGGCGGTCTTCACCAAAGGCATGAACATCAAACCCATGTCCAATTCGTATCATAGAATTTTCCTTGTTAAATAAAATTCGGCTAAAGCTAAATCTTCTGGACGCGTGACTTTAATATTATCACTTCGTCCTGCGACTAAGTGCGGTTGAAATCCGGCAAGTTCCATCGCAGAGGCTTCATCTGTAATATTAGCGCCTTGAGAAAGCCCCTGTTTAAGTGCATTTCTTAATAGATCGCAACGGAAAAATTGAGGCGTCTGAGCAAGCCAAAGTTCTGAGCGATCTTCTGTTTTAATAATATTTTGTTGTTTATTCGCGCGTTTAATCGTATCTACTGCAGGAATGGCCAAAATAGCGCCTTGTTCATCATTGGTTTGGAGTAATTTATCTAAATCTTGATGTGTTAAACAAGGTCTGGCTGCATCATGCACCAACACCCAAGCATGGTCATTTTTGATCGCGTTAAGTCCATTTAGAACTGACTCAGCTCGTGTTTCACCACCTTCAACGAGGGTGATGTTTTGATGAGGGAATGAGGTAATTTCAGAAAGATAGGGATCATTTTTCCCCACCGCAAGGATAACGTGATTGATTGCAGGATGGGATAGAATGACTGAGAGCGTATGTTCCAGAATCGTCTTGTCTAGGATTTTCAGATATTGCTTCGGTTTGTTTGCTTGCATACGGCTTCCAACACCCGCAGCAGGAATGACGGCAATAATTTCGCGGTTCATTATTTATGCTCTTTGACGATGTGATAGAACACTTCGTTTGGTTTGACCATATCATGACTCATGCGTGCACGCTCTTCAATAGATTCAAAGCCTTTTGTTAATCCTTGAATTTCGGCGGAAATCATTTGATTTCTTTGTGAGAGCTTTTCATTTTCAGCTTTATTCTCTTTGATTTGAGCTTCGACATCTTTGTAGTCAAAATAGCCGTTTTTACCAAACCAAAGATCGTACTGAAATAGCACGAGAATACCCACTAAAATTCCAATGAAAAGACGCATAAATTACCTATTATTTCTGAAAACTATGGATAGTTTACCGTGAAATACAGCGAAATGCGATGAAAAAGTGCGGTTAAAAAATAAGATGATTTTGAAATGATCTCATTGGGTTTGTTAGATAGCTTCAAAATGAAAAATGTGATCTATCTCACAAATTAGTTATAAAGTTTGATAAACCCATAGTCACTGCCCAAATAGGCTTGTTATACTTTTGCCTGTCATTATGACTTTTTAACAGAAGGAAAAATCAATGAAAACAACATTAAAACTTACCGCTATTGCAGCGATGTCAGCATTTATTTTAACCGGTTGTGCGACTCAAGATAAGAGCGCAGAAGCAGATGCACAGCTTCAACAACAAGCGGTATTAGGTCTTAACTGGATTCAACAATCAGGTGAATACCAAGCCCTTTCTTACCAAGCATACAATGCGGCAAAAGTGGCATTTGATCACGCTAAAGTGAAAAAAGGTAAGAAAAAAGCTGTTGTGGTGGACTTAGATGAAACTATGTTAGATAACAGCCCTTATGCAGGTTGGCAAGTTCAAAACAATAAACCATTTGATGGCAAAGACTGGACTCGTTGGGTAGAAGCTCGTCAATCAGGTGTTGTACCAGGCGCAGTAGAATTCAATAACTATGTAAATACCCACGGCGGTAAAATGTTCTACGTTTCTAATCGTAAAGAAAGCAATGAAAAAGCAGGTACGATCGATGACATGAAACGTTTAGGTTTTAATGGTGTTGAAGACTCAGCGTTTTACTTGAAAAAAGATAAATCACCAAAAGCAGCACGTTTTGAAGAAATTGAAAAACAAGGTTATGAAATCGTCGTTTATGTAGGTGATAACCTCGATGACTTCGGTGATGCGATCTACGGTAAACAAAATGCAGAACGTCGTGATTTCGTTGCACAAAACAAAGCGAAATTTGGTAAAACATTCATCGTTTTACCTAACCCGAACTACGGCGGTTTTGAAGGTGGTTTAGCAAAAGATTACTTCAAAGGTGATTCAAGCAGCAAAGTGAAAGCACGTTTAGATGCGATTAAAGCTTGGGATGGTAAATAATCTCCTGTTTTAAATAAAGCAACACCCGCAGAGATGCGGGTGTTTTGTTTTAGTCGAAAAGTGCGGTCTATTTTCGCATCATTTTTTCTTTATGGGCAGCGAAGTCGCCACCTTTGGCAAGCATACGAAGTTGTAAGATAACACGCTCTTTTAGCAAGTCTTGTTCAGCCTTAGTCATATCTAAGGCATTGGAGCCTGCCGTGAAAACGATGGTTACCATGCCTTCTGCCTGAACATAAGAGACATATTGAGAGTAGTGATTTTTCTTCGCAATATATTCGGCCAATTCATCGACAAAGTGTTTGATTTCGCGGGCAGCTGCGGTACGGAAAGCTTGAGATGTGCCCGAACTTTCACGTAAGAGCAAACGGAACACGTTGGTGCTGTGAGTGATAAATTCAAAAAAGGTTTCAACAGAAACACGGATGACACTGCCGCCGGCATCAATGCGTTTACGCGCTTGGCGCATTAATTGACGGAGGGTTAAACCTGCTTCATCTACCATTTCTAATCCGAGCTCATCCATATCGCTAAAGTGGCGATAGAAAGAAGTTGGTGCAATGCCCGCTTCGCGCGCAACTTCACGTAAGCTTAAATTAGAAAAGCTTTTTTCTGCACTCAACTGATTGAATGCGGCATCAATTAAGGCCCGACGGGTTTTTTCTTTTTGAATTGCTCGAACACCAGCCATTTGGTTTTCCTCAGCTTATGATAAATTATTTTTTATTCGCTAAAATCGATTTAACTTGTTCGCTGATTGCATTTGCAACGCGTTCGTAACGATTACGTAACGGTGAACCTGGGCGGTAAACAAGCGCAATAGTACGAGACGGTTCTGGCGAATGGCAAGGAATATATTTTACACCTGCACGTGTGCCTTCATTTAATACAGCAAGTTCTGGCATAAAGGTGATGCCTGCATTAGCTGCCACCATATTACGCAACGTTTCAAGGCTAGTGGCTTGGAAGTGAGAGTCTTCTTTAGCACCGGCCGTAAAACAATAATCGAGTGCTTGATTACGTAAGCAATGCCCATCATCCAACATAAGCATTTCTTGCCCTTTTAAGGTATTCATGGCAATTTTACTTTCTGAAGCCCAAGGATGTTGGTCGGATACAGCGAGTAACATTTTTTCATCAAAAATAGGCACTTCGATAAACGCTTCAGTTTCGGGTACGCGAGCGACAATCGCACAATCTAGGCGGCCCGTTTCTAATTGTTCTAATAATTGATGGGTTTGAGCTTCGTAAAGAAATACTTCAAGATCAGGGAAAGTTTCTTTCAATGTTGGTACAATGTAAGGTAGTAGATAAGGACCAACAGTTGGGATGAGTCCAATGTGTAATGGCCCCGTCATTTCTTTACCTTGATTGCTAGCCATTTCTTTAAGTAATTTTACTTCACGTAATACAGTGCGAGCTTGTTCCACAAGTAACATGCCCGATTGCGTGAAGAGCACTTTACGGCTCGTACGTTCAAGTAAAATAATGCCTAACTCATCTTCGAGTTTGCGGATTTGGCCACTTAAAGTGGGTTGGCTAACATTGCAAGAATCCGCCGCTCGACGGAAATGTTTGAATTCAGAAAGGGCAACTAAGTATTCTAAATCACGAATATTCATAGGGTTCTCACTTTATAGAATATGTCAATTAAAAGGATAGAATTAATTGATTGTAACTATATCACAAAACTTTCTATAATGCCTATCAAGTTTTTAAGGCAAATTCATTTAACTAACAGAGGAGACACATTATGTCTAATATGGAAGGAAAAAAAGTCCCACAAGTTACATTTCGTACTCGTCAAGGTGATCAATGGGTTGATGTGACTACATCTGAATTATTTGATAACAAAACAGTTGTTGTTTTCTCATTACCAGGTGCTTTCACGCCAACTTGTTCATCTTCTCACTTACCACGTTATAACGAGCTTGCACCTGTTTTCAAACAACATGGTGTAGATGATATTTTAGTTGTATCAGTAAATGATACGTTTGTGATGAATGCGTGGAAAGAAGCTGAAGAAGCACATAACGTAAAATTCATTCCAGATGGTAACGGTACCTTCACTGAGGGTATGGGCATGTTAGTTGGAAAAGATGATTTAGGTTTTGGTAAACGTTCTTGGCGTTATTCTATGCTTGTGAAAAATGGCGTAGTTGAAAAAATGTTTATTGAACCAAATGAACCAGGCGATCCATTTAAAGTATCAGATGCAGATACCATGTTGAAATACATTGCACCAAATTACCAAGTGCAAGAATCAATTTCAATCTTCACTAAACCTGGTTGCCCATATTGTGCGAAAGCAAAACAACTTTTACGCGATAAAGGTTTAAGCTTTGAAGAAATCGTATTAGGTCACGATGCAACAATCGTGAGTGTACGTGCAGTTTCTGGTCGCTCAACTGTGCCACAAGTATTCATTGGTGGTAAACACATCGGTGGTAGCGACGATTTAGAAAAATATTTTGCATAATTGATTGCAGGTAGGAATTTTTTATATTTTTGATTGTTAGGAACATAATGTAAAAGGGAGCGAAAGCTCCCTTTTTTGTTTTTTATCATAAGGATATAAGTTTTATATGATATTAGTAGAAGGAAATTATCATAGAATCTTTAAAAGTGCAGTTATATTGAGCGATATTTTTTATTCAGTTGTATAACTATATAGTTGAGCAAACGGCATGCCAAAATCATATTTATTAGGTGTTTAGCAGAAAGGATTAGCCTTTGACTAGAATACTACTTGTACTACTTAGATTTCATTCATATCCAAATTCTGAAAGCGTTGATGATTTTTATGACTTGATCCCCTACAATACAAGTTAAACAATCAGGAGTAGAGAATTATGGCGACGATAAAAGATATAGCGAAAGAAGCTGGAGTGTCGTTAGGTACTGTTTCCAATGTGCTAAACAAAAAGCATAACGTCAGTTTGGAAAAAATTAATTTGGTAAACGATGCAATAAAAAAACTGGGTTATCAGAAAAATATTCAAGCTAGTTTTTTAAAGTCTGGCGGAAGTAATCAGATTGCAGTTATATTTCCTTCTATCTCATCACCTGAATATTATTTACTTTATGAATCTTTAGAAGGGTATTTTTCTCAGAAGGGTTATCAATTAAATCTTTATTTAACTGATAATAATCCAAGTAAAGAGCGTTTGTTTCTCGAGAAAATTTCAGGTGAGAATACTACATTTGTGATTGTTGTATCTTGTTTATCTGATGCAAATGAATATAAGCAATATTTTGATATTGAATTAGTTAAAATTATCTTTCTTTATAGAGAGATAAGAAATGCCAAATATTATCTTGGGCTTGATTATGAATCTATTCTAACTAATGTTGTTAAGGAAGCTAAAGGAAATGGAGATAAGCGAATTGGTATTGTTTCAAATCAAAAGTATAAAATAAAAGAAGCTGTTGAATTAGTTTATTGTTTTTTAAAACATCCATTTGAAGTTGTGAAATTTATTGAGGATGAGCATCTTTCTTCAATTGTTACGCTAAATATTTTGCATGCTGAAGAGATTTATAATGCATTTTACTTTTGTAATCAATCCCCTCCAAAAATTTATACGATTAATCATCAATTTAGTCATGATGAGAGGTTCATTTCCTATTATATTAGTTATGATTTTATTGTTAGGAACATTATTCATATTATAGAAGGTGAATGCCTTGAGTTATTTTATCAAGATAAGGGGTTTTTATTTAAAAAATCAGATATATTGCATAGTTCATTGCGTATTTTAGCAATATCGAGCCCTTCTATTGAGGCGTTAAAGAAAATACTCCCACATTTTAAACGGCAAACAGGTATTCAAGTACAGATTGATACAGTACCTTTTGTCAGTATTTCCGAAGTTTTGACGAATCCAAAACAAGCTAAACAATATGATATTGTGCGTCTTGATATGGAGCGTTTACCGCTATTGGCCAGTTATCTTCAACCATTTAATTTTATTCAGCAAGAAGAACTAGCTTCTCACTATTCTAATAATTTGATTAAACGATTTTGTTTGGTTAATGACCAGCTCTATGCAATTCCATTTGATCCGAGTATTCAGGTTCTATTTTATCATAAAGCCATTTTTGACGATATGATTACGCAGCGGCTTTTTTATGAACAATATAAGACTGATTTAATGCCTCCAAGAACATTCGAGGAGTTTAATCGTATTGCACGTTTTTTTGACCATAATCTTATGCTTAAGTCACCTATTCGTTATGGAACAGCATTAATTGATAATCCTGAGATTCTAGCACTTGAATTCTTAGTTCGTTATTACTCGTTAGCAAACAAGCCAATTCTTGCACAGGATGTATCGGCATTTAGTAGAGAAATTGCATTTCGTGTCTTAGAAAATTTAGCAGAGTTAAAAGATAATGCGGTATTGTTACACGGCAGTTGGTGGGATAAGGCAGTAGAATGTTTTGAGAAAAAAGAAACAGCAATGTTAATGATTTATTCCAATCATTATTCTCATTTATCTCACAATATGCCGAGTTCAATTGGTTGTGCACCAGTGCCTGGAAATATGCCTCTTATTGGTGGAGGAAGTTTAGCAATAGTGAAAGGATGTGAAAAATACGAAGAAGTGCGGTTGTTTTTTGAATGGTTTTTAAATGATGAAATACATGAACGTTATGTTCGTCTTGGTGGTGTTTCGGCAAGGAAAAATGTATTAATGAATCAAGCATTGATTAGACAGTCTCCTTGGATTTCTCTAATTGAGAAAATAAATTTTAATGGTGTTCGTGAAAATGTGGATGCAAAAGGTCATGCTATTGATTTGGTGAAAATTGAAAAGCAAATCGGATTAATCCTTTTTGCTTTTCTTAATAATCAATTTAATACAGATGTTGCAGTTGAAAAAATAGCGAATATTTTTCGTAATATCTAACTTTATAGATATTCTTTATAATGTTTAGTATCGCTTACAGAATTCAAGCGTTCAGCAGCTTGTTCAGGCGTTAGATCACGTTGATTTTCCGCCAGCATTTCGTAGCCTACCATAAACTTACGAATGGTTGCTGAACGTAAAAGTGGGGGATAGAAGTGAGCGTGTAACTGCCAATGAGAATTATCCTTACTATTAAATGGGGCGAAGTGGAAACCCATAGAATAAGAAAAACTTATTTTGAATAAATTATCGTAACGAGTTGTGAGTTTTTTTAATACAAGAGCTAAATCTTCACGTTCTGTCTGGTTTAATTCTTCAATCGATTTAAATTGTTTCGATTTTGGAAGTAATAAGGTTTCAAAGGGCCAAGTTGCCCAATAAGGGACTACGGCTACCCAATCCTCAGTTTCAGCTACGATGCGTTCACTTTTTTCTAATTCACGTTTTACATAATCAAGTAATAATTGTGTTCCATATTTTTGATAGTATTCTGCTTGGTATTTATCTTCAATTATTATTTCATTTGGTAAGAAATTACTTGCCCAAATTTGACCATGAGGGTGTGGATTTGAACATCCCATTATTGCACCTTTATTCTCAAAAATTTGAACCCATTGATAACGTTGTTTTAGTTCATAAACCTGTTCTTGCCATACTCGGATAATCAGTTCGATTTCAGGTATGGTAAGTTGTGGCAGTGTTTTACTGTGATCAGGTGAAAAGCAAATCACTCTACTTTCACCTTGCGTAGTCGAAATTTTGAATAGAGGGTCATCATTTTTTTCATGGGAGGGGGTATCACTAAGTAAAGCAGAAAAGTCATTTTTGAACACAAAAGGTTTGGTATATATTGGGTTCAATTCGCCAGTGATACGTTTATTACCAGGACAGAGATAGCATTCAGGATCATAGCTTGGTTTATTATCATCAATGACTTCTTCCTGTTGCCCTTGCCATGGTCGTTTGGCACGATGGGGTGAGACTAAAACCCATTGATTTTTTAAAGGATTAAATCGACGGTGTGGATGTTCAGTTAAAATAAATGTACTCATAATATATTCTCTTTTATAAATAATTAATCTAATAGCTTTTGAATTAAGCATAATTCATTTCAATATCACGAATATCATGGAGATTTTTAAGATATTGATAAATTTCTAAATAAGAATTTCTATCAGTAAGGTTTGCTGAGATTGATAATATAGTACAATTTTGCGATTGCTCTTTAATGTTAATGCTATCAATATCACATTGGTGATTTTCTAGGTCATTAATTACGCGTTCTATATTATTGTTTAATACTTTTAAAATAATGGTTGCTCGATTATTCGTCTGCTTTTTAGGTACAATAAGTTTTAAATAATGGCTGTATTTTAATGTGAGTAAAATTACTAAAGCTACTGCAATGGCATCACCATAGAATCCTGCACCAATGGTTATGCCAATGCCTGCGGAGCTCCAAATCATTGCCGCAGTAGTAATACCTGAAACAACATCATCGCTTTTGTGTAATATAACACCTGAGCCAATGAAACCAATACCACTAATCACTTGAGCAGCAAGCCGCATTGGGTCTGTACGGATATTGTTAGAAAGAGAGGCGTAATATTCGGCCGAATGAATGGATACAGTAGTTAGAATGCAAGTGGTAACTGCAATAATAATACAAGTTTTAATTCCCACTGGTTTTCGCTTACTTTCTCGCTCAAATCCAATCATTCCTCCTAATAATGCAGCAAATAATAATTTTATCCAGGCAGATAGATGATAAATATCGGATAAATTTTGTTGTAAAAAGTCTAAAGAAAGCCACATAACTTTTCCTAAAAGGGTGCAAAGTTGCACCCTATCATTTTATTATTTTTTAAATTCTTCTGTATCTTTAAAGAAGATCCAGAATAAAATTCCAACAATTAAGGCGACAACGGCAGGGTATAACCAGAATTCAGACCATTGTGGGGCTGCAAGTGGCATGCTTTTTTCGGTGACAACATGATTATTAATTGCCCCGATAACAGAGGATGCCATAAATACACCAAATCCATTAGAGACTATAAAACGTAACCCCTGTGCTTGGGCTTTAATGCTTTCATGGGCTTTAGAATTCACATATACATCGCCTGCAGTAAAGAAGAAGTCCCAGCAAACTCCTTGTAATAATAAGCCAATAAGAATATATGTGAAATAATCATCAGAAGTAGCAGCATGAGAGAAAATAAACATTCGGATAACCCATCCGATAATACCTAGCATGATTACTACTTTAAAACCAAATTTTTTCAGCATGCTAACTAGTAAGACCATAAATAGAACTTCTGCACCTACAGCAATTTGCATCATATTAGCTGAGTTCATATCCAAAACTTTTAAATAGACTGGAATATAGGCACTATAAGCTGTTTTGGTAATCATGAGAACAAATGTTGCCAACATAAAGATTGTAAAATAGCGATCTTTAAAGAGAGACAGAGCATCTAAGCAGAAAATAGTACGAAGATCTAATTTTGAACCTTTAGCTGTTGGTGGTGTGTTTGGTAATGTAAGGCAATATAGTCCGCAAATAATTGCTGAAATTGCAGCTACTTTAAAGACAATCACATTATCAAAAATCTTGTAATAACCCATGATGAGGCCAATTACAATAAAACCGATATTGCCGAATACTCGGATATATGGGAACAGTTTTTGTTCTGAAATATGGTGAAAGGCAATGCTATTGGAGAGTGCTGTGGTTGGATAGTATAGCAAACCAACAATGAAAATAATGAATAAAAATGCTGTGACATTACCTTCTAAAATATAAGTAGGTAGTAGCAACATAACTAAGCCATTTAAGATGTGTAAAATTGAAATTACTTTTTGTGAAGCAAAGAAGCGATCGGCAATCATACCAATAAATAATGGCGAAATAATTGTTGCGAGTCCCAGTAAAGAATAAGTTGTTCCAATACTTTCTTTCATATTGTAGGTAGCAAGTACAGCTCCGATAGTCATATTCCAAGCACCTTGCACAAAATATTGCATAAACATCATCACGAAAAGACGGGGAATTTTAAACATGATCCGTTCTCCTAATTTAAATATTTTTAATTAATCCATCATAGGCGACTTCAATTTGGTGAGGTTTAAAAATTTCTACCAAACTTTGATAATCAAACCCGCAACTATGAGAATGATGAGATGTTAGAATTTGTGTTTGTTGTGATAAATTATTGTTCTCCTTGAATTTTTGTTTCATATTGATTACGGTTTCAATACTCATATGATTATTGGTTTTGTCATTTTGACGATAGCCATATGTACACTCCAATACGATTAAATCGATTTTTTTATTTTCTAACCAGTTCCATGTTAAATCTCCATAATAGCCAGAGTCATGTCCGTATAGCAGTGTTTTGCCATTTTTCTCAATAAAATAGATATAGCACATTTCCCATTTTTCATGATTAGCGATAAGTGGAGTAATTTTTGCACCGCTGCTAGTAGTAATGGTGACAAATGGAATAAGAATAGAAAGATTAAAACGATCTGGAGTCAGATCAACAATGCCATTTAAACAGCCGTTAATTGCTTTATCGCTACCGTATATGTACATAGGATGTTCAACATTGAATGCAAAATTTCTTACACGATTATGTAGTTCTCCTACATTAAAATGATCAGGATGAGTATGAGTGATGAGTAAATCTTTAATTTTTGTTACATCAATATGATTTACATTGGCTTGATGAAAAAATTCAGGAGAAATATCGATTTGAATTTCATCATCAATAATTGCAGAAGAACGAGTTCTTACATCACGTCCTCCTGTTTTCCTAACTTGTTCGCATAACTCACATTTACAATAAGGGTTTGGAATGCCTTCTGAGGCACCGGTACCAAGAAAGTGTAGTTTCATTGCAGGTCTCCTATTTTGAAACGTATTAATATTTCAGGTTAATTATTGATCTTTTTATTGAAACGTTTCAAACTAAGAATGTTTGTTTTGTGATAGCTGTCACAAAATATTTTTATCTTCTGTTAGTGTAATAAAATGTGATTGGTTTAATTTATACTAAAAGATGATTTATTGATGATATCTGGAAGGGATTATGGCGGTTAAGTGTAGTTAAAATCTACAGGGTTTTTAAGTTATATTTTTGATTATTAGGAACATAATGTAAAAGGGAGCGAAAGCTCCCTTTTTTGTTGTCTATTGTCTTGTTATGTTCTTAAGTGTTAAAACCAATGTAGCAAACTGAGATTAAAACGACATAAAAAATGATCGCACTTAGTAGCAATAATTTTACGGCGAGTTTTGGTTTATGCTGATGTAACTTATAAAGTAAACGGGCAATCAAAACCAAAACAAAAGGGTAAACCCAAAAGATAATCGAGAAAAGATCGATCTGAAAATCGCTCAGTGTAGGGTTTTTCACAAAAGCAGTAGAAAGCAGAGAGGCCATAGGCCACAGTAAAATGGGTAAACAAAATGCCGCAAGTCCCCAAGCGAAGCCACTAAATCCTGTCGGCATAGTTTGTTTTTTCATAATGAACCTTATATGATGAACAAAATTAAATGAAAAAGGAATATAGCAAATGCAGCCTTTATTTGGTAGCGAAACAGATGGTATTCAAGAGAGAAAATTGGTGAAACGTCTATTAAGAAAGAAAAAAATTACGTTTATTTTGACCGCACTTTGTACGGTGATTTATCTCTTGCAGAATATCGGATTTGAAGAGCCAATTATGGATTTATTCCATTATCCAGCTTATTCTTGGGAAGATCAGGAAGTATGGCGCTATTTCACTCATGCTATTGTTCATTTATCGGTACCGCATATTTTATTTAACCTTTCGTGGTTTTGGTTATTCGGTGGCGCGATTGAACGCCGATTTGGTTCTCTCCATTTTTTATTATTAGTTTTAGTCTCTGCAGCAGTGAGTGGCGCGGTACAGAATTATTTTACTGGTCCCGCCTTTTTCGGGCTATCTGGTGTGGTTTATGCCGTGTTAGGTTATGTGTTGGTGGTGGACAAATTGCACCCGCATAGTTTTGACTTGCCAGAAGGCTTTTTTACAATGTTACTGGTAGGGCTTGTATTTGGCTTTATTAGTCCGCTTTTTGGTATTAATATAGGGAATGCTGCCCACATTTCAGGCTTTATCTTAGGATTGGTTTGGGGATTTTTGCAGAGTAAAATTAAAGCTAAATCGTTTAGCTAATTCAAATTTATAGGCATTTATATGAAACAATCATTACGCCATCAGAAAATAATTGAGCTTGTGAAGCTAAAAGGGTATGCCAGTACAGAAGAACTGGTTATCGAACTGGAAGTTAGCCCTCAGACTATTCGACGCGATCTGAATATCCTTGCAGAACAAGATTTAATTCGTCGTCATCATGGTGGTGCCGCTCCTTCTTCTACCGCAGAAAACTCTGATTACATTGAACGTAAACAATTTTTCCCTTCTCAAAAAAGCGCCATTGCTCGTGAAGTGGCAAAACGTATTCCAAACGGTGCATCTTTATTTATTGATATTGGTACCACGCCTGAAGCGGTAGCTAGTGCCTTGTTAAACCATGAACGGTTACGCATTGTGACAAATAATATCAATGCAGCTCATTTATTACGCCAAAATGAAACTTTTGATATTACGATGGCAGGTGGCTCCTTACGTAAGGATGGTGGAATCATTGGTGAGGCAACGGTTAATTTTATTTCGCAATTCCGTTTAGACTTTGGAATTCTGGGCATTAGTGCAATAGACCTTGATGGTTCATTGTTGGACTATGATTACCATGAAGTCCAAGTTAAACGAGCCATTATAGAAAGCTCTCGCCAAACGTTATTAGCGACCGACCATTCGAAATTCTCTCGACAAGCGATTGTGCGATTAGGGGAACTTAAAGATGTAGATTATCTTTTCACTGATGATGTGCCAAAACAAATTGCGGATTATTTAGAAAATAGCAACACAAAGCTAGTGATTTGCAAATGATAGAATAGGAAGTGCGGCCAAAATTGACCGCACTTTTTTGGTAAGCATCCATGCCTAGCCACTGCTGTTTCGACCAATTCAAAATTAACTTCATTCACCCAACCTCCTTATTGATGTGAGATGAAACTAATTTTGCTGCAATAGTTGTTAAATTTTAGGGATACAAATGGAGGGCAAATCATTCGACTGCCAATTCTTTATTTAGGACAACGGGGAAGGTTTGCTTGAAGAGTCAAGAAAGACTAGAGCTTGATAGATCAAGTGGGTACATCGAGATCCCTCTCTAAATGTAATTTATTTATACTGCTGTTTTGGTAAAAAGGAAATCTTAAAATTATAAATATGTGATCGAGATCACAAATTAAATGCAAAAAGAAAGCTGCTTATTTTTGTTTAGAAAATAAGCAGCTATTTTACTGGTTTTTTATCGATTTAAATTCACCGCGCCTTCGTAACCAAGTTGTCGCCAAGCCTCATAAACTGCAACAGCTACCGAGTTAGATAAGTTCATACTGCGGCTATTTGCGGTCATTGGGATACGGATTTTTTGTTCCATTGGCATTTTATCCAAAATAGACATTGGAATACCACGTGTTTCAGGGCCAAACATTAAATAATCCCCTAATTCAAATTGCACTTCGCTATGCGCAGGGCCGCCTTTAGTGGTGAGTGCAAAAAGACGTTTCGGTTTTTCGCTTTCTAAAAAGGCTTCAAAGGTTTTATGTTTTTTGATTTCAGCAAATTCATGATAATCCAAGCCGGAACGACGTAATTTTTTATCATCCCAGGTAAAGCCAAGTGGCTCGATTAAATGAAGTCGAAAGCCAGTGTTCGCACAAAGACGAATAATATTTCCCGTATTTTGCGGAATTTCAGGTTCATATAACACAATGTCTAACATAATGATTTCCTAATCTTTTTGATACAGGCGGTAACTCACCATACCTGTGGTTTTTTCTTTTAGTAATTGCCAATTTTCAGGCACGCTTAGCGGTTTGTCTTTTTCTGTTTCCACATAAATCAACGCATGAGGCAACAGCCAATTCTTTTCCTCTAAGAGAGCTATTGCTTGTTCAGCTAAACCAAAATGAAAAGGTGGATCCAAGAATACCACATCAAAGTGCGGCTGATTTTGTGCTTGTTTTAAAAATTCCAAGCTATTTTGATTAATCACTTGGGCTTGTTCAGCTGTCGTTTTTAGCGTTTGCAAATTTTTCTTTAATTGATTCGCCACGGTTTTATCCAACTCTAAAAACGTCACCTGTTTCGCTTGACGAGAAAGAGCCTCAAAGCCAAGTGAGCCACTACCCGCAAAGCAATCAAGACAATGACTATCCACAATGTAAGGCATCAACCAGTTGAATAAGGTTTCTTTCACGCGATCACCGGTAGGGCGCAAACCTTCCGCATTTAAAACCGGTAATTTTCGTCCACGCCAAAGACCCGCGATGATTCGAACTTCGCCTTTAGCATTTTGAACTTGCATTTTTTTCATAAAGAAACAGATTTTTAGTGAAAATTGTGCTTAGTTTAGACGATTTTTTGCTAGAATAGGCAGTATTTTTTAAAGATTTGTGTTTAAGAGAAGAATTTATGTCAGAAGAAAAGAAAAAAGGCGGGTTTTGGGCCTCTCTTTTTGGTCGCAATAAAAAGCAAGAAGAACAAAAAATTGAGCCAACTATTGAAGAGTCATCTGTTGAATCTGCCGATGTTTCGCCTACGGAAGAGATTGTTCACAATAGCGAGAACGTTCAATTAGAACAAGTTGAACAGGAAGAATTACAGGAGTTAGCGGAACAGCTGCAAGAGGATAAAGCTGAGAATACCATTGTTGAGCATATTGAACCTGTTGTAGAAGAAGTGATTTCACCTGAAAGTGCGGTCAATATTGAGCCAGTTTTAGATACACCGGTGATTGAGGCAACGGCTGAAGAGACAGAAAAAACAGAAGGAGTTTCTACCGCACTTTCTGAGGAAGAGCCAACAGAAAGCATTATTGAGCAAGATAATGTCGTTGAAGATCTTCCTGTGGTTGATGCTGAGATTGAGCCTGAAATTGTTGAAGATGTTAAAGATGAATTCCGTTCAGATATTAATACCGAAACGCAAGAAAAACCAAGTGAAGGTGGCTTTTTTAGTCGTTTAGTCAAAGACTTACTCAAAACTAAACAAAATATTGGTGCAGGTTTCCGAGCGTTCTTTTTAGGTAAAAAGATTGACGATGATTTATTTGAAGAGTTGGAAGAGCAGCTTTTAATTGCCGATATTGGTGTGCCAACAACGAATAAAATCATTAAGAATTTAACGGAGCACGCAAGTCGTAAACAGTTACAAGATGCGGAATTGCTTTACCAACAACTTAAAGTTGAAATGGTAGAAATTCTAAAACCGGTTGCCAAACCATTGGTCATTGATACGACTAAAAAGCCTTATGTTATTTTGATGGTTGGCGTAAACGGTGTAGGTAAAACAACCACAATTGGTAAATTGGCTCGCAAATTCCAAAATGAAGGAAAATCAGTCATGTTAGCGGCAGGGGATACCTTCCGTGCTGCTGCAGTAGAACAACTTCAAGTATGGGGAGAACGTAATAATATTCCGGTTGTGGCACAAAGTACGGGTTCAGATTCTGCGTCTGTAATTTTTGATGCGATGCAATCTGCCGCGGCACGTAATATTGATATTTTAATTGCGGATACGGCTGGTCGTTTACAAAATAAAAATAATCTCATGGATGAATTGAAGAAGATTGTTCGTGTCATGAGAAAATACGATGAAACCGCGCCGCACGAAATCATGCTTACCTTAGATGCGGGTACAGGGCAGAATGCAATTAGCCAAGCTAAACTCTTTAATGAGGCGGTTGGGTTAACAGGTATTACATTAACCAAATTAGATGGAACAGCAAAAGGTGGGGTAATTTTCGCCATTGCAGATCAGTTTAATTTACCAATTCGTTATATTGGTGTGGGTGAAAAGATAGAAGATTTACGCGAATTTAATGCAGAAGAATTTATTGAAGCATTATTTGTTCACGAAAATGAAGAATAAAAAGGAATAATAAAGTGATTCGATTTTCAAATGTCTCTAAAGCTTATCACGGTGCGACTCAGCCGGCCTTACAAGGCTTGAATTTTCATCTTCCTGTTGGAAGTATGACTTATCTTGTTGGGCATTCTGGCGCGGGTAAAAGTACCTTGCTTAAATTAATCATGGGAATGGAAAAGGCGAATGCCGGTAATATTTGGTTTAATGGTCATGATATTACGCGTTTGTCTAAATATGAAATCCCATTTTTACGCCGCCAAATTGGCATGGTTCACCAAGATTACCGTCTATTAACGGATCGTAGCGTAGCAGAAAATGTGGCGTTGCCATTGATTATTGCTGGCATGAACCCGAAAGAAGCACATACACGCGCATTGGTTGCATTAGATCGTGTGGGCTTACGTAGTAAAGCGAATTATATGCCGCCACAAATCTCAGGTGGTGAGCAACAACGTGTGGATATCGCGCGTGCAATCGTACATAAACCGCAACTTTTATTAGCGGATGAGCCTACAGGTAACCTTGATGATGAACTTTCTTTAGGGATTTTTAATCTGTTTGAAGAGTTTAATCGTTTAGGCATGACGGTGTTAATTGCGACACACGATATCAATTTAATTCAACAAAAACCAAAACCATGTCTTGTACTTGAACAAGGCTACTTACGCTATTAAGGATAAAAAATGACAAGACGTATTGATGCTTCTTTTGGCGTGCAAACTGCTTATACTTTGCGTTCTGTTTTGAGCGATTTAGTAAAACGTAAATTTGGTACATTGCTAACAATTTTAGTTATTGCCGTATCTCTCACGATTCCAACGGTGAGCTATTTGTTATGGAAAAATTTACACTTAGCGACGACTCAATTTTATCCGGAAAGCGAACTCACAATCTATTTACACAAAAATTTAAGTGAAGAAGATGCTAACTTAGTGGTAGAAAAAATCCGTCAGCAAGAAGGCGTGGAATCGTTAAATTATGTTTCTCGCCAAGACAGTTTGAAAGAGTTTAAAAGTTGGTCTGGTTTTGGTGAAGAGTTAGAAATTTTAGATGACAACCCATTGCCGGCAGTGGTGATGGTGAAACCGTCTAAAGCGTTTAATGAATCAGAAAAACGAGCTGAGTTACGCGCAAATTTAAATAAAATTAAAGGCGTACAAGAAGTTCGTCTCGATAACGATTGGATGGAAAAATTGACCGCACTTTCGTGGTTGTTTGCACACGTGGCAATTTTCTGCACGGTGTTAATGACAATAGCTGTATTCCTCGTTATCGGAAATAGCATTCGTTCTGATGTTTATAGTAGCCGAGCAAGTATTGATGTGATGAAGCTATTAGGTGCAACGGATCAATTTATTCTTCGTCCTTATCTTTACACTGGTATGATTTATGCCGTGTTAGGGGGTGTGATCGCCGCATTGTTTAGTAGTCTTATTGTGGGTTACTTTACGTCAGCGGTGAAGTATGTAACGGATATTTTTGCGGTTACCTTTGATCTCAATGGGTTAGGCGTAGGCGAGCTAATCTTCTTATTAGTAAGCTGCTTAATTATGGGCTATGTTGGCGCATGGATTGCCGCAACAAGACATATTGCAATGTTAGATAACAAACTATAAATTTCATTTATATAAAGTGCAGTCATTTTTTCAGGTGAAAATACTCGAGAAAATGACCGCACTTTTTTATTTGTGGAAATTAATTGAACAAAAAGCTTGCATAATTAGGTGTTTTTGTGTAATATCCACGGGCTTTCAGATATTGAAAGCCGTTTAATGTAATCATTTATTAAACGAGTGTTACGATATGTAATACTAACAATGTTTCCGATTTGGAGACTATATAACAGGTAACTTACACCTCCTTTTCTATTTTGAAGTTAGAATTGTGATTGGTGTTAGTTTTTTATTAGCTAAATTTTATTGGAGCTCTGGTCTAATGCAGAACCAAAGAATCCGTATCCGCTTAAAAGCTTTCGATCACCGTTTGATCGATCAATCTACTGCGGAGATCGTAGAAACAGCTAAACGTACTGGTGCACAAGTTCGTGGTCCAATCCCTTTACCAACTCGTAAAGAGCGTTTCACCGTGTTGATTTCTCCACACGTGAACAAAGACGCGCGTGACCAATACGAAATTCGTACACACAAACGTTTAGTAGATATCGTAGAGCCAACAGAAAAAACTGTTGATGCATTAATGCGTTTAGATTTGGCTGCCGGCGTGGACGTGCAGATCAGCCTAGGTTAATTAAGAGGTTATTACAATGATTGGTTTAGTCGGTCGTAAAGTTGGTATGACCCGTATCTTCAATGAAGACGGTGTTTCTGTACCAGTTACCGTTATCGAAATCGAAGCCAACCGCGTAACTCAAGTTAAAACTCTTGAAAACGATGGCTATACTGCAGTTCAAGTTACTACTGGTTCTAAAAAAGCGAATCGTGTAACTAAACCTGAAGCAGGCCATTTCGTGAAAGCAGGTGTTGAAGCTGGTCGCGGTTTATGGGAATTTCGTACTGAAGGTGAAGAATTCACTTTAGGTCAAGAAATCAATGTTGACATCTTTGCAGATGTTAAAAAAGTAGATGTTACTGGTACTTCTAAAGGTAAAGGTTTCCAAGGTGGTGTTAAACGTTGGAACTTCCGTACTCAAGATGCTACACATGGTAACTCTTTATCACATCGTGTACTTGGTTCTATTGGTCAAAACCAAACTCCAGGTCGTGTGTTTAAAGGTAAAAAAATGGCAGGACATTTAGGTGCTGAGCGTGTAACCGTTCAATCACTTGAAGTTGTTCGTGTAGATGCTGAGCGTAAATTGCTATTAGTAAAAGGTTCTGTACCTGGTGCTATCAATGGCGATGTTATCGTTAAGCCGGCAGTTAAAGCATAAGTCTAGGAGATAGAGATGGAATTACAAGTTGTAGGTGCAAACGCACTAACTGTTTCTGAAACTACCTTCGGACGTGAGTTTAACGAAGCTTTGATTCACCAAGTTGTTGTTGCTTATGCAGCAGGTGCTCGTCAAGGTACTCGTGCGCAAAAAACTCGTGCTGAAGTGTCTGGTTCAGGTAAAAAACCTTGGCGTCAAAAAGGTACAGGTCGTGCTCGTTCTGGTGATATCAAATCACCAATCTGGCGTTCTGGTGGTACAACCTTCGCGGCTAAACCACAAGATCACAGCCAAAAAGTGAACAAGAAAATGTACCGTGGTGCTATCAAAAGCATTCTTTCTGAATTAGTTCGTCAAGACCGTTTGGTTGTTGTTGAAAAATTCGAATTAGATGCACCAAAAACTAAAGTATTAGTACAAAAATTAAAAGATTTAGCAGTTGAAGATGCGTTAATTATCACAGCAAGTTTAGATGAAAATCTATTCTTAGCGGCACGTAACTTATATAAAGTTGATGTACGTGATGTTCAAGGTATCGATCCAGTTAGCTTAATCGCTTTCGATAAAGTGATTGTTACTGTTGACGCTGTGAAACAAATTGAGGAGATCCTAGCATGAGTCAAGAACGTTTGCTAAGCGTGCTACGTGCACCGCACATCTCTGAAAAAGCAACTAACAATGCTGAAAAATCTAACACTGTTGTACTTAAAGTTGCTTTAGATGCGAACAAAGCTGAAATTGCTGCTGCTGTTGCTCAATTATTTGAAGTAAAAGTTGACTCAGTTCGTACTGTGGTTGTTAAAGGTAAAACTAAACGCCGTGGTAACAAAATGGGTCGTCGCAGCGACTGGAAAAAAGCTTATGTAACTTTAGCCGAAGGCCAAAACTTGGACTTCGTGGACAGTGCAGAGTAATCGGAGGAAATTAGAGAATGGCTATCGTTAAATGTAAGCCGACCTCCGCTGGTCGTCGTCACGTTGTTAAAATCGTGAACCCTGAATTATACAAGGGTAAACCTTACGCGCCTCTTCTAGATACTAAATCTAAAACTGGTGGTCGTAACAATTATGGTCGTATTACCACTCGCCACATCGGTGGTGGTCATAAACAACATTACCGTTTAATCGATTTCAAACGTAACAAGTTAGATATCCCAGCGGTTGTTGAACGTTTAGAATATGATCCAAACCGTTCAGCTAACATTGCTTTAGTGCTTTATAAAGATGGTGAACGCCGTTATATCTTAGCACCTAAAGGTTTGTCAGTTGGCGATCAAATCCAATCTGGCGTTAACTCACCAATTAAAGTGGGTAACTCATTACCAATGCGTAATATCCCAGTTGGTTCAACAGTACATAACGTTGAATTAAAACCAGGTAAAGGCGGTCAAATCGCTCGTTCTGCTGGTGCTTATGTACAAATCATCGCTCGTGAAGGCAACTACGTAACTTTACGTTTACGTTCAGGCGAAATGCGTAAAGTATTAGCTGAATGTGTTGCTACAATCGGTGAAGTTGGTAACTCAGAACATATGCTTCGCGTATTGGGTAAAGCTGGTGCTAACCGCTGGAGAGGCATTCGCCCTACAGTTCGTGGTACAGCAATGAACCCAGTAGATCACCCACACGGTGGTGGTGAAGGTCGTAACTTTGGTAAACACCCAGTAACTCCTTGGGGCGTTCAAACTAAAGGTAAGAAAACTCGTCACAACAAACGTACTGATAAATATATCGTACGTCGTCGTGGCAAATAATTTAAATTAATAAGAGGATAAGCCATGCCACGTTCTCTCAAGAAAGGTCCTTTCCTTGACCTACACTTGTTGAAGAAGGTAGAGAAGGCGGTGGAAAGCGGGGATAAAAAACCAATCAAAACTTGGTCCCGTCGTTCAATGATCATTCCTTCAATGATCGGATTGACCATCGCAGTCCATAATGGTCGTCAGCACGTTCCTGTTTATGTATCTGATGAAATGATCGGCCATAAATTAGGTGAATTTGCACCGACTCGTACATACCGCGGTCACGCGGCAGATAAGAAAGCTAAGAAATAAGAGGTAAATAGATGGAAACTATCGCAAAACATCGTTACGCTCGCACTTCTGCCCAAAAAGCTCGCTTAGTTGCCGATTTAATTCGTGGTAAAAAAGTTGCGCAAGCATTAGAAATCTTAACTTTTACTAACAAAAAAGCTGCGGCTTTAGTGAAAAAAGTATTAGAGTCTGCTATTGCTAACGCAGAGCATAATGATGGTGCAGATATCGATGATCTTAAAGTTGCTAAAATCTTCGTTGACGAAGGTCCTAGCATGAAACGTGTTATGCCACGTGCTAAAGGTCGTGCAGATCGTATTTTAAAACGTACTAGCCACATCACTGTGGTTGTGTCAGATCGTTAATAAGTAGAGGAATAGCAATGGGTCAAAAAGTAAATCCAAATGGTATTCGCCTAGGTATTGTAAAACCTTGGAACTCTACTTGGTTCGCGAATACACAAGATTTCGCCGACAATCTTGACGGTGACTTCAAAGTACGCAAATTCTTAACTAAAGAATTAGCAAACGCTTCGGTTTCACGTATTACTATTGAGCGTCCAGCGAAAAGTATTCGTGTAACAATTCACACAGCTCGCCCTGGTATCGTTATCGGTAAAAAAGGTGAAGATGTTGAAAAATTACGTAACGCAGTATCTCAAATCGCTGGCGTTCCGGCTCAAATCAACATTGCTGAAGTGAAAAAACCGGAATTAGATGCAAAATTAGTTGCAGACAGCATCGCTTCTCAATTAGAACGTCGTGTAATGTTCCGTCGTGCTATGAAACGTGCGGTACAAAGCGCAATGCGTTTAGGTGCTAAAGGTATCAAAGTTGAAGTTAGCGGTCGTTTAGGTGGTGCAGAAATCGCACGTTCTGAATGGTATCGTGAAGGTCGTGTACCTCTACATACTCTTCGTGCGGACATCGATTATAACACTGCAGAAGCTCATACTACATACGGCGTAATCGGCGTTAAAGTATGGATCTTCAAAGGTGAAATTTTGGGTGGAATGGCTGCAGTTGCGCAATCAGAACAACAACCTGCCGACAAGCCTAAAAAGGCTCCGCGTGGCAAAGGTCGTAAGTAAGGAGAAACGCTAAATGTTGCAACCAAAACGTACAAAATTCCGTAAAGTTCACAAAGGCCGTAACCGTGGTATCGCGGGTGGTACTGAAGTTAGCTTCGGTACATTCGGGTTAAAAGCAGTTGGTCGTGGTCGTTTAACCGCTCGTCAAATTGAAGCGGCTCGTCGTGCAATGACACGTGCAGTTAAACGTCAAGGTAAAATCTGGATCCGTGTTTTCCCAGATAAACCAATTACTGAAAAACCATTAGAAGTCCGTATGGGTAAAGGTAAAGGTAACGTTGAGTACTGGGTAGCCTTAATCCAACCGGGTAAAGTACTTTATGAAATGGATGGTGTGTCAGAAGAGATCGCAAGACAAGCATTTGCATTAGCAGCTGCTAAATTGCCAATCAAGACTACCTTCGTAACTAAGACGGTGATGTAATGAAAGCTCAAGATTTACGTACAAAAAGTGTTGAAGAGCTGAATAATGAATTAGTGAACCTTTTAGGTGAACAATTCAAATTGCGTATGCAAACAGCCACCGGTCAGCTTCAACAAACCCATCAGGCTAAACAAGTGCGTCGTGATATCGCACGCGTTAAAACCATTTTAACTGAGAAGGCGGGTGAGTAATGACTGATAAAATTCGTAGCGTACAAGGTAAAGTTGTTAGCGACAAAATGGAAAAATCTTTCGTTGTTGCTATTGAACGTAAGGTAAAACACCCGTTATACGGTAAATTTATCCGTCGTACAACTAAATTACACGTACACGATGAGAACAACGAAGCCAAATTAGGTGATGTAGTAGAGATTCGCGAATGTCGTCCTCTCTCTAAAACCAAATCTTGGACTTTAGTTCGTGTTGTTGAGAAAGCAGTTATTGCTTAATTAACAAGTTAAAAAATAAAAGCCAATGGTGAATGCCGTTGGCTTTTTTGTTTTTGCATAACGAAAAACTTATTTAAAAATTACCGCACTTCCTTCCTATTCGTTCCAGTCGAAAGCGGATTTTGGAAAGCTTCTTTACTCTCGATTCTTTCTTTTTTCTCTCTCTGTTTACGGGGGAGATGGGCATAGCCCAGAGCGAGGCATTGCAATGTAGTTGCAAAACAGTCCTATATTCATAGAAATATTTTCAAGTTTTCCATTTAAAAATAGTTAGTTAGCAAACAAGTATACTTCTTTTAGTTGTTATTGACATAACAACTAAAACAAATTATCAAACAAAGTGTTAGCTTGTATTCAATCTATTTATTTAATTTTTGGAGGTTTTAATTTATGGGATGGCTTGAATGGATCGGCGTCGGTGCTGGTGTCTTAGTTCTGCTGGCGATCATAGGATATTTTATTGAGAAAAAAGAAAAGGCGGAAAAAAAGGCCGCAGCCGTAAGATGTCCTAAATGTGGCGCAGATAACGCGATAAAAAGGTTAGATGATGAAGATACTATCGGGCCATATGTCTTTAATGGCATTATCAATGAAGACGGGCGTAGAATGGAGAGTTGGAAAAAAGATTTCGAAAGCGTAACAGGATGTACACAGTGCGATTATCGAACCTCTAAGGTTAGGGCTTTCAATTATAACGTGAAAGAGATTGCAGATGAGGGATATAGATGTCCAAAATGTGATAAGAGAGATTCTGTTTATCTTAAGGATGTCAAAGTAGTCGAACGTTACCCTGCAAATAAAGAGGTCACAGAAACCACTTCATCAGGCAAAAGTAAAACCCGTTTTATCAAAGTGATGAAAGTGATAGAAGACGAAACCTACGCTTGTAAGAACTGTGATTTTACTAGCGTGGCGACAGTAACCAGAGAGTTAGACTAATGATTAATTTAGAAAAACCTAGTGCTAAACAACTTAAGCATTATCTGGCAAAGCGTGAAACGCTAGAAAATTATGTATTACAAGAAAAAGCATTAGAGAAGTTATTTAATTTACTTCCACATAACACGGATATTAATGATGTTTTGCTTAAATCATCAACATTAAATGATTTTTATAGCACTAATATTTTTAATACTTATGCTGTAGCTAAGCATATTTTGACGATTCCAAATTTAGATAACCGCTTAAAACAAGGCGATATTTCTTTGGTGGATGAAATTAAAGAAGTGACCATGAGTGATGGTAAGAAAAGAGATTTCTATTCTTTCGCTACCAAATATTGTAGCCATCACAATCCAAAATTTTTTCCTATTTATGACAGCTACGTCGATAAAATATTAGTGGCGTTAAATAAAGCCTATCCTTTTTCGACGTTTAAACATAAAGAACTTAAAAACTATCAACGGTTTAATGAGGTGTTGCTTGATTTCAATAAAACCTTTGGTTTAGATAATTTCTCTTTAAAAGACTTGGATACGTATTTGTGGCTGTTAGGAAAAGAAATTTTTCCTAAGAAAGTGAAGTGATTTTAATGTATTGATGGTGGATGTTTTATGAAAGGCGGTTTTATTTCGGACGCGGAAGGGATTGCTGTACTTATATTAGGGGGGGGCTTGGCTAGCAGCGATTTTGATAGGACTTGATAAAGTTTTTAGTATTGATTTACTGAATTTATTAAATATATCATATGATCTGATTCTCCAGAAAGGTGCGTAAAAAAGTATTAATCTACCACTAAATCAACCCCCTCTAACAAAATCGTTAGAGGTTTTTTTATAATATCTTACCTATATTTTTTTATTCAAAAACGCGGTAAATGTCTGCCTCATTTTGGGAATAGCAGAAAAAGGGATAAAGAAAAATTATCGTTGCTTTTATATTCTTCTTTTGGTAAACTCCGCCACCTATCCGCCATATATCTTTATAAGGCATGGATAGGTTCGTCCCGCAAGGGTGTATTATTAACTTAACGGAGCATAAAATATGATCCAAGAACAGACTATGCTGGATGTTGCCGATAACTCTGGTGCTCGCAGCGTAATGTGTATCAAGGTTCTAGGTGGATCGCACCGTCGTTATGCTGCTATTGGTGATATCATCAAAGTTACTGTGAAAGAAGCAATTCCACGCGGTAAAGTTAAAAAAGGTGATGTATTAAAAGCAGTTGTTGTGCGCACCAAGAAGGGTGTTCGTCGCCCAGACGGATCAGTCATTCGCTTCGATGGTAACGCTTGTGTAATTTTAAACAATAACACAGAGCAACCAATCGGTACTCGTATTTTTGGACCGGTGACTCGTGAACTTCGTTCTGAGAAATTCATGAAGATCATTTCTTTGGCACCAGAAGTACTGTAAGGAGAAGTGAGAAATGGCTGCAAAAATTCGTCAAAACGATGAAGTAATCGTACTTGCCGGTAAAGACAAAGGCAAGCGTGGCAAGGTAACTAAAGTGTTACCAAACGGTAAAGTGTTTGTTGAAGGTATCAACATCATCACTAAACATGAAAAACCAGTTCCTGCTTTAGGACAAGCTGGTGGTTTAGTGAAAAAAGAAGCGGCTATCGATGCTTCTAATGTTGCGATTTTCAATCCAAAAACAAACAAAGCTGACCGTGTAGGTTTTAGATTCGAAGACGGCAAAAAAGTACGTTTCTTCAAATCTAACAATGAAATTATCTAACAAACTGGAGTAATGCGATGGCGAAACTGCATGATTACTACAGAGATCAAGTAGTAAACGAGTTAAAAAATAAATTCGGCTACAAATCTGTCATGCAAGTCCCACGAATCGAAAAGATTACCCTGAATATGGGTGTGGGTGAAGCATTGACCGATAAGAAATTGCTAGACAACGCAGTAGCGGACTTAGCAGCAATTAGCGGTCAAAAACCTTTAGTAACTAAAGCTCGTAAATCTGTTGCTGGCTTTAAAATCCGTCAGGGATATCCAATCGGTTGTAAAGTAACACTACGCGGTGAGCGTATGTGGGAGTTCTTTGAACGTTTAATTACAATTGCTGTTCCACGTATTCGTGACTTCCGCGGTCTAAGCGCGAAATCATTTGATGGTCGTGGTAACTACAGCATGGGTGTGCGTGAACAAATCATCTTCCCTGAAATCGATTACGATAAAGTAGATCGTGTACGTGGTTTAGATATCACTATCACAACTACTGCTAAGAATGATGAAGAAGGTCAAGCACTACTTGCTGCCTTTAATTTCCCATTCCGTAAATAAGGCAGGTTATAATGGCAAAACAATCAATGAAAGCACGCGATGTAAAACGCGTTAAATTGGCTGAAAAATTCTTCGCTAAACGTGCAGAATTAAAGAAAATCATTTCTGATGTCAATGCCTCTGACGAAGAACGTTGGAATGCAGTGTTAAAATTACAAACTTTACCACGTGATTCTAGCCCTAGTCGTCAACGTAACCGTTGCCGCCAAACTGGACGTCCTCACGGCGTTTTACGTAAGTTTGGTTTAAGCCGTATTAAGGTTCGTGAAGCTGCTATGCGCGGCGAGATCCCAGGCCTTAGAAAAGCGAGCTGGTAATATACCACTTTATTTTGGAATCGGAGAAAAAGTACAATGAGTATGCAAGATCCAATCGCAGATATGTTGACCCGTATTCGTAACGGTCAAGCTGCGAACAAAGTTGCAATCAATATGCCTTCTTCCAAGCTAAAAGTGGCAATTGCCAACGTATTAGCTGCTGAAGGTTATATCGAAAGCGTTAAAGTTTTAGAAGGTGCAAAACCTGAATTGGAAATTACTTTAAAATATTTCCAAGGCAAACCGGTTGTAGAAAGCATCCAACGTGTAAGCCGTCCTGGTCTTCGTATTTACAAACGTAAAGACGAATTACCAAAAGTTATGGGTGGTTTAGGTGTTGCTGTAATTTCTACATCTAAAGGTGTTATGACTGACCGTGCAGCTCGTCAAGCGGGCTTAGGCGGTGAGATCATCTGTTACGTAGCTTAATAGAGGGGTAGGAAAATGTCTCGTGTTGCAAAGGCACCTGTTAATATTCCTGCCGGCGTTGAAGTTAAACTCGACGGTCAGCTATTAACAGTAAAAGGAAAAAATGGCGAGTTATCTCGCACAATTCATCACTCAGTTGAAGTTAAACAAGATAATGGTCACTTTACTTTCACTCCACGTGAAGGTTTTGTTGAAGCGAATGCTCAATCGGGTACAGCTCGTGCATTAGTTAATGCAATGGTTATCGGTGTTACTGAAGGCTTCACTAAGAAATTACAACTAGTGGGTGTTGGTTACAGGGCTCAAGTTAAAGGCAACGTAGTTGCATTAAGCTTAGGTTTCTCTCACCCTGTGGAGCACACTTTACCAGCAGGTATTACTGCTGAATGCCCTTCACAAACGGAAATCGTTTTAAAAGGTGCTGACAAGCAGTTAATTGGTCAAGTTGCAGCAGATATTCGTGCTTATCGCCGTCCTGAACCTTATAAAGGTAAAGGTGTACGTTACTCTGATGAAGTAGTACGTATGAAAGAGGCTAAGAAGAAATAATTAAGGTAACACTATGGATAAGAAATCAGCTCGTATCCGTCGTGCAGCTCGTGCACGTCATATGATGAGAGAGCAAGGTGTAACTCGTCTAGTTATTCACCGTACTCCGCGTCATATCTACGCACAAGTTATTGCACCAAACGGTTCAGAAGTGCTTGCCGCTGCTTCAACTGTTGAAAAAGCAATTCGTGAGCAAGTTAAATATACCGGTAATAAAGATGCCGCAGCAGTAGTAGGTAAACTTGTTGCTGAGCGCGCATTAGCAAAAGGCGTTAAAGACGTTGCTTTTGACCGTTCCGGTTTTAAATATCATGGTCGTGTCCAAACTTTAGCGGACGCTGCACGTGAAGCTGGTCTACAGTTCTAATGAGGTAAATTGAGATGTCAAACATCGAAAAACAAGCTGGTGAACTGCAAGAGAAGCTAATCGCAGTAAACCGTGTATCAAAAACTGTAAAAGGTGGTCGTATTATGAGCTTTACTGCTTTAACAGTAGTAGGCGATGGTAACGGTCGCGTAGGTTTTGGTTATGGTAAAGCTCGTGAAGTTCCGGCAGCGATCCAAAAAGCGATGGAAAAAGCACGTCGCAATATGATTAATGTCGCTTTAAATGAAGGTACATTACAACACCCAGTTAAAGGTGTTCACACTGGTTCTCGCGTATTTATGCAACCAGCTAGCGAAGGTACAGGTATCATCGCAGGTGGTGCAATGCGTTCAGTGTTAGAAGTTGCTGGTGTACGTAACGTTCTTTCTAAAGCGTATGGTTCAACCAACCCAATCAACGTTGTTCGTGCAACTATTGATGCATTAGCAAATATGAAATCACCAGAAATGGTTGCTGCTAAACGTGGCAAAACCGTTGATGAAATTTTGGGGTAATTGATAATGGCTAAAACTATTAAAGTAACTCAAGTTCGTAGCTCAATTGCTCGTTTACCGAAGCACAAAGCTACCTTGCGTGGTCTTGGTCTTCGCCATATGCACCATACTGTTGAGTTAATCGATACTCCGGCAGTACGTGGTATGATTAACCAAGTTTCATACATGGTTAAAGTGGAGGAGTAAGAGATGCGTTTAAATACTCTATCTCCGGCTGAAGGTGCTAAGCACAGCGCAAAACGCCTTGGTCGTGGTATTGGTTCAGGTTTAGGAAAAACTGGTGGTCGTGGTCATAAAGGTCAAAAATCTCGTACTGGCGGCGGTGTTCGTCGTGGTTTCGAGGGTGGCCAAATGCCATTATACCGTCGTTTACCAAAATTTGGTTTCACTTCAATGAAATCAGCTGTAACTGCTGAAGTTCGTTTAAACGAATTAACAAAAGTTGAAGGAAATGTTGTCACTTTAGAAGCATTAAAAGCTGCAAACATTTTAACTAAAGATATTCAATTCGCTAAAGTTATCTTAGCTGGTGAAGTGAAATCTGCAGTTACTGTACGTGGTTTACGTGTAACTAAAGGTGCAAAAGCAGCAATCGAAGCTGCTGGCGGTTCAGTTGAGGAATAATTAGCAAATGGCTAAACAACCAGGTTATCAAAGCAGAAGTACTAATAGTGGTACTGGTGAACTAAAAAGCAGATTGCTTTTTGTATTAGGTGCACTTATCGTTTATCGTATTGGTTCTTTTATTCCGCTTCCTGGTATTGATGCCGCCGTGCTAGCTCAATTAGTTGAACAACAAAAAGGCACCATCATTGATATGTTAAACATGTTCTCTGGTGGTGCATTGAGCCGAGCATCAATTTTAGCATTAGGTATCATGCCATATATCTCGGCATCTATCGTAATGCAGTTGCTTGCTACGGTTTCACCTGCCTTAGCAGAATTGAAAAAAGAAGGCGCAGCAGGACAAAGAAAAATCACCAAGTATACTCGTTATGCAACGGTGGTTTTTGCTACTATCCAAGCTATCGCAATTTCTACCGGTTTACCGAATATGTTGCCACAGTTAGTGCCAAATATCGGTTTTACTTTTTACTTCACTGCAGTAGTGAGTCTTGTAACCGGAACCATGTTCTTAATGTGGTTAGGTGAGCAAATTACTGAAAGAGGTATTGGTAACGGTATCTCAATTCTTGTTTTTGGTGGTATTGTTGCAGGATTGCCGCATGCAATCATCGAAACAGTTGAGCAAGCTCGTCAAGGACAAATGCATCCTTTAGTTCTTCTACTAATCGCTGCTATTGTTTTTGCAGTAACTTATTTTGTTGTCTTCGTAGAACGTGGACAACGTAGAATTCGTGTTGAATATGCTAAGCGTCAACAAGGACGTCAAATTTTAGGTGGTCATTCAACTCACTTACCATTAAAAGTTAATATGGCAAACGTAATGCCAGCAATTTTTGCTTCAAGCATTATTTTATTCCCAGCTACATTGACACAATGGTTTGGTCAGAATGATAAGTTTGAGTGGTTAAATGACTTATCAATGTTGTTGAATCCTGGACAGCCTTTATATCTTCTTGTTTATGCGGTAGCGATTATTTTCTTCAGTTTCTTCTATACTGCAATGCAATATAATCCACGTGATACAGCAGATAATCTAAAAAAATCTGGTGCATTTATCCCAGGAATTAGACCAGGTGAACAAACATCACGTTATATTGATAAAGTAATGACTCGCTTAACATTAATTGGCGGTCTTTATGTAACGTTCGTATGTTTAGTCCCTTACATTATGACATCAGCATGGGATGTTAAATTCTACTTCGGTGGTACTTCCTTATTAATCGTTGTTGTTGTAATTATGGATTTTATCGTGCAAGTTCAGAGTCACTTAATGTCGTCTCAATATGAATCTGCGTTAAAAAAAGCAAACCTTAAAGGTTTTGGACAGTAATTGTTCATTTAAGTAAAAAGGATAAGCAATGAAAGTTCGTGCTTCCGTTAAGAAGATGTGTCGTAACTGTAAAATTGTTAAACGTGAAGGTGTTGTTCGCGTATTATGCAGCGACCCTAAACATAAACAACGTCAAGGTTAATTAACATTTCTTCTTGCAAAGAACCGGTTGAGTAGTTATACTACTCAACTCATTTATGTCCTTGGTATTCTGTTTGAGTATCCTGAAAACGGGCTTTTCAAGATCAGAATACCAAATTAGTTAAAATAATAGGAGTGCATAGTGGCCCGTATTGCAGGCATTAACATTCCTGATCACAAACACGCTGTAATCGCTTTAACTGCAATTTACGGTATCGGTAAAACTCGTTCTAAAAGCATTTGTGCTGCAGCGGGTATTGCTGAAGATGTTAAGATCAGCGAATTGTCTGAAGAGCAGATTGACAAACTGCGTGACGAAGTTGGTAAATTTACCGTTGAAGGTGACTTACGTCGTGAAGTAACACTAAACATCAAACGTCTTTTAGACTTAGGTTGTTACCGTGGTTTACGTCATCGTCGTAGTTTACCGGTACGTGGTCAACGTACTAAAACTAATGCGCGTACCCGTAAGGGTCCACGTAAGCCGATCAAAAAATAGTCGGGGTAAATAAAGAATGGCTAAAACACCAGTTCGTGCACGTAAACGTGTAAAAAAACAAGTTGTAGATGGCGTAGCACACATTCACGCATCTTTCAATAATACAATCGTTACCATTACTGACCGTCAAGGTAATGCTTTAGCTTGGGCTACAGCAGGTGGTTCAGGTTTCCGTGGTTCTCGTAAATCTACCCCGTTCGCTGCACAAGTTGCTGCAGAACGTTGTGCTGAAATCGTTAAAGAATTCGGCTTAAAGAACTTGGAAGTTATGGTTAAAGGTCCGGGTCCGGGTCGTGAATCAACAATCCGTGCATTAAATGCAGCGGGTTTCCGTATCACGAACATCACTGATGTGACTCCGATTCCTCATAACGGTTGTCGTCCACCGAAAAAACGTCGTGTTTAATGGCGTAATAGGATAGTTGGAGAAAGAAAATGGCAAGATATTTGGGCCCTAAACTCAAGCTCAGCCGTCGTGAAGGCACTGATTTATTCCTTAAATCAGGTGTGCGTGCGATTGATTCAAAATGTAAAATTGATACAGCACCAGGTCAACACGGTGCTCGTAAACCGCGTTTGTCTGACTATGGTAGTCAATTACGTGAAAAACAAAAAGTTCGTCGTATCTATGGTATTTTAGAACGTCAATTCCGTAACTACTATAAAGAAGCAAACCGTTTAAAAGGTAATACTGGTGAAAACTTACTAGTATTATTAGAAGGTAGATTGGATAACGTTGTTTATCGCATGGGATTTGCTGCAACTCGCGCAGAAGCTCGTCAATTAGTGAGCCACAAAGCGATTGTCGTAAATGGTCGTGTTGTAAATATCCCATCTTTCCAAGTTTCTGTAAATGATGTAGTTGCTGTTCGTGAGAAATCTAAAAAACAAGCACGTATTAAAGCATCATTAGAATTAGCAGAACAAAGAGAAAAACCAACTTGGTTAGAAGTTGATTCTGCAAAAATGGAAGGTGTGTTCAAACGTGTTCCTGAACGTTCTGATTTATCAGCAGACATTAACGAACATCTGATCGTTGAGCTTTACTCTAAATAATAGTTAAGCTTAAAAGCAAAGAGAGGATAAAATGCAGGGTTCTGTTACAGAATTTTTAAAGCCACGCTTAGTAGATATCGAGCAAATTAGCTCTACTCATGCTAAGGTGATCTTAGAACCGTTAGAGCGTGGCTTTGGTCATACTCTAGGGAATGCATTACGTCGTATCCTTCTGTCTTCAATGCCAGGTTGTGCTGTAACTGAAGTAGAAATTGATGGCGTACTGCACGAATATAGTAGTAAAGAAGGTGTTCAGGAAGATATTCTTGAAGTTCTTTTAAACCTTAAAGGTCTAGCGGTTAAAGTACAGAATAAAGATGATGTTATTCTGACATTAAATAAATCTGGAATTGGCCCTGTTGTTGCAGCAGATATCACCCACGATGGTGATGTTGAGATTGTTAATCCATCACATGTAATCTGTCACTTAACAGACGAAAACGCATCTATTAATATGCGTATTCGTGTTCAACGTGGTAGAGGTTATGTACCTGCATCTGCTCGTACTCATTCACAAAATGAAGATCGTCCAATTGGTCGTTTATTAGTAGACGCTTGTTATAGTCCAGTTGACCGTATTGCTTACAATGTTGAAGCAGCACGTGTTGAACAACGTACTGACTTAGATAAACTAGTTATCGAGTTAGAAACTAACGGGACTATTGATCCGGAAGAAGCAATTCGTCGTGCAGCAACAATTTTAGCAGAGCAACTCGATGCATTCGTTGATTTGCGTGATGTTCGTCAACCTGAAGTCAAGGAAGAAAAACCGGAATTTGATCCGATTTTATTACGTCCTGTTGATGACTTAGAGTTGACAGTTCGTTCTGCTAACTGTTTGAAAGCAGAAACAATTCACTATATCGGTGACTTAGTACAACGTACAGAAGTTGAGTTATTAAAAACGCCTAATCTTGGTAAGAAATCTCTTACTGAAATTAAAGACGTTCTCGCTTCACGTGGCTTGTCACTTGGTATGCGCCTTGAGAATTGGCCACCAGCAAGTATTGCTGAAGACTAGTTTGGTCATAGGTTAAGATTTTTCTGAGAAGGATAAGATCATGCGCCATCGTAAGAGTGGTCGTCAACTAAACCGTAATAGCAGCCATCGCCAAGCGATGTTCCGTAACTTAGCAAGTGCTTTAGTTAGTCATGAAATCATCAAGACTACTTTACCAAAAGCTAAAGAATTACGTCGTGTAGTTGAACCGTTAATTACATTAGCAAAAGAAGATAGCGTTGCAAACCGTCGTTTAGCATTCGCTCGTACTCGTAACATCGAAACTGTTGCGAAATTATTCAATGAATTAGGTCCACGTTTTGCTCAACGTGCAGGTGGTTACACCCGTATCTTAAAATGTGGTTTCCGTGCAGGTGACAACGCTCCAATGGCATACATTGAGTTAGTTGATCGTCCAGAAGTTGCAGAAGCGGCAGCGGAATAATAATTTGTTATAAAATAAAAAGGCTCACTGATGTGAGCCTTTTTTATATTTCGTTTCTAGAATTCAGCTTCAGCTCTGAATGTCATTTTTTCACCTGTGATAGGGTGCGTAATCGTAAGTTCTTCTGCATGTAAGCATAAGCGAGGTGACATTGATTTAGCTTGTGGGTGAGAATAAAACTTATCCCCTAAAATGGGATGTCCAAGTGCGAGAGTATGTAAACGAAGTTGATGTGAACGTCCTGTGATTGGAGTCAGTTTAACTCGAGTGCAGTTAGTAGGTAATCGTTCTAAAACTTCATAAAACGTGACCGCTCTTTTGCCAAATACAAAATCAATGCGTTGACGGGGGCGATTTTCCCAATCACAAATCATTGGAAGATTAATTTTTCCACTATCTTGTTCTAAGTGTCCCCATACTAAAGCGTGATAATATTTCTTTGGCTCACGTTCACGGAATTGACGTTTCAACTCTTTATCCGCCGCTTTACTTAATGCAAACAGAATAATACCACTTGTGGCCATATCTAAACGGTGTGCAGGTTCACAAAATCCAAATTTCTCTTTTACCCGACTCATTGCACTGTCATAGTATTCTGGTTGATTGCCAGGAACTGAAAGTAAACCACTTGGCTTGTTTACCACGCAGATATAATTATCTTGGTAGATAATATCTAAATAAGGTTCTAAAGGGGGATGGTATTCAATAAGTGCCATATTATTCCTTGTTTGTCACTATTACCCGAAGGCTATCTAGTCGCCAGCTTGCTTTACTTAACTCTTCCAAAGAAACTAAACGTTGTTGTTCTAATACGTCAATTTCCGCCTGTCGGATATTTTTATTTACTGCTTTCAAGGCAATAAGTCGATTGAGCTCATTGCTCAATGTTTGATCTGCTACTTTACTAGCTTCTTGAATTTTAGCCTGTGCGATTTCAGTTATTTTGTGATCGCCTAGTTTAATTAATTGCTCAATATTTGGACGAGCCATTTTAACCATTTTATTTGCAATATCTTTACCTAGCGGCTTAAGTTTATTTTGCAATGTATTAAAATTAACTTGTCCGGCTAGATCGTTTCCTTTGCTATCCAGCAATAAGCGAACAGGCGTAGGCGGAAGAAAACGATTCAGTTGTAAACCTTTTGGTGATTGGCTTTCAATCATATAAATCAATTCAACCAAAAGAGTGCCTGCAGGTAGCTGTTTATTAACTAATAATGCCATCGATGCTTTGCCGATGTCACCAGAAGCGATTAAATCAATGCCTTGACGTATCATTGGATGATCCCAGGTAAGAAATTCTAATTCCTCACGAGCAAGGGCTAGTTGTCGGTCAAAAGTTACTGTGACACCTTCTTCTTTTAGTCCTGGAAAATCAGGAACAAGCATGGTGCCTGTTGGCGTGATGACAATGCTGTTTTCACCTAAATCATCTTGTTCTACACCAATAATATCAAATAAATTCAGTGCAAAATTGACTAATTGTGGCGAATTGTCTGTTTGAGCAATTTCTCCCGCAAGTCGTTGTGCCTTTTCACCACCATTAGAATTTAATTCTAACAAACGATCACGACCTTTTTCCAAGGCTAAACGCAATGCTTTTGCTTGTTTTTGCGTTTGGAGAATGAGTTGCTCAAAATCTGCTTTATTTTCTGACCGCACTTTTAATAAAGTTTCATATTGTTCAAACAATGCCATACCAATAGGGCAAGTTTGTTCAAAAGCATTTAATCCTTCATGATACCAACGTGCTAAATCTTGCTGTGCAGAACCTGATAGGCAGGGTACATAAATTTGTACATCTCGCGTTTGCCCGATGCGATCTAAACGGCCAATACATTGCTCAAGTAAGTCAGGATTTTCTGGTAAATCGAAGAGTACGAGATGACAAGCAAATTGGAAATTTCTGCCTTCAGAACCAATGCTAGAACTCAGTAAAACTTGAGCACCATTTTCGCTATCAGAAAAATAAGCCGCTGCACGATCTCGTTCAATGATTGACATCCTTTCATGGAAAACAGCACTGCGAATGGCTTCTTTTTCTCGTAAAATTTGCTCAAGTTGAATTGCCGTTTGTGCTGTTTTACAAATGACTAAGATTTTTTCATTTCGGTGTGATTTTAGGAAATCAATTAACCAATGAATTTTTTCATCAGTCTCAGTCGCATCAATCGTTACTTGGTGATAAAACCGATGTGGAAAACCTTTTACACCTTGGCGTGTATTGCGAAATAAAATACGGCTTGTGCCATGTCTGTCGATGAGATTTTGAATGAGTTCTTGTCGCGCAGCTTGTTTCTCCTCATCATTATGACAGGCTAAAGCTTTGAATAATGGTTCGACATCCTGCTCATTGAGTAAATCAGAAATATGATTTTTTTCGACCGCACTTAGCGGCTTCTCTGAGAGTAAAGATTGCACCGCATCGGCCACAGGTTGGTAATTTTCCTGCTCTTTTAAGAAGGCTTGGTAATCATAAAAACGCTCAGGATCAAGCAAGCGTAATCGTGCAAAATGGCTTTCCAAACCCAGTTGTTCAGGCGTTGCGGTAAGTAATAAAACAGACGGAATAGCGTTCGCTAATTGTTCCACCAATAAATAAGCTGCACTCGGCGCATTTTCAGACCAAGCCAAATGATGTGCTTCATCGACAATTAAACAGTCAAATTCAGCTTCAATAGCTTGTTGTACGCGATGAGGATGTGCTTTCAACCAATCTAATGCACAAATAATTAAACTTTCCGTGCTAAATGGATTGATCGCTTGTTCGGCAAAATCTTCACAACGTTCTTCATCAAATAATGAAAAATGTAGATTAAAACGACGAAGCATTTCGACAAGCCATTGATGTTGCAAGGTTTCCGGTACAATAATTAACACACGTTGTACTTTTTCAGCAAAAAGCTGGTTTTGCAAAATCATCCCCGCTTCAATGGTTTTACCTAACCCCACTTCATCCGCTAAGAGCACACGAGGATTGACACGATTTCCTACCTCTTGCGCAATATGAAGTTGATGAGGAATTAAACCCGCACGATTGCCTCGTAAGCCTCGCAAAGGCGATTGAAATTGAGCTTGTTGATGCAGAAGGGTTTGATAGCGCAACGCAAAATGTTCACTACGGTCAATTTGTGATGAAAAGAGACGATCTTTTGCTTGGCTAAAAGAAATTATCGGAGAAAGTTCTTTTTCATTGATGATAATATCTTCACCTTGTTCATTTTTGACTAAATAAAATAAGAGACCATTCATTTCCTGAACATCAAGAACTTCACCTTGCCAACCTGCTTGGTGATGAAGTTGTTCCCCTTTATTCAATTCAATTCGGGTTAATGGTGCTTGTGCCACTGCATAAATTCGGGTTTCATCTGTGGCAGGAAAGTGAAGGGTAATAGAGCGGAAATCTAAGGCGGTAATCATCCCTAATCCGAGGCTATTTTCTGTTTCGCTAATCCAACGTTGACCGATTGCAAATGACATCATCTTCCTCTTAATGAATCTATTAAAATGGGGCGATATTGTAGTCTGATTATAAGGGAAAGCAAGGTATGCACATCTAAAAGTATGAAAAATAAAGTGTGATTTATCTCACAATAATCAAATTAAATACCCGCTATGCTTTACTTTTAAAAAAGTGCGGTGTAAAAATGGTGTACTTTTTATAAAACAGGAGTGTTCCATGAATTGGACAGAACGACTTAAAGAAGAATTTTTATCCGGTTGGAAGCCTTTTGAAGTGGCATGGGTAGTTATTTTCCTTGCCGCACAAATTATTGCTTATGTTCTTTCACCGGATAGTCCATTAGGCATGATTTCGGGGATTGCAGGTATTCTCTGTGTGGTATTGGTGAGTAAAGGGAAAATTAGTAACTATTTCTTTGGGCTTATTTTTGCTTACACCTATTTTTATGTCGCATGGGGAAACAATTTCCTAGGTGAAATGAATACGGTGCTCTATGTGTATATTCCATCACAATTTATCGGTTATTTTATGTGGAAACAACACATGCAAAACGATAATGGCGGTGAAAGTGTGATTGCAAAAGCCTTAACACCAAAAGGTTGGGCTATTTTACTCGTGAGTGTGGGAATTGGTACATTCTGCTTTGTACAGGCTTTAAAGGCAGCAGGCGGGAGTTCTACGGGATTAGATGGCTTAACCACGATTATCACCGTAGCAGCACAATTATTGATGATTTTGCGTTATCGTGAGCAATGGTTATTATGGATTGTCTTAAATGTGCTTTCTATTTTGCTTTGGGCAGAACAGCCAGCGATGTACTTAATGTATAGTGCTTACTTACTTAACTCATTATATGGTTATTACAACTGGACGAAACTCGTCAAATCGGAAAGCCACTAATCACATCAATAAAAAAGGGCATAGTAATATGCCCTTACATTTTCAAATAAAATGCCTTCGTTAACGCAATAAATGCTTCGGTGTACTGATTATTTTCGTCATAAATTACCAGGCTATCTTTTACCTGTGGTAAATGCTCTTGGCTAAACGTGAGTAACATCCGTTGTGGAGCTTTCCCTGTTTTTGTAATGATATCAGTCTGCTTGATGCAATAAAGTGCGGTTGAATTTATCAATGTTTTTCCCGCTTCATAAGGCAAGACAAAACTGATCTTTCCTTTTTCGGATAAACAACTTGCTGCCCAATTTAACCAATCTAAATGGCCTTGTTGAACATAACGGGCAAGAGCACGCTCATCATTTTTACATTCCACACCTTGCGCAAAATAAGGCGGATTAGTCACAATTAAATCAAATGGATGTGCTGTTTGTTGACAATAGGTTTGCACATCTTGGTGTGTTAAATGAAGACGATTGTGCCATGGCGAAGCCTTAAAGTTTTCTTGCGCTTGTTGAGCGGCGAGGGGATCGAGTTCAACGGCTTCAATTTGGCAATGCTTATGACTTCGTTGGGCGAGCATTAATGCAACCAAGCCTGTGCCAGTCCCCATATCAAGAATACGCTGACAATCAGACACATCCGCCCAAGCACCAAGTAAAATGCCGTCAGTGCCGACTTTCATTGCACAATGTTGTTGATTAATATGGAATTGTTTGAAGGTAAAGCTGCTCATAAAATCTTGCGGAAAATGACCGCACTTTCAGGTATAATCAGCCCCAATTTTAACAAATTAACGCAAAATAATGAATTTATCCCCATTTGAAGAATTCGATCTTTCCCCCGAATTATTAAAAGCCTTAGAAAAGAAAGGCTACACCCGTCCAACTGCAATTCAATTAGAAGCGATCCCCGCTGCAATGGAAGAACGTGATGTGCTTGGTTCTGCACCAACAGGCACAGGTAAAACGGCTGCATTTTTATTGCCAGCAATTCAGCATTTATTAGATTATCCGCGTCGTAAGCCAGGCGCGCCTCGCATTTTAATTTTAACACCAACCCGTGAGTTAGCAATGCAGGTTGCAGAGCAAGCGGAAGAGTTGGCGCAATTCACACATTTGAAGATTGCAACCATTACTGGCGGTGTGGCATATCAAAATCATGGGGAAGTGTTTAATTCAAATCAGGATATCGTGGTGGCAACACCGGGGCGTTTATTGCAATACATCAAAGAAGAGAACTTTGATTGTCGCGCGGTGGAAATGCTGATTTTTGATGAAGCGGATCGTATGTTGCAAATGGGCTTTGGCCAAGATGCGGAGAAAATTGCCGCTGAAACTCGTTGGCGTAAACAAACCCTCCTTTTCTCAGCGACATTAGAAGGGGAGTTATTAGTTGATTTTGCAGAACGTTTATTGAATGATCCGGTAAAAATCGATGCCGAACCAAGTCGTCGTGAGCGTAAGAAAATCAACCAATGGTATTATCACGCCGATAGCAATGAGCATAAAGTCAAGTTGCTTGCACGTTTTATCGAAACTGAGAAAGTGAGCCGTGGTATTGTGTTTGTTCGTCGTCGCGAAGATGTACGTGAGCTGTCTGAAACCTTGCGTAAACGTGGCATTCGTTCTACTTATTTAGAAGGCGATATGGCGCAAACACAACGTAATAACGCCATTGATAAATTAAAATCAGGTGTTGTTACTGTGTTAGTGGCTACTGATGTGGCTGCTCGCGGGATTGATATTGATGATGTGACACACGTCATGAACTTTGATTTACCTTATAGTGCCGATACGTATTTACATCGTATTGGTCGTACGGCTCGTGCAGGGAAAAAAGGCACAGCAGTTTCTTTTGTGGAAGCCCATGATTACAAATTGCTTGGTAAAATTAAGCGTTATACAGAAGAGCTTTTGAAAGCGCGTATTTTAGAAGGGCTAGAACCTCGTACTAAACCACCGAAAGATGGGGAAGTAAAATCTATGTCTAAAAAGCAAAAAGCGCGTATTAAAGAAAAGCGTGAAGAAAAGAAAAAATCAGAGGTGAAGAAAAAAGCCAAACTTCGTCATAAAGATACGAAAAATATAGGTAAACGCCGTAAACCAAGCACAGAAAAAGCTGCAGAGAAACAATAAAAAAATAGCCGCACTCATTAAGTGCGGTTATTTTTTTGACTATTTATGAACTTGGCTGCCAATTAAGCCACCTAATGCGGCACCACCTAATGTGGTTGCGGCATTACCGCCAATCATATAGCCTGCTGCGCCGCCGATAGCCGCGCCAGCTGTTGTATTTTTTTGAGTACGACTCATATTTCCACATGCTGCAAGAGAAATAACAGTCATCGCGATAACAAGTGATTTTCCAATTAATTTCATAGGATCTCTCCGTGTTTAACATATAAAACTATCCATATTGATAGTACTCCATAAGACAAACAGAGATGAATGAAAGTTCAAAAATATGCGTTTTTCGATGTTTTTCTGAACAATGAAATATATTGAATGTTAATCTTTCGCTTGATCTAATACTTTCGCAACCACTTTCAAATATTCAATAGCCAATCCATGGTGTCCTGTACTTGCATTAAATACTAAATCTTCACTTAATACACCACAAGGCATATTTTCAGGAATTTCACCTTCTTCATAAGCCCGATAGTCAGCTCGCCAGTCACCATCAAAATAATAGTGTTCTAAGGTTTTCATTTTTGGTAAGAAGGCCTGCCATTTTTCAAGAAATTGTTCTGCGTCAGCTAAGAAACTCTCTGCTTCATTGAGAAGGTTTTCCATTTCTGAAATTTTATCTAAGCGTGATTGAGGTAACATAAGTTTCTCCAAAATAAGGTAAAAATAAACCGCACTTTATGCGAACAAAGTGCGGTGAGTTTATCATGCGTTTTTAGATTTACACATCATAAGTGGTAGATGCTGTGTTACCACCGCGACCTGTCCAGTTGGTGTGGAAGAATTCACCACGTGGTTTATCAGTACGCTCATAAGTATGTGCGCCGAAGTAGTCACGTTGTGCTTGCAATAAGTTTGCCGGTAAACGTGCTGAAGTGTAGCCATCTAAGAAGGTAATAGCTGATGCCATACAAGGCATTGGGATACCCACTTCGATAGATTTTGCCACCACTTTACGCCAGTCACTTAATGCGTTTTCTAAAATGCCTTTGAAGTAGCTATCTGAACCCAAGAAGATTAAATCTGGATTTGCTTCATATGCATCCCGAATGTTGCCTAAGAAACGGCTACGGATAATACAACCTTCACGCCATAATAATGCCGTTGCGCCGTAGTTGATGTTCCAGCCAAATTGTTCAGAGGCTTCACGAATCAGCATAAAGCCTTGTGCGTAAGAAATAATTTTAGACGCCAATAAGGCTTTGCGTACTGCTTCAATCCACACTTTTTTATCACCTTCAACTGGTTGAATTGTTTTGCCGAATAATTGGTTAGCGGCAACACGTTGATCTTTAAATGAAGATACGCAACGAGCAAAGACAGATTCAGTGATTAAGGTTAATGGAATACCAAAATCTAATGCATTGATACCTGTCCATTTACCAGTCCCTTTTTGGCCAGCTGTATCTAAGATTTTTTCAACTAATGGTTCTCCATCAGCATCTTTATAACCAAGAATATCGGTGGTGATATCGATTAAATAGCTATCAAGTTCAGTTTTTTTCCATTCTGCGAAGATCGCTTGCATTTCTTCATAGCTTAAGCCTAAACCTTCTTTTAAGAATTGGTACGCTTCACAGATTAATTGCATATCGCCATATTCGATACCATTGTGAACCATTTTCACAAAGTGGCCAGCACCTTCACCGCCAACCCAGTCACAGCAAGGCTCACCTTGTTCGGTTTTAGCAGAGATTGCTTGGAAGATAGGTTTAACATATGGCCATGCTTCGTGATTACCACCTGGCATGATAGATGGTCCATGACGCGCACCTTCTTCACCGCCCGAAACCCCCGAACCGATAAAACGAATGCCTTTTTCAGCCAATGCTTTTACACGACGATTTGTATCTGGATAGTTTGAGTTACCGCCATCAATAATGATGTCGCCTTCTTCTAAATGTGGTAGTAATGCCTCAATGAATTGATCTACTACATCACCCGCTCGAACCATTAACATTACTTTGCGTGGTTTTTCTAATTTAGAAGCCAAATCTTCTAACGAGTATGCACCGATAATATTGGTGCCTTTTGCCGCACCTTGTAAAAATTCATCCACTTTTGAAGTGGTACGGTTATAAGCCACCACTTTAAAGCCATGATCATTCATATTTAAAATGAGGTTTTGCCCCATTACGGCTAAGCCGATAACGCCGATGTCGCCTTTTACTGACATTTTTTGCTCCTGTTTTTTAAGAAATCATGTATTCTTCTAATAAAGATAGTAATTTTTGTGGAACTGTTGGTGGATGACGAATACCTTCATCTTCCCATTTCCATTCAGTGTGAGTTTTGACAAGTTCTACGAGTATGTCATGTTCAATTAAACACCATTGCTGTTTTATCGGAAAAGCGATGTGCAAACCTTTGTTAAGATATTTTTTAGCAATAGTTAATCTACCTTTTAATTGAATCCTTAAAGTTTCATTGTGATCTTTATGATATGCAAGAAAATCAGCACCATTCCAGTCATCAGATAATTTAATACAATTAAAGCCATAATCAGCCAATATTCCCGCTAGTTTTTGGAAATTATAAATTTCTTTTTGTTTGGGATTTAGTTCGCAATAATCAATTTTTTTAAGTTTCATTTTATGTTATTCCCTGATGAAACCCTACGATGGCGCACGTTTCCCAACGTGTGCCTTTATCTACAAGCACACGCTATGAAGCGTGCGCTATCAGTAATCCATCTTCTTGCTACGCAAAAGTGTGGTCACTTTTCCAAGCGTTTTTTAACTCTTAGCCTACGCACTCATATGTTGAGTAACTCCAATATGCGGATAATAATCTATTGCTTGTGGAGCAGATAAAAGTACAATCTTGGCTTATGGATGTAAGACTTGTTTAGTGTGTTCAATCAACTGCAAGATGATACCTTGTTTCTGATATTCTATAGCAAAACTTCTTTTAAATTTCTTTAATTAAAGAGCTGCCTTGCTCTAACGTGTCTAGCCACTGCCATTTTTCATGACCGATGAGTTTGCTTTCTTCTAAAGAAAATGTTGTACAGCAACGTCCCAAACGATTTTCTAGAGATTGATTTAAATGTTGATACGTAAATTCAATTTGAGTATCGTTAATCCACTTCCCAATTAAAAAGCCTTTTAAAATTTCACCACCACAATATTCGGCCCAAATCATTTTACCTTGTTGATGGTAATGAAATTCTGTTTGGCTACTCACCTCACCATTTTCGGTGTTTTCAACAGCAATAAATTTTTTATTATCTAAATTCAACATTAAAGTCACTCTGCATCTGATGTATCTATATCTTATTTTTGCATAATGTAATGCATTTCTACATTTTTCGCTTTTGCGGCTTTTTCTAGATCTGTTTTATCACTTTGACTATCTCCAACAAGGTATAAAGATACATCCTTGCCGACCTTTTCTGCATTATTTAGTCCATACATAGCAACTGCTTTATTCACAGATTGACTGTTTCCTGCAATTCCAATGTGTAAATTATCTGTAGCTAAAAGAGATACAAGTCGTTTTCCTGAAGTACCACCTGCGGTTCTAATCGTTGCTACTAGCATTCCATTTGAAACTGGGTTTCCTGCTTCCGGAACTTGAAGCATTACTGAGCGATTATCTTTTGGCATTTGTGCCGCTAACTGATCTAAAGATGGACCAGATGAACAAGCAAATAACAAAGTTGAAGTAAGTAGTACAAACAGTTTTTTCATTTTTGTCACCATATCATTCTAATAAATTAACTCTTCGTCCATGCACTCATATGTTGAGTAAATCCGATATGCGGATAATAATCCACTGCTTGTGGAGCGGATAAAAGCACAATTTTGGCTTGTGGATGTAAGGCTTGTTTAGTGTGTTCAATTAACTGCAAGCCGATACCTTGTTTTTGATATTGTTCATCAACCGCTAAATCAGATAAATAACAGCAGTAGGCAAAATCTGTCACGGAACGTGCCACACCCACTAATCGTTTACCATCCCAAGCGGTCACTAATAAATCTGCATGGTGTAACATTGCCGCGACACGCTTTTCATCCTCTAATGGACGGCGTGCCCCGAGCGTCGTTTTATTTAACAATTCAATAAATTGTTTAACTGAAATTGGTTCATTCACTTTGTAGTCTATCATTTTGCAAACCTATGATATTTGATACTCAACTTGTTATAGCAATTTAGCCGCCGCTTTATCCAAATACCATTCCGTCACGCCGTTTTTCGCCTGAATTTTGGCTGCAGGATAAGGCAGATTCTCTGCAGGAGTCGTTTGGATTTCTTTTAAAATGTCTGCTTTGCTTTCGCCAGTGACTAAATAGGTAATGCGTTTCGCTTGTTCAATGAGTTTGGCTGTTTTCGAAATGCGAATTTGACCACTTTCAGGGTGTTTTGCAATGATAGCTAGGTTTTCATCATCAAAATTAGTTTGATGTGGGAAGAGAGAAGCAGTATGACCGTCAGTTCCCATACCTAAAATGATCCAATCAAAAACACCGTTTGGAATGACCGCACTTAATTCTTCTTCGAAACGTTTTAACTCAAAGTGCGGTTCATTTTCGCCACGAATTCGGTGGATATTGTCTGCGGGAATTTGAATATGATCGAATAAGAGTTTTTGCACTTCACCGTAGTTGCTTTCTGAATCTGTTGGTGGAACCATGCGATCATCACCCCACCAAAAATGCAGATTCTTCCAGTTGATTTGTTCGGTATAAGGCGCTTTGGCTAAAGTTTTGAATAACAGCTTAGGCGTTGAACCGCCAGAAAGAGAAATATGCACAGGGTGATTTAATTGGCTATAAATCACAAATTCTTGGGCAATCTTTTCAACAGCATGTTGAGCTGTTGGGAAGGTAATGGTATTCATGTTTGTTTCTCTCTATTCGGTGATAAGCCTTCTTCTATTCATTGAAGAAGGCGAGATATTGATGACTAAACCTTTTTCTTCATTTTACCGCTTGGTTTACGCCATACGCGACCACTTTTCGCAATGAGTTTTTCAGCGGCAACTGGTCCCCAAGTGCCGGCTTCATATTCATGAACTCGGCCGCCCGCTTCTTTGTAGTCTAAAATCGGTTGAACGAATTTCCATGCGGCGTGTACCGCGTCAGTACGCGCAAAGAGTGTCGCATCGCCTTTCATCGCATCAAGCAATAAGCGTTCATAAGCTGTTAGCACTTGCTCATCGGCTAAATCGGCATAACGGAAATCCATTGATACTTCTTTGGCTTCAAAGCCTGCACCTGGTTTTTTCAAACCGAAGCGCATTGAAATGGCCTCATCTGGTTGAATACGGATGATTAATTTATTCTCAGGCGCATTTTGACTGAATACCGGATGTGGCGTAGTTTTGAAATGAATCACAATTTCAGTCACACGTGCCGGTAAGCGTTTACCTGTACGCACATAGAAAGGTACGCCCGCCCAACGCCAGTTTTCGATTTCGCAACGTAACGCCATGAAGGTTTCAGTGCGAGAGTTAGCTGGAACGCCTTTTTCCTGTAAATAGCCTTTAACTTCTTTGCCATCAATTTCCGCTGCAGTATATTGACCAAGCACTAAGTTGTGCTCAACGTCATCTTGCGTCAATGGACGTAAAGAATGCATGACTTTGGCCACTTCATCACGCATTGAGTTCGCATTGATGATTGCCGGTGGTTCCATGGCAACCATGGCTAAAACTTGTAATAAGTGGTTTTGGAACATATCACGCATTGCACCGGAGCCATCATAATAGCCACCACGTTCTTCTACGCCAATGGCTTCGGCACCCGTAATTTCGACATAATCAATGTAATTACGGTTCCAAAGCGGTTCGAATAAACCATTTGAGAAGCGCAAAACAAGCAAGTTTTGTACAGTTTCTTTACCAAGATAATGGTCGATACGATAGATCTGATGCTCTTCAAAGAAACGATGAATTTGAACGTCAAGTTCTTGTGCTGTTTTTTCATCGTAACCAAAAGGTTTTTCGACAATAATACGTTTCCAACCGTCTTTTTCTTCGTTTAAACCATGAGCAGCGAGGCATTCTGGAATCACACCATATAAGCTTGGTGGGGTGGACATATAATAAAGGGTGTTGCCATTCGTTTGATATTTAGTATGTAATTCTTCTAAACGTGGGACTAATTTACCGTAATCGGCTGCATCTGATGTGTTTACCGCTTGATAATAGAGATGACTACAAAAAGCGTCTAGCGTTTCAGGTGTGGTTTCTTCTGTTTCAAGTAACGCTTCACGCATTTTTTCACGGAAAGTCTCATCGTTTAATTCTGAACGCGCGACACCTAATACAGAAAATTTGTTTAAACGCCCAAATTTGAAGAGATTATAAAGTGCTGGAATGAGTTTACGGTGAGTCAAATCACCGGAAGCACCAAAAATCACGATACAGTTATTATTAGTTTGCATATTATTCCTTATTGTTCCGAGTAGTATTTTTAAATAATGCAATATATTACTGCACTTTACCAATCGAACCAATCAATTAAATTGAAAGACAGATGCCCAATTTTGTGTATTATCTGCCACCATCACAAAGGGTGGATTAATTAAACTTTCACGCTGATTATAGGTGAGCGGCTGATACTGCGGATCGAAAATCATTCCATTGATTTCAGCTAATAAAATTTCAGCACCTGCCGTATCCCATTCGCCGGTTTTACCGAGGCGAACATAGCAATCAACAGCTCCTTCAGCAACCAAACCGCTTTTTAAACTACTCGAACCCACCACCGTAAATTCACATGGCAAATTCTTCGTTAAAATTGACCGCACTTTTTCTTGTGAGGTGGTGGCGCCTACGGCAATTTTTAATGGTTTTGTAAGATCAATTTTTCTTGGCTGTAAGCGTGTTATCTCTTTATCACTCTGTTTGAATGCCCCAAAACCTTTCATGGCGTAATAGGTGATATTCAAAATAGGGAAGTGAATCACACCCAGTACAGGTTGGTGGTTTTGCACGAGTGTAATCAATACGGAGAATTGATCTGTGCGATCAATAAATTGCTGCGTACCATCAAGGGGATCGATTAACCAATAAGTTTGCCAAGTTTGGCGTTGCTCAAAGGAGATATTGCAGTTTTCCTCTGAAAGAACAGGAATATCAGGGAAAAGTGCGGTCAGTTTTTCGATTAAAAATTGGCTGACAAATAAATCTGCTTCCGTGACAGGGGTGTTATCCGATTTGGTTTGTATTGTCACGTCCTGTTGGTAAAAATGAGCTAAATGTTTTCCCGCTTCATTAGCGAGCGTTTGGACTTGATCGAGAAGAGATTGAGATAATTGCATGTTTATTTCCTACTTTGATTTCGGTAATAACAAGGAGAGGAAGATTGCCGTATAGATTGCCAGGATAACAGAACCCTCTAAGACGAATAAGATACGGTCTGTCAGATATTGGGTATTTTGTGCGATGAGAAGATTGCCGATACTCCAATAACAAAAAAGAATGATGAATGAAAAAATGAGAATTTTATTCCACTGATGACGTAGATAGCCGCGGTATTTAGCAAAGTAAGCGTTGATGATTGCCGGCACGGTGAGTGGCCAGAATGTTAGAAAGAATCCAAATAATGCAGCATCGAAGTTACCTTCTTTGCAGTAGTCCATTCCGAAAACGACATAAGCAATGGCGCTACCTATTAGTTGCGTAACCAATGGGAAGATGATAATTGCCTTTAGATAAGGGGATTGCGTTGACACCTTAAGCTCCTAGAAAAATAGGCTATCCGAGGACAGCCTATTTTAATCCATTATTTCGATTTCTTCGCACGTAATACACGAGAAACGAAAATAAAGATACCAAAGATAAATACGGCAAGACCAAGTAATTCGCCAATATTATCCCAATTTTCTAATCCTAAGGCTAATGGATCTTCAGAACCACCTGATGTAACAGACGCCGCAATAATGAAGGCTAAGATTACGCCCATCAAGCTTTCACCCACAATTAAACCCGCAGCGAAAAGTGTGCCGAAACGTTCTGCTTTTTTCTCCACTTCAGTATCGTTAGTGCGTTTTGCATAGTTTTTAATGTGACGAGTGATAAACCATGCCATTACTGCACCGACTACAACTGGCATATTGATTGATGGTGGAAGGTAGATACCAATCCCCACCGCTAATACCGGTAAGGCAAAGCGGCTGTCACTGGTTTTACGCATGAATGCATCCAAAATAATCAACACAATACCTAAACCTACACCAGTTAAAATGTAAGTCCATTCTAAATGGTTGGTGAAAATACCTTGTGAAATGGTAGTCATAAGGGTTGCTTGTGGTGCTGAAAGCGCTTGTGCAGGATCCATGTCTGGACGTGGTAATGCGCCAGTAAAACCATAAGCGTGGTATAGAATTTCTAATACCGGTGCAATGACTAATGCACCAACGAAACAACCGATAATCAATGCAACCTGCTGTCTCCAAGGGGTCGCTTCCACTAAAAGACCGGTTTTTAAGTCTTGTAAGTTATCGTTTGAAATAGTCGCGGTGGTTAAAACGATAGATGCCGTGAATAAGGTCAATGCGGTTAAGAATTTTTGACCGTCAGCTGTTTCAAATAAACCACTGCTTTTACCAATGGTCACTAAAACAAGTGAAATCACGATAACAGAAATGATCCCGATACCAGAAATAGGGCTAGAAGATGAGCCTACAAGTCCAGCCATATAACCAGACGCTGCTGCAACGAAGAAGCCAATTAATACTGCGAGTAGCGTACAAACCACCACTAATAATACGGCAAGTTCAGCAGAAATAGGCGCTGCTGCCACAAAGTGATATAAGGAAATCACGATTAACACGACAGTCGCCAATAAAATGTAAATGATGGTTTTTGGTGATAAGTCGATATCAATACGATGTTCTGATTCAGCTTGTGAGCCTTTTAGCATACGGAAAGAATGAACCATCCCTTCGATCATTGGTTTGAAAAGGATTAATAATGTCCAAATCGCCGCAATACCGATAGTACCTACACCGATAAAGCGAACTTTCGTTTTCCATTCAGCCATGGCATAACTAACAATAGAGGCATCCGTTGGCATATCGCCTGTTGCAGTGAAATAAGGTACCGCGACACCCCAAGCAAGGAATGTCCCGAATAACATAGCAAGACCGCCCACGATACCAATTAAGTAACCTGCACCCACTAAGGCAAGTGAGAAACCCATTGGTAATTGGAAAATCGCTTTGCCGTTAGAGAACCATGCGCTCGCGCTATCAGACATGACACGTAATGCGTTGGTTAAGAATGCAACGGTTCCTGCAAAAATACCGCCGTAAGCAATATCTTTTACACCACTGTCGCTTTCGTCATTATTACCCGCTTTTAAGATTTCAGCGGCAGCCACGCCTTCAGGGTAAGGTAAGTCACTGTTTACCACCATTGCACGACGTAATGGAATGGTAAATAGTACGCCTAAGGTACCACCAGCGGCACAAATAAGCACTGTTTGCCAGAATGGGAATTCTTGCCAGTAACCCATCATTAATAGGCCAGGAAGCACGAAAATAACAGAAGATAACGTCCCCGCTGATGAAGCTTGGGTTTGTACCATGTTATTTTCTAAAATACTGGAATCCTTGAAGAATTTTAAAACAGCCATAGAGATAACGGCAGCAGGAATAGAGGACGCAAACGTCATCCCCACTTTAAGACCCAAATAAACGTTAGATGCAGTGAAGATCACTGTAATTAACGCCCCAAGGAACATCCCCCGGAAGGTCAATTCTTTTAAATTATTATGAGACATAGATTTTCCTATATATATTTTTCAAAAAATGGCGATACATTCTCAAAAAAAGAATATTTATGCAAGTTTTCTTTAAAGTTAATCGCTTGCGATTAGAATTTATCTAAATTTATTCGATTTATTTACGTTTTTTCAAAAAATCTCGCAAAGAATAAAGTGCAGCAAGATTTCTGGCCTCATTAAATTCATCACTGACCAAAAGTGCATCAAGTTGCGATAACGGATAACGCACCATTTCTAATGGTTCAGGCTCATCGCCTTCTAGTTGATTTGGATACAGATCTTCGCCTAATAAAACGTGCATTTTATGCCCCATAATTTGTGGATTGATTTTCATGGTACGTAAAAATGTCCATTTTTTTGCGCCGAAGCCAATTTCTTCCTGTAGTTCTCGATTGGCACTTTGTTCGGGCGTTTCCCCCACATCCATTCCACCTTTTACAAAGCCTAACTCATATTGTTCTGTTCCTACCGCATATTCACGAACAAGAAGTAAATCTTCGCCGTCAATCGCAATCACCATCACGGAATCTCGATTGAAAGGGCGAAAACGTTCATAAGTGCGGTCAATTCCATTAGAGAATTTGAGTTCGACAGCTTGAATTTCAAATAAACGGGATTTTGCCACGGTGGAAAGGGAGAGAATGTGTGGAAGTTGTTTTTTCATGATATTAGCCCTATTATCTTGTCATTGGCTCATCATACGCAAAGTGAGAGAAATAGGAAGAGTTATGGTTGAAAATAACGAAGTACGATTAGATAAATGGCTCTGGGCAGCACGTTTTTATAAAACCCGTAGCATTGCGAAAGCGATGATTGAAGGGGGCAAAGTCCATTACAACGGTCAGCGTGCCAAAGTAAGTAAAAATGTAGAAATCGGAGCGATGATTAAACTTCGCCAAGGCAACGATGAAAAAGAAATTGAAGTGATTGCGTTGAGCGATCAACGTCGTGGTGCACCTGAGGCTCAACTGCTTTACCAAGAAACAGCACAGAGTGTGAAAAAACGGGAAGAAATGGCGTGGGCAAGAAAAAATAATGCCCTTTCGATGCCACATCCTGATCGTCGTCCAAATAAAAAAGAACGTCGAGATTTATTGAAATTTAAACATCAAGATGAGTTTTAGAAAACAAAAGTGCGGTCAATTTTGACCGCACTTTGTGTATTAATGGTTTTTGTGGCTTGTACTGTAGAGAATTTTGTCGGTATAAGCCATTGCAATCGCTGAAATCAAGAAAGAAAAATGAATAATCACTTCCCACATAATCGTTTTTTCAGAAATTTTTGAGGCATTCACAAAGGTTTGCAATAAGTGAATAGACGAAATGCTGATAATTGACATAGAAAGTTTCACTTTCAGCACTGTTGCATTCACATGGCTCATCCATTCAGGTTGATCCGGATGGTTTTTCGTGCGTAGTTTTGAAACAAAAATCTCGTATCCGCCTAATGTCACCATCACCAATAAGTTCGCAATCATCACCACATCAATGAGATTGAGGACGGCGAGCATAATGGTGTCTGCATCCATTTCATTAACATTGGTGATGAGATACCACAAGTTTTTCATAAACTTGTAGGCATAGATGCCTTGCACGACAATTAAACCTAAGTAAATAGGCACTTGTAACCAACGGCTTGCAAAAATTGTTTTGCTTAGAAAACTGGTTTGTTCGTTATATTTTGCACATGGATCCGTGATTTCTTTTTGTTCCGTTGTCATAAAATTCCCCACAAATAAAAAATTCAAATAAAAAAGCGGCAAGAAAATAGCCGCTTTTAAAGAAAAATTCAACAGGTATGTTTTATTTTACCCCGTTCTCGGTAGTGATAAGGGATAGGCGCGTTAAATCCACGTCATTATTGAGCAATTCAACGTTTGGCATGCTCTTGTTAGCCTTCGCTGACAAGTCTTTAAATCGCTCGACTTTCCCCACTAAACCCTGTTGCCCCACAAGAGCGGTAACAGTACTGTTATATTGATTGCTCACGGTGGAAAGGGTATTGCCCAGTTTGCTCAAGCGTTCTGCTACCAAGCAAATCTGGTTGTAAATTTCGCCTGCTTTTTCTGCGATTTCTTTAGCCTCAGCATTACCTCGTTCGATACGCCATAAATTTGCCACCGTGCGTAAAATTGGCATTAAGGTCGTGTGCGACACCATAATGACATTTTTCTCGTAGCCATAGTTAAACAGACTTGGGTCTAATTTTAAGGCTTCAATATAAGCGGGTTCCACAGCGATGAACATCAAGACAAAATTAGGGCTACGCATGCCAATCAAATTGCTGTAATCCTTGCGGTGCAAGTCATCAATGTGATTTTTCAACGCTTTAATATGCTCCCTTAGTAAACGCTCACGTTCAAATTCATCCTCAGAATTGACCGCACTTTCGTAAGCATTTAATGACATTTTGCTATCAATGATGATATTTTTCTCATCGGGCAGATTCAGTACAAAATCAGGATAGTTTCGTCCGCCTTGCTCATCTTTAAAATGGGCCTGTGCACTGTAATGCAAGTTCTCAATTAAACCAGCCAACTGAAGTGCGCGCTCAAGTTGTACTTCTCCCCAGTTGCCTAAGGTTTTCTTTTCACCTTTTAGTGCAGAGGTTAAATTATTGGCTTCTTTCGACATGTTTAAGCCAATTTCCAACACCTTTTTGATTTCCGCTTCTAAACCCGCATTGCCTTTTACTGATTCCGAATGGATTTCATTGACTCGTTTTTGAAAGCCTTCGATTTGTTCACGGAAGGGCTTCAACAAGGTTTCCAATGCCGTCTGATTGGTTTGATTAAAGGATTGGCTTTTTTCTTCCAAAATGCGGTTGGCCAGATTTTGGAACTCTACGCCAAGCTGTTGTTTGGATTGTTCAATATGCTGTTGCTGTTCAGCAAAATGCTTTTCTTTTTCGGAAAGCGTGGTTTTGAGCTCTGTTAATTCCTGTGAAAGTGCGGTCAATTTTTCCTGCGTTTTTTGCTGCTCTTGTTCTTTTCTAAGTAGATTTTCCTGAGCTTGTTGTAATTGACCTTGCAAGCTTTCGGCTTGTGCAGATGCTATCCCAAAACGTTCTTTTAATGCGGTGATTTGCCCGCCAATTTGATCGTGACGGAGTTGCTCTTCATCTAATTCTTTTTCTAAATATTGGATTTTTTCATCACGTTCATTAAGGCGAGTTTGCAAACCTTCTGCATGAGTTTGCGCTTTAACGGCTTGTTGTTCTAATTGATTTTTGACCGCACTTAAAGAATCAAAACGCTCCGCTAATTGATTGTAATCTTCGATAGTTTTATTGAGATCTTGTTGTAATTCTTGCGTATCTCGTTTGCTGCGGCTTAATAGAAAAAGCATCACAATACTGATAAAAACCAGCACGGCAATGATGATTAAATATTGATTAGACGTGAGTTCTGACATAAATAGGCTCCTGAAAACAGAAAAATTTTAGCATATTCCCAGAAACTTTTTAAAAATTAAGATGGTTAATTAGATAAGAAAAGTGCGGTCAAAATAACCGCACTTTTTAGGAAGATTAGTAATTTGAGTTAATCAATACTTCTTCACCGTAGCCACCAAGGGTTGGCATTGGTTGGTAAGTAGAGTTTGCTGCACGCATTAAACGAATACCACGAACACCTGCTTCTTTTGCTGCGAGTATATCGTCATCGCTGTCTCCATAGTGAATACTCACTTTGTGGTCAATAATACCCGGTGTTTTGTTATATTTAGTTGGAAGTTTGCGACCGCCCATGAATTCTACAGGGTGCATATCTTTAATATTAAAGGCTTTTTGTAGCACAGGTGTCACACCATCTTTATCGCCCGCTGTACGACCTGTGATGAAATAAATTTGGTCACCACGTGCTTGGTGCATATTAATTAAATCCACCGCAATTTGTTTTGGAATGGAATATTGGTCACAACCCGCATTCACTTCATTCCAGAAATCTTGATTTTTTAAGTAATCATTTTTACCTGGTGAGTATTTTTCTTGGCCGTGGTAGAAACAAGGGCTACTGAAAAGTACAGTATCATCAATGTCGAAGCTCACATTAATTGGTGCTTTGCCTTCTAATTCTTTTTTCAACTGCTCAACAGAGATCCAGTGAATCGGTTTTTGCTCTGTCATTTCACGAGCATTCGTACCTTGTTCAGTGTAAGGTTCTTTGTTTGATGCAAAAGTAGAGGCTGCGCTTGCCGCTAAAATTGCAATGGCAGAAAGTTTAAGTAAATTTTTCATGTTTTCCTCATTAAGTAGTTTGTTTTATTTGTAACAAATCATATTCCTTTAAAATAAAGGTGTGAAATAATAGCAATCGTTTGCTATTTAAAAAAGTGATCTTTGTCACATTTTTTAAAACTGATTGTCTAATAAAGCATCAAAGAAAAATTTTCCCTTGAATTTGGTGGAATCGATCGCCATATAACGAGTAACTTTTCTTAAAAGAAGGATTAAAAGAATGACAACAATTGTAAGCGTACGTCGTAATGGCCAAGTGGTTGTTGGGGGCGATGGACAGGTTTCATTAGGCAACACAGTGATGAAAGGGAATGCCCGTAAAGTGCGCCGTTTATATAATGGCAAAGTTTTAGCCGGTTTCGCAGGTGGTACAGCCGATGCGTTCACCTTATTTGAATTATTTGAGCGTAAATTAGAAATGCATCAAGGACATTTGTTAAAAGCTGCGGTGGAATTAGCCAAAGATTGGCGAACCGATCGTGCGTTACGCAAGTTAGAAGCGATGCTGATTGTGGCGGATGAAAAAGAAAGTTTAATCATTACCGGTATTGGTGATGTGGTGCAGCCAGAAGCCGATCAGATTTTAGCCATTGGTTCAGGCGGTAATTATGCATTATCGGCAGCCCGTGCGTTGGTAGAAAATACCGATTTATCAGCTCGTGAAATTGTAGAAAAATCTTTAAAAATTGCGGGTGATATTTGCGTGTTCACCAATACGAATTTCACTATCGAAGAATTACCGAATAAATAAGGAAAAATTATGTCTGAAATGACCCCTCGTGAAATTGTTTCCGAATTAGATCAACATATTATCGGCCAAAAAGAGGCGAAAAGAGCGGTTGCGATCGCGTTGCGTAACCGTTGGAGAAGAATGCAGTTGCAAGAGCCACTTCGCCATGAAGTTACCCCTAAAAATATTTTAATGATTGGACCAACAGGTGTGGGTAAAACCGAGATTGCGCGTCGTCTTGCAAAATTAGCCAATGCACCTTTCATTAAAGTGGAAGCAACCAAGTTCACCGAAGTGGGCTATGTGGGGAAAGAAGTAGATTCCATTATCCGTGATTTAACGGACAGTGCGATGAAATTAGTTCGCCAACAAGAAATTGCGAAAAATCGTGCGAAAGCAGAAGATGCGGCGGAAGATCGTATTTTAGATGCATTACTACCACCACCAAAAAATCAATGGGGTGAAGTGGAAAACCACGATACTAATAGCAGTACTCGCCAAGCGTTCCGTAAAAAATTACGTGAAGGTCAATTAGACGATAAAGAAATCGAAATTGATGTGTCTGCGGGCGTGTCAATGGGCGTAGAAATCATGGCGCCTCCAGGTATGGAAGAAATGACCAATCAGTTGCAATCCATGTTCCAAAGTTTAGGTTCGGATAAAACCAAAAAACGCAAAATGAAAATTAAGGATGCGTTAAAAACCTTAATTGATGATGAAGCAGCCAAATTGATCAATCCAGAGGAATTGAAACAAAAAGCTATCGATGCAGTTGAGCAAAACGGTATCGTGTTTATTGATGAGATCGATAAGATCTGTAAAAAAGGCGAATACAGTGGTGCCGATGTCTCTCGTGAAGGCGTGCAACGAGACTTATTGCCATTAGTGGAAGGTTCGACGGTTAATACTAAACACGGTATGGTGAAAACTGATCATATTCTCTTTATTGCTTCAGGGGCATTCCAAGTGGCGCGTCCATCAGATTTAATCCCTGAATTGCAAGGTCGTTTGCCGATTCGTGTTGAATTGTCTGCATTAACGGCAGAAGACTTTGAGCGTATTCTAACTGAGCCAAATGCGTCTTTAACAGAGCAATATAAAGCGCTTATGGCGACAGAAGGCGTGAGCATTGAGTTTACACAAGATGCAATCAAGAAAATTGCCGAAGCCGCTTTCCGTGTGAATGAGAAAACGGAGAATATCGGTGCAAGACGTTTACATACCGTTATGGAACGTTTAATGGATAAAATCTCATTTGATGCGAGTGAAATGGATGGTCAAACCGTGAATATCGATGCCGCTTATGTGATTGATGCTTTAGGCGAAGTGATTGAGAATGAAGATTTAAGTCGATTTATTCTGTAATGAAAGTTTAGATAAAGAAAAAGTGCGGTTATTTTTAACCGCACTTTTTTTGTCTCTAGTTTTATTTCTAGATTAAGATTAGTGACCACCGCAACCACAGCCGCCATGACCGTGTCCGTGATCATGATCGTGTTTATGACCACCGCCACAGCAACCGCCGTGTCCATGATCGTGATCATGGTGATGATGACCATGACCGCCACAACCGCAGCCGTGGCCACCTTCATCATCGTGATGATGGTGATGATCGTGTTCACCATGCACGTGACCGTGAGCAATTTCTTCTAATGTTGCTTCACGAGTACCAACAACTTCAACAGTGAAGTGTAGTTCTTGACCCGCTAACATATGGTTACCATCAACCACTACTTCATCGCCATCCACTTCCGTGATCACAACTGGAACAGGGCCGATATCTGTATCTGCTAAGAAACGCATACCAACCACTACTTCATCAACGCCTTGGAATACTTCTTTTGGTACACGTTGAACCATGTTTTCATTGTATTCGCCGTAGCCTTCTTCAGGTTGAACACGCACTTCAAATTTGTCGCCAACTTCTTTACCTTCTAAGGCATTTTCAAGCCCAATGATTAAGTTATTGTGGCCTTGTAAATATTCTAATGGTTGATTTGCTGGTGCTTCATCAACTAATACACCGTCTTGAGTACGTACTTGGTAAGCAATACTCACAACCGTATTTTTTGCTACTTTCATATTGTTTTCCTTATTAAAAAAATCGTCGTTCATTGTATAGAAAATTATTCTTTAAGCAATGCAATTCGCGCATTCACACTGACTTTAATTTTCTCTTTGCCACTTTGAGTGTAAGTTTCATCTTTTTCATCCGAGTAAGAGAAACTTTTTGCCATCATTGCCCCTGCGGCATAAGGGCGGAAATCATTCGCTGAATCATTGGCAGAAGACACGTCAAGGCTTTGTGTGTGATAACCTTTCATCTGCAAAGATTCTTGAATTAATAGGGCTTTATCTTTAACTTTCGCTAAAGCTTCTTTGGTTAATTCTTTTTCTAAGCTATTTAATTTCTCACGTGAAACAGACGCACTTACGCGATCAATGGCTAATACGCCATCTAATTCATGTACTAAGGTTGATAACGCTTGAGAATCTTTACTTTCCAAAGTTAATTCTGCACGCGCAATCCAACCTTGCTGTTTGCCTTTATTGTCATAGCGAATCCAGGTATTACGAGAATTGTCCTTAATTTCAACCGCACTTTGTGCTTTTGCCAACTCAATGGCTTTATTCATTTTTTCCGCCATGGTTTTATTGAGCGCGGATAAATCATTGCCTTCCGCTTGGTAAAAAAGGGAGACTTGCAATAAATCACGTTCTACTTCTTTTTCTGCTTCAACACTAAAGCTGATATCCGTTGGTTGATGAGATATGGGGTCTGCAGCAAAAGAAGCGATAGGCAAGGCAAGTAATGCTAAAGAAAGCGCTTTGAGTTTCATTGTTTCATTCCTATTTGGGTAAGATAAAAATTAAGGGCGGTTTAACACGCCCTTTGTTATTATTAATGTAAACGTTCGTTGTCGTCTTCGACATCTTCATCGTCAAAAAATTCGCCGTCATCACCGTATTCATCGTCCTCGGCATTTGGATCTTCAAAATACGTGCCCCAGCCATCATAAATGCCTTTATATTTTTCGACTAATGGTAAAATTTCTTTTTGTTGTGCATCGATAATTTCAGGTTTTAATTCCACTTCACTGATGATGTCAAAACAGAAAATGACCTTGCCATTTTCATCTTCAAATTCTTCTGCTTCTGACACTTCATAGCCCGCTTTGAAAGCATCCACGGCAATTTTTTCTAAGGTATCAAAATCATAATGGGCGATGTGATGTTCGATAATATAAAGGGCATCCGGATCGCTGCCATCATTTAATAAGTCCGTAATGATTTCACGGGTTTCTTCTTGAAGTTCGTTAAAGTTCGTCATAAGGCATTCCTTTTGTCAGAAAAAGTGCGGTCATTGTAGGGGATAAAGATGAAAATGTCGCTAAAAATTTATTCTCATTTCAGTTTGCCTTGAAGGGGCGGAAAGGTTAAAATTCTGCGCGAATAAATTGTGCTTAACATGCCCAGCTGATCACGCTATTTATTGCAGCGAAAAAAGTTGGGCTTTCTTATTTTAGAACGAAAAAAATGGTCAAACATCTCCCTTATTTCACCTTAAAAACACCGCCAAAAACAACCGCACTTTTAAAGCAAGAGTTCGCTGATTTTATTGTGAAAGAAGATCTGGGCTATGAAATGTCAGGCGAAGGCGAATTTGTGGCGGTAAAAATCCGTAAAACAGATTGTAATACGTTGTTTGTGGGCGAAAAACTCGCGAAGTTTGCGGGTATCTCTGATCGAAATATGGGGTATGCCGGTTTGAAAGATCGCCATGGTATTACAGAACAATGGTTTTGTTTGCAAATGCCAGGTAAAGAAACGCCAGATTTTAGCCAATTTCAATTGGAAGGTGTCGAGATTTTAGAAGTGACTCGCCACAATCGTAAAATTCGCACGGGCAGTCTTCAAGGAAATGCTTTTGAGATTTTATTGCGTGGCGCAAAAGAAAGTGATGAATTAAATGAGCGCTTAAATTTTGTGGCGAAATACGGTTTCCCTAACTACTTTACCGAACAACGTTTTGGGCGTGATGGCCATAATCTGACTCAAGCGATTCGTTGGGCGAAAGGGGAGATTAAGGTTAAAGATCGTAAAAAACGCAGTTTTTACCTTTCAGCGGCTCGTAGCGAAATTTTTAATTTAGTTGTAGCAGAACGAATTGAACAAAATGTGGCAGATCAGGTTCTAAGAGACGATATTGTGCAATTAAACGGATCGCATAGTTGGTTTAAGGCTGATGAAAATGAAGATTTAGCGGTTTTACAGCAACGTTTGAACGAACAAGATATTTTGCTGACCGCGCCTTTAATTGGCGAAGAAAATTTATCTGCAAGTGCGGTCGAAAATCAGGTGGTTTTAGAACATCAGGTTTTCCAAGAATTAATGAAACAAGAACGAATGAAAGCCGCTCGCCGCCCTTTATTAATGCAGGCAAAAGATTTCCATTGGACGTTTGTTGAAGAGGGATTGAAGCTCTCATTTTATTTGCCAGCAGGGAGTTATGCCACTGCATTGGTGCGAGAGTTAGTGAATATTAAGGAAGAAGAATAATGCGAATTTTAGTCAGCAATGATGACGGTTTTCACGCCGAAGGGATTCAAGTTTTAGCAAAAGAATTACGAAAAATTGCCGATGTGGTAATTGTTGCACCCGATCGTAATCGTAGCGCGGCATCAAGCTCATTAACGCTTGTTGAGCCACTTCGCCCGCGTCATTTAGATAGTGGTGATTATTGCGTAAATGGCACGCCGGCTGATTGTGTGCATTTGGCATTAAACGGTTTTTTATCTGGACAAGTCGATCTCGTAGTATCTGGTATTAATGCAGGTTGTAACATGGGTGATGATACCTTATATTCAGGCACCTTGGCGGCTGCATTGGAAGGGCGTCATTTAGGGTTACCAGCTATTGCGGTATCTTTAGATGGTCGTCTGCATTATGAAACAGCGGCTCGCGTGGTGTGTGATTTGATTCCCAAATTACATCCTCAATTATTGAATAAACGCGAAGTGATCAATATCAATGTACCAGATTTACCTTACGAAGAACTTAAAGGCATTAAAGTCTGTCATTTAGGCTATCGCACATCTGCGGCCGAAGTGATTAAACAAGAAGATCCTCGAGGCGAAAATATCTATTGGATTGGTCCGTCAGGCTTGCCTGAATATGATGGTGAAGGCACCGATTTCCATGCAGTAAAAAATGGTTATGTTTCCATTACACCAATTCAAGCTGATCTTACGGCTCATCAGTCAATTGCTGCTTTACAAGATTGGCTGGAAAGTGAATAATGTGCCATTTTGAAACGAATTTTCCCCATTGAAGCAATAAAGGATAAGTGAATGAATATTTTTGGTGCGATGTACGATAAAACGATGCAATGGTCAAAACATCGCTTTGCCGTGTTTTGGCTATCCTTTGTGAGTTTTATTGAGGCCATTTTCTTTCCAATTCCACCCGATGTGATGTTGATTCCAATGTCAATGTCAAAACCGAAAAGTGCGTTTCGTTTTGCGCTTTATACAGCGGTCGCTTCTGTAGTGGGGGGAATGATTGGTTATGCTATCGGCTATTATGCCTTTGATTGGGTTCAAGGTTATATTCAACAATGGGGCTACCAAGCTGCTTGGGAACAGGCTATGGCGTGGTTTAAAGAATGGGGCATTTTAGTGGTATTTGTCGCTGGTTTTAGCCCGATTCCTTACAAAGTTTTCACCATTTGCGCGGGCGTGATGCAAATGGCGTTTATCCCCTTTGTGATTACTGCATTTGTGTCGCGTTTTGCTCGTTTTATTTTAGTGGCAAAACTCGCTGCATGGGGCGGAGAAAAATTCGCCGCGAAATTACGTAAATCCATTGAAATCATTGGTTGGAGTGTCGTTGCTCTGGCTGTGATTGCTTATCTTATTTTAAAATAACAGGATGACCTTTTTTATGAATAAATTACTCTTAATTATTTCGAGTGCATTGCTGATCTCAGCTTGTACAGGAGAACCACAAAAACAAGATCCCGATGCATTACCTAATGGTATTATGCAACCCGTAGAAGGAACGGGAGCTGTTGCCGGTGGTAGCTTTATGCCGGAAATTGAAAAAAATTCGATGCCAAATCAAATGAAATAAATTTAATGTTAAAGGAAGAATAAATGAAAAAATCGTTTTTATTGCTCCCTGTGAGTATCGCTATTTTAACGGCTTGTAGTTCAAATAGCCCTGCGCCAATTGAAAATGTAGATGGCACACTTTCTCCGGGGGTAATGCAACCTGTTGATAATAATTCGAGCGGTACATGGCAGCCAGAAATTCAACAAAATACGATGCCAAATACCATGGGCAATAGCGTGCCAACGGGAACTCAAACACCACAACCAAGTTTCCAACCGACTTATCAACCGGTTCAACAACCTGCTGCAGCACAACCTAAACCAACGCCTGCTCCGGCACCAGTTCAACCGCAAACTAAAACGGTAACTAAAACGGTTTCTGATTGCACCAGCTCTGGCGCAATCAACGTGCCGCGTAATCCAAATACTAATGCACCGGATTACAGCCAAATTCAAAAAGGTTCATACAAAGGAAATACCTATAAAGTAAACAAAGGCGATACCATGTTCCTAATCGCTTACTTGACGGGTATGGACGTGAAAGATTTGGCAAGCATGAATAATATGAAAGAGCCTTATAGCTTAAGTGTGGGCCAAACGTTAAAAATTTCAAATTGTTCAACTAAAACGGTTACCACGACTGTACCAGTGAAAACTACCGCACCAGCTGCACCGGCAGTCCCTGCTGAACCAGAAGTGACTTATACACCAGGTGCAAACGGTACTCAAATTGGTTCTGATGGTACGGTAATTGGTCCAATTAAATCAGGTGTGGCAACAGGTGGCGCATCAACACCAGCGTTTACCAACAATACACCTAGCACACCGGTGACAACGACAACTCAAGTGGAAACCACAAACAATACTCCAGTTAATGCAAACGTTGTAGCACCAGTGGCATCGAATGTGGCATGGCAATGGCCAACACAAGGCAACGTGATCCAAGGTTTCTCTAACTCTGATGGTGGTAACAAAGGGATTGATATCAGTGGTTCTCGTGGACAAGCGGTTAAAGCTGCAGCGAGCGGTCGTGTTGTTTATGCGGGTAACGCATTACGTGGCTACGGAAACTTAATCATCATCAAACATAATGATGATTTCTTAAGTGCTTATGCACACAACGACAAAATCCTTGTGAGCGATCAACAAGAAGTGAAAGCGGGTCAAGAAATTGCGAAAATAGGTAGCACAGGAACCAATGCTGTGAAACTTCACTTCGAGATCCGTTATAAAGGTAAATCTGTCGATCCAGTTAGATACTTACCGAGAAGATAATCTTTTCTCTGAAAAAAGTGCGGTTAAAAATGACCGCACTTTTTGTTATACTCTCACCAATTTTTTCTCAATGCTTAGAATCTAAGGTTAATTCAATGCGTACAAGTCAATATTTATTCTCAACATTAAAAGAAACCCCAGCTGAAGCGGCCATTGTGAGCCATCAATTAATGCTTCGTGCGGGGATGATTCGTCCTCTTGCTTCAGGTCTTTATAACTGGATGCCAACTGGCTGGCGTGTGCTTCGTAAAGTAGAAAAAATCATTCGTGAAGAAATGGATAAAAGTGGCGCACTTGAAATCAAAATGCCAGTCGTGCAACCAGCAGAATTATGGGAAGAGTCAGGTCGTTGGGAACAATATGGCCCAGAATTACTACGTTTTGTGGATCGAGGAAACCGTAACTTTGTATTAGGTCCAACACATGAAGAAGTGATTACGGATTTAGTTCGTCGTGAAGTGTCATCATACAAACAACTTCCGATTAACTTATACCAAATTCAAACCAAATTCCGTGATGAAGTGCGTCCTCGTTTCGGTGTCATGCGTTCGCGTGAATTTATCATGAAAGATGCGTATTCTTTCCATGCGGATCATGCGAGCTTGCAACAAACTTATGATGTGATGTACCAAACTTATAGCAATATTTTCAATCGCTTAGGTTTAGACTTCCGTGCGGTACAAGCGGATACCGGTTCTATCGGTGGTAGTGCATCACATGAATTCCAAGTGCTAGCAAACAGTGGCGAAGATGATGTGATTTTCTCTACTGAATCTGACTACGCTGCAAACATTGAATTAGCGGAAGCGGTGGCAATTGGTGAGCGCGCAGCGCCAACAAAAGCCATGGAATTAGTTGATACGCCAAATGCAAAAACGATTGCTGAGTTGGTGGAACAATTCAATTTGCCTATTGAGAAAACGGTTAAAACCTTAATCGTAAAAGGGGCAAGCGAAGAACAACCGTTAGTGGCATTAGTCATTCGTGGTGACCATGAATTAAATGAAATTAAAGCGGAAAAATTACCTGAAGTGGCTTCACCATTTGAGTTTGCAGACGAAGCTGTTATCAAAGCAAAAATTGGTGCAGGTGTTGGTTCATTAGGCCCTGTTAATCTCAATATTCCAGTGATTATTGACCGTTCAGTAGCATTAGTGTCTGATTTCAGTGCAGGTGCAAACATTGATGGTAAACATTACTTCAATATCAACTGGGAACGTGATGTAGCTTTACCAAAAGTGGCGGATATTCGTAACGTGGTTGAAGGTGATCCAAGCCCAGATGGTAAAGGTACCTTATTGATTAAACGTGGTATCGAAGTAGGCCACATTTTCCAATTAGGTAAAAAATACTCAGAAGCGATGAATGCGACTGTTCAAGGTGAAGATGGTCGTCCAATGGTCGTAACCATGGGATGTTACGGTATTGGTGTAACGCGTGTGGTGGCTGCGGCGATTGAACAACATTTTGATGATCGCGGTATTGTATGGCCAACAGATGAAATTGCGCCATTCACCGTAGCTGTCGTGCCTATGAATATGCATAAATCTGAAAGCGTTCAAGAATATGCCGAAGAATTGTGCCGCACTTTACAAGCACAAGGTGTAGAAGTGATCTTTGATGATCGTAAAGAACGCCCAGGTGTGATGTTTGCAGATATGGAACTTATCGGTGTGCCACATATGGTGGTGATTGGCGAGAAAAATCTCGCAAACGGCGAAATTGAATACAAAAATCGTCGTACCGGTGAAAAACAAATGATTGCAAAAGATCAGTTGTTAGATTTCTTGAAAGGACAAATTAATGCTTAATTGAGTCTTTGATGATTAAAAAGGAGATTGAAGCATACACTTCAATCTCCTTTTTTATTATTGATTAGTAATTGCTTGAGGTATTACCAGAAACACCCGTTACAATTGCAATGCCTGCGCTTGCGCCAATTCGAGTAGCTCCCGCTTTAATCATCGCTAGTGCGGTTTGAGTATCACGAATACCGCCAGAGGCTTTCACGCCAATGTTGCCTACCGTTTTCTTCATTAATGCCACATTTTCTACGGTTGCTCCACCTTTATTGAAACCCGTTGAGGTTTTAACGAATGCCACACCCAACGCTTTACAGATTTCACAGGCTTTTACGATTTCTTCTTTGGTGAGTAAGCATGTTTCCAAAATCACTTTAAGCGGTACACCATGACAAGCGGTTAATACAGCTTGAATGTCGTCTTTTACGGCATCCCATTTATTTGATTTTATTAAGCCGACATTAATTACCATATCAATTTCACCTGCACCAGCTTTGATGGCTTCTTGGGTTTCAAACGCTTTGACTGAGGATAAGTTGGCACCAAGTGGGAAACCAACAACCGTACAAATTTTGACGTTTGATCCTGCCAGTTTTTCTTTGGCTAAAGGAATATAACCTGAATTAATGCAGACTGAATAAAAACCGTACTGAATCGCTTCATCACATAGTTTAAGAATATCTTGTTCTGTTTTTTCTGCGGTGAGCGCGGTGTGATCAATATATTGTGCTAATTGTTTACTATCCATATTTTTTCTCCTTAACTTAGTCATCGGTTATTATTGATGATTATTCTTCATTATGAAATTTTTAGGTAATTCTTGATCACATATTAATAAGTCGAATTGATTTAAATCATTGATATATGCTTTTCTTACTAGTCCTATTTTCATATGATCAAATACCAATATATTCTTTTTACTTTTTTTCATTGCCATTTTTTTTACTTTTGCTTCATTATAATCAAAGCAGCTAACACCATATTCATCGCTCACACCTGCCGCAGAAATAAAGGCTTTAGTTGTAAGTATTGATTCTATTTCTGAGTTATTAATTGGAGTGAAAAAGGAGTTATGACTAGAGTATGATCCACCTGCTAGTATTACTTCACAATTACTTTTTTCTTGCAAAATTGTAAATGTATTTAGAGAACAACAAAGTGCAGTGAATTTTATATCTGATTTTATTTGTGATGCAATAAAAGGGATTGTTGAACCACAATCAAAAAAAATAACATCCCCATTTTCAACAAGTTCTGCTGCCGCTTTACCTATAGTCATTTTCTCCTTTAAATTCTTATTTTCTTGTTCAAAAATCAGATAGTTAGCCTCATGATGGTTTTGAGGGGCTTTGACTATGTGACCACCTAGTAGAATTAAAGGGCATCCTTCAGTACTTAAATCTCTTCTTAAAGTCATTTCAGATACACTTAGTATATTGGCGGCATCTCTTAATTTTATAGAGCTCATTGTTCTGAGTATAAATTCTAAGCTTTTTATTCTTGAATTGTTTTTTCTGTCCATGGTGATATGTGGTTATAGTTTTATTGCTTCTAATAATATCATAAAAATTTTTTCTAGAACTGTGATCTTTGTCACTTTTTTAACATTTTTTGGGGATTATACTGTGGTTTAAATAAAATGTTACTTTATTAACAATTGAAATGGAGGTCGTATGGATATTGCAGTTATTGGTTCAAATATGGTTGATCTGATTACATATATAGATCGGATGCCTAAGTTGGGTGAGACAATCGAAGCTCCTAGCTTCAAGATAGGATGTGGAGGTAAAGGTGCTAATCAAGCAGTAGCTGCTGCTAAGTTAGGATCGGATGTGATGATGTTAACAAAAGTTGGAGATGACTTGTTCGCTGAGAACACACTAAAAAACTTTCATCTGAATGCTATAAATACTGATTATGTAACAGTAGCAAAAGGTGTTTCCAGTGGTGTCGCACCGATATTTGTAGATAAGTCATCCCAAAATAGCATTCTTATTATTAAAGGTGCAAATAGTCACTTATCAACAAAAGATATAGATGACGCAGAAAATGAACTTAAAAAATGTAAGCTTATTATTTTGCAATTAGAAGTTCCATTATCTGTTGTTTATTACTCAATTGATTTTGCAGTTAAAAATAATATACCTGTAATATTAAATCCAGCTCCTGCTGATCCAAATTTAGATATTAATTATGTGTGTAAGTGTGATTTTTTTATGCCTAATGAGACTGAATTAGAAATTCTTACAGGGTTACCAGTTTCTAATATTGATGAGATTCTGATAGCAGCTAATTCATTGATTTCAAAAGGATTGAAAAATCTTGTTGTTACTTTGGGGGAAAAAGGTGCGATATGGCTAGATGGAAATGTAATTCATCATATTGCTCCTCATAAGGTTAATGCTATTGATACTAGTGGAGCTGGAGATGCATTTATAGGATGTTTTGCACACTATCTTGTTAAAACGCATGATATTTTAGCATCTTTGAACATGGCCTCTGCATTTTCAGCTTATAGTGTGACTGGTCAAGGAACTCAAATATCATATCCAGATAAAAAAGAATTTGAGTGTTTTTTGGGTAAATTATAAGGAGTATGTTATGAAAGGAATACAGCAAATGCCTGATGGATATTTGAATCGAACACCTATATTTCAGTTCATATTATTATCTTGCCTATTCCCATTGTGGGGGGCTGCCGCGAGCTTAAACGATATTCTTATTACTCAATTTAAGAGTGTATTTACATTAAGTGACTTTGCAAGTGCATTAGTTCAAAGTGCCTTTTATGGTGGATATTTCTTAATTGCAATTCCAGCTTCTCTAGTAATAAAGAAAACAAGTTATAAAGTTGCTATTTTGATTGGTTTAACCTTGTATATTATAGGCTGTTCAATGTTTTATCCAGCTTCTCACATGGCTACTTATACTATGTTTTTAGCTGCTATATTTTCTATTGCTATCGGTTTAAGTTTCCTTGAAACATCAGCAAATACTTATAGTTCTATGCTCGGCCATCGAGATTATGCGACATTAAGACTGAATATTAGTCAAACATTTTATCCGATTGGTGCTATTTCTGGCATTTTACTGGGTAAATATTTAATCTTCCAAGAAGGTGCTAGCTTGAAAGAACAATTGCTTACGATGTCCCCAGATCAAGCTCATGAATTTAAATTATCATTGCTTGAGCATACATTACAACCTTATAAATATCTTATTTTTGTATTAATTGCTGTTACTTTGTTGTTCTTATTGACAAAATTCCCTAGATGCAAAGCTGAAAATGAAGTTTTAGCTACTAATGTGAAATTCATTGATACATTGAAATATTTATCAAAGAATAAACAATTTAAGAAAGGAATTATTGCTCAATTTTTATATGTGGGCATGCAGGTTGCAGTATGGTCGTTTACAATACGTTTAGCTTTAAATTTAAGTAATATTAATGAGAGGGATGCTTCAAATTTCATGATATATAGTTTTATTGGTTTTTTCATCGGAAAATTTGTAGCAAATTTTTTAATGACTAAGTTTAAATCAGATGCAGTATTGTTTGTGTATTCTATTCTTGGTGTATTTACTCTCTCTTATACTTCTTTTGTTCATGACTTTTCAGCTGTTTATGCTGCAATTTTTGCAAGTGTATTGTTTGGACCATGTTGGGCTACAATTTATACATCTGTATTAGGAACTGTTAAACAAGAACATCGGGAAGTAGCCGGAGCTGTTGTAGTAATGTCAATTATTGGAGCTGCGGTTGTCCCTGCTATTCATGGATATGTTTCTGATACTTTAGGATCTTTACAATTGGCCTTTGTTGTACCAACGCTTTGCTTTATCTATGTTGGATATTACTTCTGGGATAAAATGAAATTAGAAAAAGGAGAGGAATAATGGAAACGAAGTTATTTTTATTCAAAGAGTTATTTTCTAGAGATGAAAAAGTATTGCTTAGTAATAATGATTTTACAGTGTTTGGCTTTAAGTATGAGTCAGGAATTGAAGCAATAAAAATTTGTAATAAAAAAGGATTTATTATTGTATTGCCTTTTTATGGTCAAATTATTTGGGATGCTGAATTTGGTAAACATTCATTAAAAATGAAGAATATGTTTTCTGAGCCGAAATTTGGTAATAGTATTGTTGATACTTACGGATGTTTTGCTTTTCATTCGGGGTTAATCAGAAATGGCTGTCCAAGCCCTGAAGATGATCATGTTTTACATGGAGAGATGCCCTGTTCAATTATTAATAATGCCTGGTTAATCATTGATAATAATTCAATAACCCTTACGGGAGAAGTTGAATATGTGAAAGGGTTTGGAAATCATTATTCAGCAAGACCAGCTGTAACACTTTATTCAAATAGTACTTTATTTGATATTCAAATGAGTGTAACTAATTTATCTAGTGTTGATATGCCATTGCAATACATGTGCCACATGAATTATTGTTATGAGCATGGAGCGGAGTTAACTCAGAATATTCCTGATGAGGCTATTGTTTTGAGAGAAACTATACCAGCTCACGTTAGCCCAACAGAAAAGTGGCTTGAGTTTAATGATAAAATTAAAAAAGGGGAATACCATCTTGATAAATTAGATAATGATGTGATGTATGATCCTGAAATAGTATTCTTTATGGATAATCTCAGTAAATATCAAGAGAATTTAGAATATAAAATGAAATCACCTAGTGGGCATAGTTATATAACAAAATTCTCATCTAAAGACTTTAATTATGCAACACGATGGATTTTGTTTAATGAGGATCAACAAGTAGGTGCATTTGTATTACCAGCAACTTGTAGGCCAGAAGGTTTTTTAGCAGCTAAAAAAGCAGGAAGTTTAATTATGCTAAAACCTAAAGAAACAAAAGCATTTAGTGTAACTACAGGAATTGAAAATTTATAGTTATTAAATAATGCTCCTATTTTTATAATAGGAGCATTTTTTATGTGATGCCAAGTTTAGATAATGTATTTATAACAAAATCTCTGCAATTTTGACCGCACTTTTCTGATCGATTACAATCCATTTATCCTAGATCATGAAATTTTATTGTGAAACTTAAAACATTATTAAAAAATGCGATTTCGCTACTACTGATGTTGATTGTCGTAAGCAGTATTCTCGATTTTATTCGTAAACCCAATATTCCACCTGAAATCAATGCGACGGCACTTTATGATTTACAGGGGGATGCCTTCTTTTTGCCTCAATTAGATCAAACTAAGCCGACAATCATTTATTTCTGGGGAAGTTGGTGTGGTTATTGTCGTTATACTTCACCAGCAATTAATTCACTTTCAGAAGAAGGCTATCCTGTCGTCTCTATCGCACTGCGTTCGGGGACAAATAAGGACGTGGAGGATTATTTACAAACGCATCACTATCAGTTTACGACGGTGAATGATCCTCAAGGCAAGATTGCGGATCAATGGCAGGTGAATGTGACACCAACAATTATTATTTTAAATAAAGGAAAAATGGATTTGGCCACAACGGGCTGGACGAGTTACTGGGGCTTAAAAGTGCGGTTGTTTTTCACAGAGTTTTTTGGCTAAGCGGTACAAAATCTATTACAATACACAGACTTATTTTAAAGAGGACAGAATTATGATTATCGTAACAGGTGGCGCCGGTTTTATCGGCAGTAATATCGTTAAAGCATTAAACGATATGGGACGCAAAGATATTTTAGTGGTGGATAACTTAAAAGATGGGACTAAATTCATTAACTTAGTGGATCTTGATATCGCAGATTACTGCGATAAAGAAGACTTCATTGCATCCATTATTGCAGGCGATGATTTAGGTGATATCGATGCGGTATTCCATGAAGGGGCTTGCTCAGCGACCACTGAATGGGACGGCAAATACATTATGCATAATAACTACGAATATTCAAAAGAGTTATTGCATTACTGCTTAGATCGTCAAATTCCGTTCTTGTATGCATCAAGTGCGGCAACTTATGGCGACAAAACTGAATTCCGTGAAGAGCGTGAATTTGAAGGCCCATTAAATGTGTACGGTTATTCTAAATTCTTATTCGACCAATATGTGCGTGCGATTTTACCTGAAGCGCAATCACCGGTATGTGGTTTCCGTTATTTTAACGTTTATGGTCCGCGTGAAGGACACAAAGGCTCAATGGCGAGTGTGGCATTCCACTTAAATAACCAAATCCTGAAAGGCGAAAATCCAAAATTATTTGCAGGCAGTGAACACTTCCGCCGTGATTTCGTTTATGTAGGTGATGTGGCGCAAGTCAACATTTGGTGCTGGCAAAATGGCATTTCGGGTATCTTCAACTGTGGTACCGGCAATGCAGAGTCTTTTGCAGAGGTAGCAAAAGCTGTAATTAAATTCCACGGCAAAGGCGCAGTGGAAACCATTCCATTCCCAGAGCATTTGAAATCTCGCTATCAAGAATATACTCAAGCTAATCTTGAGAAACTTCGTGCAACCGGCTACGACAAACCATTTAAAACCGTAGCGGAAGGTGTGGCTGAGTATATGGCGTGGTTAAATAAATAAAAATATTGAACAAATAATGTTGTTCAATACTAGAAAATGAATAAAGTGCGGTTAAAATTAATCTTATTTTTAGCCGCACTTTTGTTATAAGGTCAAGCATGAATATTTTAATTATCGGCCCGTCTTGGGTCGGCGATATGATGATGTCGCACAGTTTGTATCAACAACTCAAACTGCAATATCCCCATTGCCAAATTGATGTGATGGCACCGAATTGGTGCAAACCGCTTTTAGCCCGTATGCCAGAAGTGCGCCATGCCATTGAAATGCCGCTCGGACACGGCAAGTTTGCCTTGTGTGAACGTTATCGTTTAGGTAAGGCATTACGCAATCAATATGATATGGCGATTGTGTTACCAAACTCCTTGAAGTCTGCTTTCATTCCCGCTTTTGCAAAAATTGCTGTGCGTCGTGGTTGGAAAGGGGAGAGCCGTTATTTCTTGCTTAACGATTTACGCAATAACAAACGTGATTACCCGATGATGGTGCAGCGTTATGTCGCGTTAGCTTTTGAGCAAAATGCAGTACCGAAAGCAGCTGATATTCCTGTTCTAAAACCTTATTTAACCGTTGATTCCACTCAACAAGCAGAAACCTTAAAAAACTTTGAAAAACAGACCGCACTTTTAGGCGAACGTCCGATTATTGGTTTTTGTCCAGGGGCAGAATTTGGTCCAGCTAAACGTTGGCCGCATTATCATTATGCCAAATTGGCCGAAATGCTGATTGAAAAAGGCTATGCGGTAGAATTATTTGGTTCACCAAAAGATGTGGAAGCAGGGGAGCAAATTCGTAATGCCTTGCCAGTTGAATTACAACCATTCTGTTTGAATTTGGCAGGACAAACTAACTTGAATCAAGCCGTGGATTTAATCGCTAACTGCACAGCAGTGGTGAGCAATGACAGCGGCTTAATGCATATTGCCGCCGCGACAGACCGCCCATTAGTTGCACTTTATGGCCCAACGAGCCCAACTTATACGCCACCATTATCTGATAAAGCCGTGATTATTCGTTTAATTGAAGGCGATTTAATTAAGGTGCGTAAAAGTACAGATAGTTCGGAAGGGTATCATCAAAGTTTAATTGATATTACACCAGAAATAGCATTAGAAAAATTAGAGGCATTATTAGCAAAATGAACCCTCTACGCATACACTTACAATTAATCGGAATGGCCATTTTATGGGGCGCTTCTTGGCCTTGGGGGCGAGTGGTTGCCCAAGCTATGCCGACGTTTGTGGCTTCAAGTTTACGATTTTTGTTAGCGATTATTCCGCTCATGATTTGGTTATATGCGGCAAATCGCTTCAAATATGCGAAACAACTAAGAACGAATCAGTGGATAGGTTTGTTTGTCACTGCTTTCTTTGGTGTTTTTGCCTATTCCACATTTTTTATCTGGGGTCTGAAATATCTTCCTGCGGGACAAGCCGCCGTTATTGTGGCAACAAACCCAGTGTTTACTACACTTTTGGCAATTTTTTTATTTAAAGAAAAATGGAATCGCTGGGTAATACTCGGAATGATTATTGCTATGAGTGGGTCGTTATTAGCTCTCACAAAAGGAAATTTTTTACAGATGATGGATTCCTTTGGCTTTGGGCAAATATTATTAATTGGAGCGCTAATTTGTTGGGTCGTTTATACCTTATTGGCGAGAAAAGTACTCGCAGGCATTGATTCGCTTACCGCAACCACATTATCTTCCATTTTTGGTTTTTTATTGTTGTTTATTAGTGCTCTATGCGTGGAAAGCTCGGATGATTGGCTGACAGTACTGAATTTATCGCAAGGTGAGTGGATAAGTTTACTCGGTCTTGCATTTGGTGCAACGGTATTAGCCTACGCATGGTATTTTGATGGTGTGAAATACTTAGGTGCAGGTAATGCCTCAGCTTATATTATTCTTGTGCCGATTTTAGGCATTTTATTCTCAGCCGTTTGGTTGAATGAACAAGTGGATTCCTCCTTAATTATTGGAGGCATTTTAGCCGTATCTGGGCTTGGGATTATGCACTGGGGAAGAAGGTTAATTAAATGAAAGTATGTGTGATTAAGACTTCCTCTATGGGCGATGTGATTCATACTTTGCCGGCATTGACTGATGCACAGCGTGCTATTCCTAATCTCTCTATTGATTGGGTGGTGGAAGAGAATTTTGCCGAAATTCCACGTTGGCATTCTGCAGTGAATCAAATTATTCCACTTGCCTTAAGACGTTGGCGAAAATCACCTTTTTCAGCTCAAACAAAGACCGAATGGAAATCTTACCGCACTTTATTACAAACAAATCAATATGATGCCGTGATTGATGCACAAGGGCTTTTTAAGAGCGCTTTTTTTGCGACACGCTTAGCCAATGGCGTCAAACATGGCTATGATCGCAAGAGTATCCGTGAGCCGATAGCTTCCTTGTTCTACGATAAAAAATACGCGATTTCTTATCAACAACATGCGGTAGAACGTATTCGTCAACTTTTTGCACAAGCCTTATCTTATCCATTACCGAAAGAGAAAGGGGATTATGACATTGCACGTCATTTTATTTCCGCAGATTCTATCGATCCTTACGTGATCTTTTTTCATTCTACGACAAGAGATGAAAAGCATTGGCCAGAACATGAATGGCGAAATTTAATCGAAAAACTGACCGTACTTTCTGTTCAAGTTCGTTTACCTTGGGGAAACGAAAAAGAAAAGGCAAGAGCAGAGCGATTAGCAGTAGGTTTATCTCATGTAGTCGTTTTGCCTAAGCTTTCATTAAATGAATTAGCCCGTCAAATTGCCAATGCAAAAGCGGTGGTATCGGTGGATACAGGGCTTGCACATTTAACGGCAGCATTGGATAAACCGAATATTACGCTATATGGCGCAACTGATCCGACCTTAATTGGTTGTTATGGTAGAAATCAGCATTATTTAACGGCCAGTTCAATGGAAAATATTAAGTCAGATCAAGTGTTTCCAATGCTAAATTTATTAATTAAATAGGCGATAAAATAATCAAAAATATATTTATCTGAATTGATTTTAGTCAAAAAATTGCCTATTTTCTGATAGTTGGAAAAATTTAAGATTGACACATTCTGGTTCTGGTGTATAGACTAAAAAAGTTTAATTTTTTATTAACTTCATTAAATCATAAGGAAAGCGTTATGAAAAAAACACTTCTTGCTTTATCTGTAGCTGCATTAGCAGCAAGTTCTGCACAAGCTTATAACTTCCATGTTGACCAAACTGGTACGGATGTTGATTTCTATGGTTCTTTACGTGTTAAATGGGAAAGTACCTCTAACAAAACTAACTATGTAAACGGTGATGTAACTAAAGAGCACATCAACCACGCAGTTGATAACAACGGCTCACGTTTTGGTTTCAAATTAAAACAAAGCTTAGGTGGCGATTTCTACGCTTTAGGCCGTGCTGAATGGCGTATGCGTGGTGAAGCACCTTCACAACATGATTTTGACCATGTTTACACTCACCAACTTTATGCTGGTTTTGGCCACAAACAATTCGGTGAATTAACTTACGGTAATATGGTAACTATTACTGATGAAGTAAAACAAACTGACTTAGCAAATACTTACAGTTTGTCTGATGGCTTATTAGATGGTTCTGCACGTCGTGTAACTCAATACGTGTACAACGGTAACTATGGTGATAACAAAGTTAAATTTGGTGCGTACTATGGTGGTTCAAGCAAACGTAGCATTAAAAACCTTGATTTGACAAATAAACGTAAAAATGCTTGGGGTACAGGTCTTATCTTTAACCATGCAATTGATAGCATTCAAAATGTGACCGTAGCAGCAGGTTTTACTCGTGAAATTTCTGAAAATGCTAACAATACATCATACTACCGTAATGCTTATGGATTAGGTTTAGCCTATAACTTCGTTCATACCACTTATGGTTTAGATTTAGAGCGTCAAGTAACTAAAAACCAAGGTGACAAACGTACTAAAAATGAAGTGCGTGCAGTTGTTCGTCAAGGGTTAAACGAAGATTGGAACGTATATGCAATGTACGCATATAAAACAGATAAACAATTTGGTGATACAGACAGAACTCGTCAATTCATGGTGGGTACTGAATACTATGTATACAATCAAGGTTCTTTAAAAGTGAAACCATTCTTAGAATGGCAAGCAACTCGTACTAAATACGAAAATAGTGCGGTAGATCGTAGCCGTGATTTCAAAACTGTTATCGGTTTACGTGCATACTGGTAATTTATCAGTTTAATTTTATAAAGCGAGCGGATAGTGAAAGCTATCCGCTTTTCTTTTTGGCTTGTAATTTTGATTTTCACCCCCATAATACTGCTCAGGCGCAAAGTGCGGTAACAAAATGACATCTTTTTTGAACGTTTAAGATTTATTCACAAAATTGACCGCACTTTTTACTCAAAGAATAAATAGGAACAAATAATGAATTACACTCAAGACAATGACAAACTTTACCGCTACCTTTTCCAAAACCGTGCAGTGCGTGGTGAATGGGTGCGATTAAACCAAACTTTTACTGATACATTGAATACCCACCATTATCCAAAAGCGGTACAAAACTTATTAGGTGAGATGATGGTGGCAACGAATTTATTGACTGCAACATTAAAATTTAACGGTAATATTACGGTCCAAATTCAAGGTGATGGTCCATTAAAATTAGCCTTAGTAAATGGTAATGATCAGCAACAAATTCGTGCATTAGCTCGTGTGCAAGGTGATATTCAAGACGGCATGAGCTTGCATGATATGATCGGTAAAGGCGTATTAGTGATTACGATTGCTCCAACTGAAGGTGAACGTTATCAAGGCGTTATTGGTTTAGATAAACCAACCATTACGGAATGTTTAGAAGACTATTTTGTTCGTTCAGAACAATTACAAACCCAACTTATTATTCGCACAGGTGAATATGACGGTAAAGCCGTTGCAGCTGGAATGTTGCTACAGATTATGCCCGATGGTCAAGGTACGCCGGAGGATTTTGAGCATTTAACTACGTTAGCGGCAACCGTAAAAGATGAGGAATTATTTGGATTGTCCGCAGAAGAATTGCTTTATCGTTTATATCATGAAGAAGTAGTGGAAGTGTTTGAACCACAAGCTGTTTCTTTCTTCTGTGGCTGCTCACCGGAGCGTTCAGGGGCAGCATTATTACTGATTCCAGAAGCTGAAATTGAGGAAATCTTAGAGGAGCATAAAGGCAGCATTGATATGCAGTGTGAATGTTGTGGCACACATTACTTCTTCAATAAAGAAGCGATTGATAAACTCAAACAAGCCCAATAAGAAAAATCCCCGTTCATGATAACGGGGATTTTTTTATGCGCTTTTATTGTTGAACTTGTTCCAAGCAATGTTTGATAGCATCAGGAATCGAGCCACCATGATTTTTATTGGGAATGGAAATAAACTCTACGGAATTGCCTTGTTTTTCCAATATTTTCGCCAATTGATGCGCATTGATTGTTCGCATTTGTTTCCGTTGATTAATACGCTGTAATTGTTCTTCAGTCATATTCGGATCCTGTTCAGGATGTTCTTCGTAAGAGCCTAATGTAATCAGGATATGTGATGGTTTTTGGCTAATCCATCGCTCATTTTGAGGTAAAAATGAGCCATTTCCCCACCAAAGAGAAGGGCTTGCCAAGGTGTAATATTGAAATAAATCTGGTTGATGGAAGAGCACGTATAATCCAAACAACCCACCAAAAGAATGGCCAAAGAAATATTGTTTTTCCTTATTAATATTGAAATGCTGCTCAATGTAAGGTTTTACATCTTCTTGAATAAAACGTAGAAAATCAGCAGCTTTCCCTCCTTTGGCAAATTCAGCGCCTTCTACTGGAAAAGTGTAATCTCTCATTCGTTCCTCAATGACGTAAGCTTTATCAGATACATAACCAATACCGACAATAAGGGGGAGAGGTTTGTTAGGATTGACAGCATTCACTGCTATTGGAAATTGAGCGTTACCATCTAGCGTATAAAGTGCGGTCAGTTTTTTCGACGTTTTCGGTGGAATAGCAATAAACAAACGATAATTCTTGCCTTCAAAAGTAAAATCTTTTTGTTGAATTTGGTACATTTTTTTCATGCTTTCTTGAATAGGTGGAATCTTAAAGTCGGGTTCTGCTTGCGTGATTTGCGTAAATATCAGCAGACAAAATAAAAAGAGTAAACGCAAAAATGAGAACATAGTTATTGAGTCTTGAGTTGATAATAGTTCTCACTATATCGAAAATATGATGGGTAAATCAACCTTGTTGTATCTTAGCCTCTTAAACCACCTAAAAAGGGGTAGAATTTTCAGATGAATGTTCAAAAATGAGATCTAGTTAACATTTTTTTTTTGACAATTCCCATACAATAAACGTAGGAAAAATTTTTAAACTTTAATCAAGAGGTGAACTATGACTGATGTTAAAAACGTAATTAAAGAACTTGAAGCCGTTGGTATTCATGATGTTAAAGAAGTGGTTTATAACCCAAGTTATGAACAACTTTTTGAAGAAGAAACAAAACCAGGCTTAGAAGGCTTTGAAAAAGGTACACTTACCACAACGGGTGCGGTGGCTGTTGATACAGGGATCTTTACCGGTCGTTCACCGAAAGACAAATACATCGTTTTAGATGATACCACAAAAGATACTGTGTGGTGGACTTCTGATGTGGCGAAAAACGATAACAAACCAATGACTCAAGAAACTTGGTCAAGCTTGAAAGGTCTTGTGACTAAACAACTTTCTGGCAAACGTTTATTCGTGGTTGATGGTTTCTGTGGCGCAAGTGAACAAGACCGTATCGCAGTACGTATTGTGACTGAAGTAGCATGGCAAGCACACTTTGTGAAAAATATGTTCATTCGTCCGACAGAAGAACAATTAAAAACCTTTAAACCTGATTTCGTGGTAATGAATGGTTCTAAATGCACCAACCCGAACTGGAAGGAACAAGGTTTGAACTCTGAAAACTTCGTTGCATTCAACTTAACTGAGCGTATCCAATTAATCGGTGGTACTTGGTACGGCGGCGAAATGAAGAAAGGTATGTTCTCAATGATGAATTACTTCCTACCACTTAAAGGTGTAGGTGCAATGCACTGTTCTGCTAACGTAGGTAAAGACGGTGATGTAGCAATCTTCTTCGGTTTATCAGGTACAGGTAAAACCACCCTTTCCACCGATCCAAAACGTGAATTAATCGGTGACGATGAGCACGGTTGGGATGATGTAGGTATCTTCAACTTCGAAGGTGGTTGCTACGCGAAAACTATCCATCTTTCTGAAGAAAATGAGCCAGATATCTATCGTGCAATCCGTCGTGATGCATTATTAGAAAACGTCGTGGTTCGTGCTGATGGTTCAGTTGATTTCGATGATGGTTCTAAAACTGAAAATACTCGTGTGTCTTACCCAATTTATCACATTGATAATATTGTTAAACCAGTATCTCGTGCTGGTCACGCAACGAAAGTAATTTTCTTAACTGCGGATGCATTCGGTGTATTACCTCCTGTGTCTAAATTGACACCAGAGCAAACCAAATACTACTTCTTATCTGGTTTCACCGCTAAATTAGCGGGTACAGAGCGTGGTATTACTGAACCAACTCCAACCTTCTCGGCATGTTTCGGTGCGGCGTTCTTAACTCTTCACCCAACACAATATGCTCAAGTGTTAGTTAAACGTATGCAAGCTGCTGGTGCAGAAGCTTACTTAGTTAATACTGGTTGGAACGGTACAGGTAAACGTATCTCAATCAAAGATACTCGTGGTATTATCGATGCCATCTTAGATGGTTCTATTGAAAAAGCAGAAATGGGCGAGTTACCAATCTTTGATTTAGCGATTCCAAAAGCATTACCTGGCGTAGATTCTGCGATCTTAGACCCACGTGATACTTATGCAGATAAAGCACAATGGGAAGCGAAAGCGAAAGACCTTGCAGGACGTTTCGTGAAAAACTTCGAAAAATATGCGACCAATGCAGAAGGTAAAGCACTTATCGCAGCAGGTCCAAAAGCTTAATTAGAGAATATCGTATCTAATTAAACATTTCTAAAAATAACCGCACTTTGATTTGTAAACCAAAGTGCGGTTTTTTATATTAAGTTTTTTGCGAGTTATTCTTTTGCTACGGTGAGAATAGACCAAATATAAGCCAATATAACCAATACCGCAGAGACAGAAAACATGATGCTGACCACATCAACGAAAAAGAAACTTTCCAGAATCGGTTTAGTGAAGATGCGTTCCGCATATCTCGCGACAAAAGTGATGATATAAGCCCATAAAGCCCAGGTAACTAGATCTAGTACAAAGCTTTTGGCTTTAATCAGCAAGGGAAGGCTGCTACCTTTATTAATAACCATCAATTGTTGTAAAGTGGCGGTTGCCATTATTTAAACTCCTCTGTCAGGGCTTGTCCAGACAGCTAGCTTGGACTTGTTTCTAAAAATCGCTTTTGGGATTCCAACGAGTAACGTTACCGTATTGAGTAACCAATAAACATAGGGATACCAAATGCAGGAAATTCCATATTGGATCAATCCTTTTTCATAACGTGAATCTATGTATAAGCTTAAGAGACACTGTAAGAAGAAGGAAAAAAACATGATCGAGATATTTGTTTCAAACAACTCCATGTTTTGAATGCCTATACCCAAAGTAATCTTGCGGTATAGTGCAAGCGCAACCAGTGCAACCAATAAGATTGCCCAAGTTGCGGTAACAAAATATTCGGCATACATTGGCCATAGACGGCGGTTTCTCCAACGCCAGACCTGAGGAAAATATTTGAGAATGGTTTCGGCGCCACCTTGTGCCCAGCGTAAACGCTGTTTGTATAAGCCATAAAGACGTTCAGGCATTAATACCCAACATAAGGCACGAGGCTCATACATAATGTTGTAACCGGCTGTTTGGATTTTCCAACTGACATCAATATCTTCGGTGATCATATTGGTACTCCAGCCACCAATTTCTTCCATTACATCTTTTCTAAATAGGCAGCATACTCCAGATACCGTGAAGATCGTTCCCATTAGGCTTTGAGCGCGTTTGATTAAACCAATAATGGAGCTAAATTCAGACACTTGTAAGCGACCTAGGATAGTACTGCGGTTACGTACGCGTGGGTTTCCTGTAACGGCGCCATAAGCACGGTTTAATTCGAGGGATTGCACCATGTAATCGAGCGCATCGAAATCCAATACGGCATCGCCATCAATACAGGCCACATATTCACCTTTAGCAACTAACAAGCCATGATTTAATGCGCTGGCTTTACCTTGGTTTTCTTGGTGAAGCGCCACGATGCGTTCGTCAGCTTTTGCCCAACGTTCAATAATTTCACCTGTGTTATCTTTACTCCCATCATTGATAAAGATGAGTTCATAGTTTGGATATCTGAGTTGAAGCAAGTAAGGAATGGCTTCATCTAAGTTGTCGCCTTCGTTATAACAAGGCACCATAATGCTGACCATAGGAACGCGTTCTTTGGGCATTTGTTGGAAAGTTGGTTGCCCGAGTTTTCCTTCCATAAACAGGTAATAACACAGACTTGCAGTCACCCAATATATTGCCATCCCGGCAGGATACATGAATACGAAGATACTCACTGCTTCTAAGAATTGTTGGTTCATGATCAATCCTTATTTTTTCCCTGCATTCGTATTTACGGAAAAATACGGTCTCATTTTGTTCATATCCGGTTGGTTTGTTAAAAAGTTATCCGGATAGTAGCCATAGCTATAAATATGATTTTTTTGTAATAGCATCATCCAATCAATCAATTCGGATTCAGGAATTGGTTTTTGAGTTCGCCAATTCACCGCTTGGAATTCAAATAAGACTTTATCTAATGGCGCTTGGGCTTTCACATTTTCAATGAGAGAAGCAAACCATTGATAGGCTTCTTTTTGTGAAATAGGCTGTTCATTTTCCATGTATGGCATCGCCATAATGGCAGTGGTATCGTAATTGTCAGTGAGTGTTTTTAAGTTTTGTGCCAACCATTCTTCAGCATTTGGATTCGTGATCACTGATGCATAAAGATTACGAGCCGTTTTAAGAGAATATGAACCACGCAAGAAATAAGGTTTTAACGCATCGGTGAGTTGATGGGTTAATTGGATTAAATCTTGTGTTTTTTGTTTTGCTTGTGGGCTAACCATACCTTCAGCGTGATTACCTTCTGCACCTTCAAAATCGGTTAGGAACGCGTCATCATGGAATAAAATGCCATTAAATTTTGCGTAGAATGACAAATCGTTATAAATGGATTTAATGATTTCAACATTCTGTTTGTTATAAGGTGAAAGACGTAAATAGGCCTTTGTTGAAGGTTTGCCCGTGCGGCTATCAATGACATATTCCGCCTCTTTTACATTTTTACGTAAATCAAAGGCGAGTACAGGCATCCAAGCATAAACTTGTACGCCTGCGCGTGTTTGTAATTGCCATGCAATTCGACCAAAAATATCATCGCGAACAGGAAGATATTTATTAGGGAAATACAAGGCATCCGCTACACCATCTCCATCAGGATCGGAGAAAGCTTGAAGATAAACTGTCGTCACACCATAGCGATAGATACGCTCGATTAATTTATCAAGGTTTTTGGCTTGTTGAGCTTTATTTGCATCGTAGACATAGTCTAAATCAACATGTAGCACACGTTGAATTTGTTTGCTTTCATCAATGCCATCAAGATAGTTTTTAACGGTATTTAGATCGGTTTCTGCATTAAGTAATAAGCGTCCAATATGTTTATCGCCCACTTTATTGATGATTTTTTCACCTAATGAGAAATAGTGTGGCATTCCTGCTTGTCGTGCAAGTTGCACAGCAACATCATTAAATTGTCCATAAGGCCACACCATGACACGTGGTTTCTTACCGATATGATTGACTAACGTTTGAACAGAACGAGTGAAATCAGATTTCAATCTGTTTTTGTAGGCATCTTCAGTTTCATATTTTCCGTTTTTATATTCAGGTGCAATCACTGAGGGTAATTGACCACCAGATGGGTTGGCATTTATACCGCTATGAAGATTATGAGTATGTGAGGCTACTTCAACGAGCCCACTTTGTTCCATTTCTTTGACTTGCGACCAAGTGGCAAAAACGGAACGATCTAACATTTTATCGGCATAAGCGATTTTTTGATCTGCCGGCGTATCTAACCAGCCTGTCACTGGCGCAAAAACAGCAGGGTAGTTATAGGCCTTTAATAGAGGAAAGACCACGTTATACATGGTTTCATAGCCATCATCGAAGCTTAGCAATACCGCATTATCAGGTAATGTGCCTTTACCATTTTCAGCATCGATAACTTGCTGCCAACTGATCACGTTGTATCCGTTTTCTTTTAGCCAATTAAAATGTTTAATTAAGGTTTGGGCTGAAATCGTTTGAGGAAAATAATGTTTTTGATTTTCAGCCGCACTTTCATCTACAACAGAGTGATAAGCTAATACGCCATAACGATCTTGCGCAAAGGCAAAAACCGAAAAAAGGGAAAGCGTGCAAATAATGATTTTTGCAAAATGTTTTAGAGATCTCATAAAGTTATACCGCTTAAGTATTTAATAATAAATAGAGAAGTTTAAATTTCCGAAATTGTTGAATTCAGCACTGCCGTCGTAAATATTCTTTTTACGACCAATTTCATAAGACACGCCAAATTTTTTACCAACACGCCATTGGTGTCCGTAACTAATCGACCACATTTTTTCTCGACTGAGTTCTGCCTGTTTATAAGCACCCACACTGGCTTTCAGGTGATGATTTAAGACTAAGCCATAATTAAGTGGTTGGTAGTAACTTAAATCCGCACCGAATTCCAAGCTTGTCGCTTTTGATGGGTTGTAATATTCAGCAGAATCAATGGTTTTATTTTTGCTGTAATCGACTCTGAAATTGTTGGTTAGCGCCCAACGGTCATGTTTGAATGTATTGAGATTCAACCAGAAATTGGCTTCTTTTCTTAAGTTGCCGTCATCAAATTTCATGACGCTACCACCTAGCCCAGCTTGGAAAATATCGGAATAGGAATACGTGGTAGAGAAACCAATATCTTTGGTATACACCCCTTTATTGATGGCTTTAACTGGGGTGCCACTACCATTAATATTGGCGCCTAAATTAAATGACCAATGTTGGTTGAGGGTATAATTTGCCTCTGTAGAGAAATAGGCTTTATCATTAAGCTTAATGCCTTTCCCGCCTTCCATTTTCACTTGGAGTGGATAGAAATTGAGCTCTGTTCCTACACCAATTCGGCGAGAAATAAGACTTTCTTTGTCATAAGGGGAGCGAGTTTCTAAGTAATGAACGTAGAGATCGTGCCCATTTGCTGTTTTAGGTGTGTAAATCGCATAATCTTGGCTACTTTCATTGCTATAACTGATTGGTGAGGTGCGATGCTGTAAGCCGACACTCCCTACAATTTTGCCAGAACGCGCTTGTTCATAATGCTTAATAAGGGATTGTGCTGACTGACGTTGTTCTTCATTCATTGCATCAATCGTTTTTGAAACTGTTGGTAAATCATTTTGACTTAAGGCAGTTTCAGCCAGGTTATTATGAGCTTCTTGCTGATCATTTTTACTCAAAAAATAACCGGCTTTTTCCGCCCATAATTTGGCATCATCATAGTTGCCACGATTTCGCTCAAGTTCCGCTTTTTGCAACATAACCCATGGATCACCAGGCGTTTTGTTAAATAGACGATCATCAATAAGTTGCTGAGCTAATTTGCTGTTACCACGCCATAACGCTAAACGAGCTAAACCAAAATAGCGAGAATCGTAGCCTGGATTCAGAATTTTTGATGTTCGGGTATAGTCATTGATATAAATATTTGAATTCATACGCTCTAAATATTGTTGCGCCAATTCAAATTTGCCTGCATCGCTTGCGGTCAGAGAGAGTTTATGAAGTAAGCCATCGCTCACAGCGAGTTTATTGTTTAAGGCTTGTTGTTCAATTGATTGATAAATTGCTAATGCTTTGTGTGGTGAGCCTTTTGCTGCCCAATAATCACCAAAGGCTTCTTCTAAATACGCAGGTACATTAGATTGAGCCTGTAATGTATTGAAATCGTCTTCTATTTCATCAAATTTATTCAAGCGAACACCCATCACAAAACGATCTTGCAATGCTTGTTGATACAGAGGATGCTCAGGATTAATTTTGGCCAAAAGTGCGGTCAATTCTTCAAATGATTTTTCTTGTTGTGTAGGCGTTGTCGCATTTTTTGAAGAGGTAATCGTTTTACCATGCTCAAACCACATCATGTCTTTTTGATTGAATTGATCAGGATAGGCTTTTTGTAGTTTCTCTTGTAATGGTTGAAGGTTGTATTTCGATGCTAAACGATACAACTCTCTCATTAAGGTGATATTTTTCGGATTTTGTTCTAACTGACGTTGCCAACGGCCAAGTTTAGCCATGTCGGGTTCGGTGAAATCAAGTAAATAACTTTCTGCATCAAGATAGGCGTTATCTTGTCCAAAACGTTTTTTATAAACACTCAGTGCATTTTTTGCCGCATTGTAGTTTTTGGTTTCTGTGAAAGCTAATGCGCCACCAAGCCAGCCATTTGGATTATCAGGGTATTGCTTTTGCAATTGGGAATAGAATGCAATGGCACGATCGTATTGTTTTTCATTTCGAGCGGCTTTGCCTAAATTTTCGAGTTCATTTTGGGAAAATTGCGCGGGTGCGCAGCTTTCGCAAAGTGAAAGTGCTTTAGCGGATTGATTCGTCCTCAGATAGAGTGTAATTAAATCATCGCGCACTTTCACATCGTGCGTCCTCTTAAATAAGGCCTCAAGTTTTGGAATAGCTTGATTTAATTGGGTATCTCCTTGACGAGAGAAAATGATGATATTTTCTCGTTCGGTATCAATAGAGGAATTTTGGGCATAGGCAACCTGTACTACTGAGGTACTGACACCTACTAATAGCACAGCCTTAAAGACATGGGATAGAGATTTCATTTTTTAGTTCCACTATATTTAATAATAATTATCTAGTGCTTCGTTATTTCAGACAGTGTAAAGAAGTGTAAGTTTTGCAAAGAGGTCCGACCTCTTTGCAGGCGATGGAAAATATTAATTGTGTATAAATGGAGGGGGGATAAAAAATAGGCGTTCTAGTAAAATAAATCGCCTATTTGATATTTAGAGAAGTGATTGAAAGTTATTTCAAAATAAACATCGGTGTGTTGCTGATAGGATCACGATGAATGATGACATCCAAATCAAACACATCCTTCAGCAACTCTTCGGTCATCACTTCATCAGGTGTGCCTTGTGCCATTACGGCACCTTTTTTCATGACGATTAAGTAATCGCAATAGCGGCAGGCTTGGTTGAGATCATGCAATACCGTAATCACGGTTTTACCGTTTTGTTGCATTTGTCGCATCATGCCCATGAGTTCTGCTTGGCGGTTTAAATCAAGATAAGTGGTAGGCTCATCGAGTAGCACTAATTCGGCATCTTGCGCAAGAGTCATGGCTAAAAATACCCGTTGTTGTTGACCACCAGATAAATCGGAAACCAGCTGTTCAGCGAGTTCTGCAGTTTGGGTTTGCGCCATCGCCCAAGTCACCAATTCTTCATCTTTTTGACTGAGTTTACCCCAGAGGTTTAAGTAAGGCGAACGCCCGTAAGTGATCAATTCGCGCACTTTAATGCCTTCTGGTACCAAGTGTTGCTGCGGGAGAAAAGCCAATTCTTGGGCATATTCTTTAGGGCTTTTTTGCCAAATGTTCTTGCCTTTATGGGTGATTGAGCCTTGCTTTGGCTTAAGCAATCGAGCCACCGCTTTTAATGTGGTGGACTTACAGCAACCATTTGGGCCGATTAACGCAATCACTTTATTTTTCGGGAATTTTAGTGACAGATTTTTAACTACGAGTTTATCTTGATAACCTAAAGATAAATTATTGATTTCAATGCTCATTATTTAGTTCTCATCAATAAGTAGAAGAAATATGGCGCACCGATAATCGCGGTCAGAATACCCGCTGGTAGTTCAGTTGGTGGGGCAATCACCCGCGCCAAAATATCCGAAAGTTGTAATAAGAGGGCGCCAATAATTAAGGCTGCCGGTAATAGGGTGCGATGTCTGCCGCCGACTAAACGACGGGCGAGATGCGGAGCAACTAAGCCTAAAAAGGCAATCGGACCACAAATTGCCACGGCTGTAGTAGAAAGGGCGACTGCTAGCACTAAAACGCTGATTTGCACTTTATTTACGGTCACGCCCAAGGTGGAGGCTTTGTTTTCACCTAAACCAAGGGTGTCGAGATCGCGACAGAAAATAAATGGTAAAGGCAGCAATACCACTAGCCATGGTAATACCACATTCAAATAAGACCAGCTGCGCCCCCACAGGCTTCCTGTGAGCCATAACATTGCCGTGTTGATCTCGACCGGATTAGTAAGCATTAGATAATGGCTAATCGCTGCCCATAATGCGGAAAATGCGACCCCAATGATTGCCATTTTGATAGGGCGGAAGTTAAAACCGCACACGATCCATAAAATGACAAAAGAGAGCACTCCACCTAAAAAGGCAAAAATTGGCATCCAGTAAAATGCTAAGTTTGGTAAGAACATCAATACCGAAACAGCAACTAACCCTGCCGCATTGTTAATCCCTAAAATATCGGGAGAGGCAAGTGGATTGCGTACTACGCTTTGCACTAACACACCGGAAATCGCTAAGGCTCCGCCTAATAAAATCGCTAATACCGCACGAGGTAGGCGATATTCCATCAAGGTAAAATAGTTTTTATCGTCAGGCTGAAAGGCCGCCCAAATTTCCTCAAAAGAAAGCGTATAAGTGCCAAGTCGAATACTCAATCCAAAGAGTAGTACCATCAGACTGAGCGTGACGACATAAAAGCCGATAGCGCGAAAAGATACATGAGAAGCTCGCATTAGTGTCTTCCTCTGGCAAATAATACAAAGACTGGGGCACCGATTAAGGCAAGCACCGCACCAGCAGGCACTTCGCTAGGGAAGTTGACCGCTCGGGCAATGGTATCTGCAGAGAGCATTAAAATTGCGCCGAGTAACATCGCCATAGGGAGTGATTTTCGCAAGTCATAACCAATCCAATAGCGGGCAAGATGTGGCACGAGTAAGCCAATAAACGCAACAGGGCCGGCAACACTTACGCTGGAGCCCACAATCAATAACGCCATGATGTTAGCGTACCAACGTAAACGGAAGAGATTGATACCTAGCGAACGAGCGGATTCATCACTTAAATTGAGTAAATTCAAACGACTGGCAAAAAGCAGGCAGAAAAGTGCGGTCAAAATAAAGAACGGAAATAACGTCAATAATTCATTCCAACGGGCATGTGCAATGCCGCCAGCTAGCCAGCTCATAATACCGAAGGCATGATCTTCCGCGATAATGAGCACCAATTTCGTGAGCGCGGCACAAAGTAGTGATACGGCAATCCCCGCTAAAATCACTCGGCTACGATCTCCACTATTATCTTTCCATCCGTTGCTGATCAGCATCACCACAAACCAACTCAGACCGCCGCCGATACTAGCCACTAAGGCAATGCTATAACCAGAAAGAATCAAGGGGCTAAACGCACTGGCGGTTACCATGGCAAGACTAGCTCCAGAGTTCACGCTGAGTAGCGTAGGTGAAGCAAGCGGGTTGCGCGTAATGGTTTGTAACAACGCCCCCGCCACCGCAAGATTGGCACCTAAAATCATGCCAACTAATGCGCGCGGTAGGCGTAAATCGGTTACCGTAATTTTGGCAATTTCATCGCCATCGGGGAGGAACGCTTGTAACGCTGCAAGCGGTCGAATTTCGATGGGATAATACAAAAACAGGCTTCCCCATAATAGGAAAGCCAGAATGATAAGGGGAAGTCCCCAACGGAAAGTGGACTTCATCATTATTTTTGTTTCACGAAACCTTCAATTTGTTTTGCCATAATTTTGCTCGCTTCTAAGCCACGACCGCGAGCCCACATGTCAGCGTCAACGCTGTAAACATGGTTTGCTTTTACGGCAGGAATAGCTTTCCAAAGTGGCTCAGCTTCCCATTTGCGGGCAATGCTTTCATCACGATAATGGGCAATGAACAAGTATTCCGGTTTTTCCATTACTAATTGTTCAAGGTTGATTTCTACGAAAGCTTGATCGCTATTGAGTTTAGTTGGCGCAAAACCTAATGTCGTTAAGAAACTACCCACATAGCCATTGTCATTTTGGATATTAAATTTATCTTCTCGGGAAGTACCAAATGAGGCTTTTTTGCCTTGTACACCTAAATTTTTTGCGATGTTGGCAATGTAATCATTATGTTCATTGATCTTCGCTTTCATTTCAGCGCTTTTACCGACTAAATCACCAATTTTCTGCGCAGTTTCAAGATTTTCTTGGTAGCTTTCATGACGGGAATCAAACATCACCGTTGGCGCAATTTTTTTCAATTCTTCAAATACTGCAGTATGGCGAGATGGATCAGCAATAATTAAATCGGGTTTGAGAGAAGCAATCACTTCAAGACTCGGTTGAGAACGCGTGCCAACGGATTGCCATGCAGCAATTTTTTCGCGCACTTGCGGCAAAATACGATCGATTTTGTTGTCGTCAGCCACACCTACTGGGCTTACACCGACTTGGGCTAAAGCATCCACAAAAGAATATTCCAATACCACAACACGGCTTGGGGTTTTATCAAGGGTAAATTCACCTTTCGCATCTTTAACCGTCACGGCGCTAGCGAATGCGGATACCATTAATAATGCGGAAGCTAAAGTAGTTTTGAATAATTTTTTCATGTTGTGTCCTCAATAATAAAAAGCATTTGGATTATACACTCAAACAATGTTATTGAGAATAGTTATATTCTAGCTATTTGGTCGGATTTCTCTATTTTGCCCGCATTCTGGCAAGTAAACTGACGGCAATAATAATGACTAATGAACCAATCCAGAAATTTAGGCTTGGTACGTTATCCCAGAAGAACCAGTCACAGATGCTGGAGAAAATCACGCCAGTAAAAGCAAAAGGCGTGATGACATTGGCAGGGGCGTATTTAAAGGCGCGAGTGAGTAATAATTGGAAAATAAGACCGAATCCGCCCACTAAAAGTAGCAGAGTAAATCCATGTAATGTTGGCATTTTCCACTGCGTGATGAAAAAGAGTGGCAATAAAATCGAGCCTAATAAGTGGAAGTAAAACACGATATTTTTAGGTGAGTTGTGTTTATTGAGCTCTTGTAAGCTGATAAATGCCATGGCCGCCAATACTGCAGCACCTAACGCATAGCCTACATGGATAGGGTTGATATTCATTGAACCGTTGGTCAGCATAATGATGGATACACCGATAAACCCCATAAAACTGCAAGCTAATACTTTTAATGGCGTTCTGACTTTAAAGAAAAACAGCAATAAAGGCACAAAAAGTGCGGACGTATTCATCAATAAAATCGCAATAGAAATCGGCAAATATTTAATGGCGTAGAAGGTTAGCAACATACTGGCAATGCCAGCGAGATTACGCAAAATGAGAAACTTCCATTGCGACATATCGACTTTGAAATCGCCATCTTTAATTAAAAAGGGCAAGAGAAAAACAAAACCAATAAAGAAGCGGGAAAATAAAATTTCACTGGACGGTAATTCATCAGAGGCGTATTTTACAAATACACCCATTAAGGCAATGCTGATGTAAGCTAACACCATACAAACAACAGCTTTTTGATAATTATTGCGGAGATGTATGTTTGGCATAAAGGTTCCTTGCACAAAGTGCGGTAAAAAATTGCCTTATTTTGTAAGAAAATGGGCTTGTCTTCGTCTAATGAAATGCAAGCTGAAGATTTTTCTATAATAAGGAAAGAAAATGAAATATACAAAAACATTTCTCATATTGACCGCACTTTTTGGCGGTTTGCAAAGTAGTTTAACGTATGCTGATCACACAGAATCATCAAAGGAGCAAAAAATGACAATGGAAAGTAAACAAGAACAACAAATTATTTATCTTGCCGGTGGTTGTTTTTGGGGACTAGAAGCTTATATGGAAAGAATTCAAGGCGTGACTGATGCTGTTTCTGGTTATGCCAATGGAAAAGGTGATACCACTAACTACCAATTATTGCATGCGACAGATCATGCGGAAACGGTGAAAGTCACTTACGATCCAAATAAAATTTCGTTAGATAAATTACTGCAATATTATTTCCGCGTTATCGATCCAACCAGTATTAACAAGCAAGGCAATGATCGAGGCAGACAATATCGCACCGGCATTTATTATCAAAATGAGCAAGATAAAGCCGTTATTGAAGCGGCATTAAAAACCTTACAAAGTAAATATCAAGTGCCGATTCAAATTGAAGTAGAACCGCTGAAAAATTATGTGGAGGCGGAAGAGTATCATCAGGATTATCTCAAGAAAAACCCGAATGGTTATTGCCATATTGACATCAAAAAAGCCGATGAGCCATTAATTGATGATAAAAAATATCCAAAACCAAGTGATGCAGAATTAAAGCAAAAATTGACCGCACTTCAATATGATGTGACGCAAGGTAAACATACTGAACGCTCTTTTAGTAACGAATATTGGGATAATTTCGCGCCGGGTATTTATGTGGATATCACCACGGGAGAACCATTATTTTCTTCTAAAGATAAATTTGAATCCGGTTGTGGTTGGCCAAGTTTTACCAAACCGATTGCCGCTGAAGTGGCGGAGTATCAAAAAGACAATAGCTTTAATATGACTCGCATTGAGGTGTTGAGTCGCAGTGGCCATGCCCATTTAGGTCATGTGTTTGATGATGGCCCTCGTGATAAAGGTGGTTTACGTTATTGCATCAACAGCGCATCGATTAAGTTTATTCCATTAGATGAAATGGAAAAACAAGGCTATGGCGATTTGATTCCCTTTGTGAAATAAGAGGAAAAAATGAGAAAAATATTGACCGCACTTTTATTGTTTTTGAGTCCATTGAGTTTTGCACAAGAGAAGGTGTCTTTGGCTGATGTTCCGTTGAAAACGTTGGATAATCAAACCGTCTCTTTATCACAATATCAAGGCAAACCGCTTTATATCAAAATGTGGGCATCTTGGTGTCCAATTTGCTTGGCTGGTTTAGCGGAAATTGATGATCTTAGTGCTGAAAAAAATCTTAATTTTAATGTGATTACAATTGCCTCACCTGGACAAAAGAACGAACAAAATAGCCAAAAATTTATCAATTGGTATAAAGGTCTGGATTACAAAAATATCACGGTATTATTGGATGAAAAGGGTGAAATCATTAAACGAGCCAATGTATTAGGCTACCCGTTTAATTTGCTATTGGATAAAGATTTAAACCTTATCAAAGCACAACCAGGACATTTGAATTCAGATCAAATTAAACAATTTGTGAAGGAATAAAAAAGTGCGGTCATTTTGGACCGCACTTTTTATATTGGCTTGATTATGCAAATGCCTGTAATTCAGGGTTGATTGGCGTTTCAGCGATATTGTTCACATAGTTGCATAATGTGGCGAGGCTGACACCTAAAATCACATCAATGGCATTTTCTTGGGTATAACCCGCATCAAAGAACGCTTTAAGCTGCGCTTCCGTTAATTTTGCTTTTTGTAAAATAACAGCAAGAGTAAAACGCGCTAAAGTATCGAGTTTTTTCTCACTTTCAATACGAGCAGTTGCACGAATTTGGTTTACAAGCTCTTCTTCAAGTTTTAATACTTTTAAAGCGATCTTTGTGTGGCCAGCTACACAGAAACCACAGCCATTGACTACAGCCGCAGTAATTTGCACCACTTCGCGTTCTGTTGCCGTTAAGCTGTTACGACCATTAATGCCGCCCACTGTGCGATAAGTTTCAAGTGCAGTAGGGGCGTTTGCGAGAACACCAATTAAATTTGGAATAAAACCATTGGCATTTTGTACGGCTTTTAAGGCTTCTTGTGCTGCTTCAGGTGCTGATTCAATGGTGTGAATTTTAAATTGAGACATAAACTACTCCTAAGGGATAAATCATAAATTTCCGCTTGATAATACCTTTCTAACTTAAATAAGAAAAAGAAGAAAAGCTTATTTCATATAGCCAAAAGTTATGATTATTTTGGAGCAGCTATGCTAAATGCGTTTTAACGACAGACAGCAATCTTTCCAGCTCTTTTTTGCCTTTTTCGGAAAGGACTTTGTTGTCGCGCAACATTTGGGTGGCACGAGCTTCAATAAAGCGAAGGTAATCACTGTTTTGGGTTTCTTGGAATTGCTTCTCGGCTAATTGCATTTCAGTGAAATCTTTATTGGTTTGAGCAATCAGCATTTTTTGTCCGATTAATACAATTAATGCGGCAATTAAAGCGATGACGGCGCCATAGCCATTAGTGGGGTAATAAAGAATGCCCGCCAGAACAAAAAGTGCGGTCACTAAATTGGATGAATTTTTAATATAGCCTTCAGCCGGTGGTGGCTTGATGAGATCTTTCCAGTTCATAGGATTTATATGTCATGCTAAAAAATTTGCCTTCCCTCAAGCGAAAGAGGGAAGGCAATATCATAATATATTACGCTAACACACCAAAATGATAGCCTAAAATACCTACGCCGAATAAGGCGAAGATGATGTACATGGCGTTGATTTTTTTACGTAATAAATACATACATAAGAAGGTTAAACCTAACGCTGCAAGACCTGGGAGAAGGTCATTTAACACGCTTTGCACAGTGGTCACCACTTCTTCGCCCATTTGGTTTTTATAGCGGGAAAGTTCTAATGGAATGTTGATACTTGTCCATTTCGATACCAGTGAGCCCATGACAAAGAGACCGAGGATAGACGCCCCCTGCGTCAATTTTTGTAAGCGACCGCCACCCATATCGTTAACGATTGTGGTACCTTTTTCATAGCCGTATTTGAAACCATACCAACGAGTTACTGCACGGCAAAGATTGATACCGATGAAGAAAAGTAATGGCCCTAAAAGGCTGCCAGTAATGGCTAAACCTGCCCCCAGTGCGGCCAATACAGGACGTAATGTTCCCCAGAAAATTGGGTCACCCACACCGGCTAATGGTCCCATTAAACCGACTTTCACCCCGCTGATTGCTGAGTCATCAATATCGTTACCGTTCGCACGTTCTTGTTCCATCGCCGCAGTAACACCAATGATAGATGATGCTACCCAAGGTTGAGTGTTGAAGAATTCTAAGTGGCGTTTTAACGCCGCTGCTTGATCTTCTTTTTTGCTGTAAAGACGTTTAATGGCTGGGATCATGGATACACAGAAACCCATTGCTTGCATACGTTCAAAGTTGAAGGAACCTAGCAAGAAAGTTGAACGCCAGTAAGTGCTACGAATATCGCCTTTTGTTAATGATTTTTTAGTTTGTTCAGTCATAATTTCTTCCTTATAGTCCTTCAAGTTCATCGTCAGCTAATTCACGTTTTGCAACTGCTTGTGGTGCAGTAGATTGATGGAAACGTGGGTTTAATTGAATGTAAATCATCGCTAAGCATGTGCCTAAAATACCGAGACCTACAAGGTTGTAATTGGTGAAAGAGGCGATCACGAAGCCTAGGAAGAAGAATGGCATTAATGCGCCTGCACGCATCATATTGATGACCATCGCATAACCGACGACCACGATAAAACCACCAGCGATTTGTAAACCGCGAGTAACCACTTCTGGAATCGCGTTCAATGCTTCGGTTACCGTATCCGTACCTGCTACTAACGCAACGAAGAAGGTTGGAATTGCCACGCGTAACGCTTGTAATGCAAGGCCGCTAAAGTGACAGAATTCAATACCTCGGAAGTTCGCTTTTGCGGCAAAATCATCGGCTTTGTGTTGAAGGAAGATAGTTAAAGTACGAACGAAGATGGTTAATACTTGACCTGCCGCCGCTACCGGAATCGCAATCGCTAATGCGCTCCCTTTATCTTGTCCGCCTTTGATGACAAGGATAGTCGCAATCACACTGGCTAATGCCGCATCTGGTGCCATTGCTGCACCCACGTTCATCCAGCCTAATGCCACTAATTCAAGGGTACCACCGACAATAATACCGGTTTCTAAATCACCTAATACTAAGCCTATTAGGGTACAAGCAACTAAAGGACGATGGGTTTGACGTTCGTCCAATACACTCCCCATTCCGCAAATGGCGGCAACGAGCGTGACTAAAATAATTTCCATTGTTGTCATAATGAATTGTCCTCGTAATTAAAATTGAATCGCATCAAGCTCTTTGTGTGTGAGCATTGATTTCGGGCTGCTCGCCACTTGTTGTAAGCTTAATTCCACGCCTTTATCTAAAAGCTGTTTAAATGCCGCTACATCTGTTGGGTTGACGGCAACGGCTTGAGAAATAAGTTTATCGCCTTCGCGATAGGTCATACCGCCCACATTGACCTTATCAATTTTCACGCCACCCTCAATTAAACGCAGGATGTCCGTTGGGTTGGTCACTAACCAAAGAATATTTTTACCTGCATATTTCGGGTTGTGATACACCTTAATGGCTTTTTCCACAGGAATCACATAAGCTTTCAAATGTTCAGGCGCGATTTGGAGTAATAAATCACGACGAAGCGCATCATTCGCCACATCATCATTTATCGCAAAAATCGCTTCACATTTCACTGCTTTCGCCCAAGAGGTTGCCACTTGACCGTGGATTAAACGACTATCAATACGCAACAAGGAAATGTTCATATTGCCAGAAAGTGCGGTTGGATTTGGAGAGGTTTTTGGTGCTTCAGCTGGTTTAGAGGCTGGCGTTGGAGCAGGCTTGCTTTCTTTAGGTTGACGGAAGGATTTCACGGCAGCGACCCCGACTTCTTTCGCGGTTTCTACCAATTCATCTAAGCTAGCGCCATCTTTAGCATCAAGTACTTCTAGCAACATCGGTAGATTAATGCCGGTGACGATATCGGTATTATCCCTTTCACTGGCAACTCGGCTTGCCGCGTTATAAGGGCTACCACCAAATAAATCGACCAAAAAGAGCACCGGTTCATTTTCAGGCAGTGTGGCAATAATCGCATTGTATTTCTTGATTAAATGCTCACCGCCTTCACCCGGTAAGAAAGTCACGACATGGCAGTTTTCATCTTCGCCATACACCATAGCGGCGGAATTGACGATTTCTTCAGAAAACTTACCGTGCGTTGCAACGATAATGTGGGTCATGGATATTCCTCCCATTGAGTTGATAAAATCAGTCTATTTTGCTTTCAATACGCATTACGCAAACGATTGCTCTGAATGGAGTTTAGTGTATGGATTTGAAGATTACCGTCAAATAAAGAATAGTCAAATAGTGATCGAGATCAAATAAACAGGTAAGATGACTTACAACTTTTGAGGTATTTATGAATGAAATGCAAAGTGCGGTTGATTTTTGGACGATTTTTATCGAATGGAAAGCATTTCGCGACAAGACAAATAGGAAAAGGTTAAAATAAGCCAAATTTTCTGTTGGGAGTTTCGATGTTTTTTGTTTATCTCATTATCGCCTTAGCGGCAGGTGTTGCACTTGCCTCGCAATCAGCAATTAATACACAACTCGCGAAAGCCATGAGTGGTGAAGCGGTGATCGCGACCTTCATTTCTTTTGCAGTGGGAACAATCGTTCTCTTTTTTATTGCTTGGGTAAAAACCGATTTATGGGGCAATTTATCAACCGTCCCTTCACAACCTTGGTGGAAATTAATTGGTGGGATACTCGGTGCAGTTGTCGTGTTCACAACGGTTTTGCTTGCACCTAAGCTAGGCATTACCGCGATGTTATTTTTTATCATCGTCGGACAATTAATTACTGCAGCTACTATCGATCATTTTGGTCTTATCGGTATGCCGATTCGAGAAGTCAATATCACGAAATTTATCGGCTTAATTATTGTCGCCTTTGGATTAGTATTTTATTTCTTTGGGGATAAGTTAGTTGAGCTATTTGGGACGAGATAAGATAGAATACGCCTCTGTTCATTTATTTATCGCGTAATTGGGGAAACTATGCGAAAGCGTTGCCTGTGGGCTTTGATTATTTTGTTGTTCTTGCTCGTAGTAAGCGTTGGCTTAGTGCGCGTTTTTGCGACCCCGAAACGTGTGGAACAACTTGCAAATCATTTTTTAGCACCCCATTATCACATTGAATTAGCTGATGACTGGCAATGGAAAGCGACAGGTTTAACGCTGCCCGAGCTAAAAGTGAAAACAGAACAATGTACCCTCGTAAACCTCAATAATACGCAACTCACTTGGTGGAATACGCATAGTCTTGACGTTGAAAAGGCTAGCTTAGATTACGATTGTTTAACCCATTTACCCAGTGATAATGCTGAAAAAACACCACCAAATTTGACCGCACTTTGGGCGGCATTACCTATTTCTGATGTCAAAGTTAAACACTTTCAATTAACAAATACCGATGCACTGAAACAAGCCGCATTGCAGCCTTTTTTATCGGCTGATTGGGCGTTAGATGCCAACTATAATGGCAACCAATTAGCCCTTGAAGCTCAAGCGAATAATGATGGCCTTGAGCTGCATCATCAATCCACTGTCACGCCACGAGATGGGATCTTCCAATGGACGGGCAATACCGATATCAAACAAGCAGGCGATAAAACCTATGATCTTCAGTTCACTGCAAATTTTGAGCCCGATCTTTCTCAACTCCCTCAACAAGGAAATGTTTTATTCAATTGGAATAACCCAGAACTTGCTGTAACCAAAGGCGAGGCAAAAGTGTCATGGCAAGGGGCGGATGGTCAGTTAAATGTTCAAGATTTAACAGCAAATTCACCGTTGTTGGATGTGCCTTTTGTGTTTACCAAAGACGGTTTGGATATTTCATGGGGGAAATTTTATTGGACCTTCGACAGCTATCAACCGATTAAAGGTTTCCTTGGGTTATCTATTCACCGTGCGGCAGAAGGCTTATTGCCGTTAAGCATTGATATGAACGTGATCTTGCAAACCTTTGGCGAAATGGGCAAAGGGGAGATCGTGATTTCAGGTAAAAATGGCGAAATCGGTGGTGGCGATGATAATAATGAATTGGATTTTGAGCTGAAAACACGTGGGGATTTGCGTTATAACTCGACTGTGGCACTCACCAATTTAACTTATCATCTAGGTGGGATTTTTACGCATCTCGTGGTGTATTTTTATCCGGGGTCGGTCTTTAAAATGGATACTGTACAACCCGATACCAAATTACATGTTCGTTTACCGTTAGATGACATTATTATCGGTCGTTACGGCTTAGAAGGGCGTTTGCAAGCAACGTTGAATGGCACAACCCCGCAGTTTGAAAATCTCAATTTAAAATTAGACGGAAACGCCCACGAGTTTATTGCCGGTATTAAAACCGTGTTTGACTTCCGAGATGAAGAACATAAGTTACAGTCGGTGGAAAAACAAGCGACAAACCGTTGGGATTGGATTATTAATGGAAGTGCAAACTGGAAATCCTTAAATACGCCAGTCAAAATGGAAGGTAAAGGATTTTGGGAAGCCGATCATATTGAATTAAATCAACTTTCTGCTCATTCCAAAGAAGTCAAAATGAAAGAGGTAAAAATGGCGCCACTTTCATTGGAACTTAAAGATCGACTCCGCTGGGATTATGAAGAAGAACATATTCGAGGCTTGTTACAAGCGAAAACTGATTGGATTGAGCTGGCTTATGGCGGTCGTTTTGTTTCGCCTGTTTTTGGCTTAGGCATTGATGGTAAGAGTATCGGTAACTTCAATTTTGCAGGTGATTTAAAGGCGGGCTCGCTTGGGCCTTTAGATGTTTTGGGTGTATATCAGAATAGTGCACTTTCAGGTGAAATAAGCTGGAAAGAACAATCCGCAAAAGTATTCCAATCACTCTTCCCACAAAAATGGAACTGGTTAATCCATGAGGGAAGCATCAAAGGACAGAGTAAATTCGTGATTAATACCAATGGCGTGAAAATGGGCGGAGAGCTGAATCTGAAAGGCGGCAAAATCACCATGCCAGATGGTGAAGTGTATGGCTTGAATATTCGTTTCCCAATGAATTATGAAAACGATGCATTACAAGTGGCTGCGGGCAAACCTATTCATATTTCGACTAAAAATATTCGCTATGGCGCGCTTTCTGTTGCAAATGGGGAATTGGATTTATTCGGGCGCTATCCGAATACCATGAAAAATCCACTTATCTTAAAAAATGTGAAACTTTCCTTATTTGATGGTGAATTGACAGTACCTCAGCTCACTTTCCCACAAAGTAAAATGGCGACACTTTCTTTTACCAATATCGATTTAGCCCAAGTGTTAGCTTTGGCACAATATAATCAAGTAACCTTAACCGGCCGCGCGAATGCGACCCTGCCATTTTGGCTCGGACATAAGGAATGTTTGATTTGTAATGGCACGTTAGAACAAGTGGGAAATGTGTCCATCAAATTAACGGATGAAATGGTGAAAGGGCTGAAAAAAGGCGGTTGGACAGAGAATATTTTGGTAGATTTATTAAAAGAAATGGAACTGCAAAATTCCCATGCGGCGGTGACGCTCGATCCTAAAGGGCAAATGACGTTGCGTGCGAGTATTAGCGGATTTAATCCAACCAAGCAAACTCATAATCCGATAACGTTGAATTATACGCACCAAGAAAATATGTTTGAATTGTGGAATATGATTGACTACGGCTCACAATTTGAACAAAATCTTCAATATAAACTTTATAAGCAATTAGACAAAGACAAATGATAAAACACCTTAAATTTCAACCGTACTTTTTTATTTGGGCGGCGATGTTTACACTCACAGCTTGCACTCCAACCATTCAATTGGATACGCCAAAGGAAGGCATCACTATTAATATGAATGTGGTGGTTGACCACAATATTAAAGTGGAAATGGATGAAAAATCGCAAAAAGCCGTGAGCGAAGTTGATCCTGCGAAGAAATAATTGAATCAATTAAAAAAGGCCGTCTGAATGTTAGATTTTAGATGGTCTTTTTTATTTTTTTAGTGTGGTTAAATTTTCAGGCGTTTTGCTTAATTTACCGTTTATTGTCATTCTATTTAGGAGTAGTATGAACAATGATAACTAAATTATTAAGCAAACCTATTATTTCTATTTAATGGAGATTAAACGATGAAAAAATTACTCGCTGTAGCAATTTCAGCGGTTGCCATTAGCACCTCTTTTGTTGCTTATGCAAATACTGCCCCACAAACGGAACAAAGCGCAGTACAACCAGAAAAAGCAAAAGGCGTTTGGATTGATGTGCGTTCTGCTGAGGAGTTTAATGCTGGTCATTTACAAGGTGCGGTGAATATTCCACACGATAAAATAGTGGAAGGTGTTAAAGCAATTGATTCAGATAAAGATGCACCGATCAACCTTTACTGCCGTAGTGGTCGCCGTGCCGAAGCTGCACTCACTGAGCTGAAAAATGCAGGCTATACCAATGTAACCAATCATGGTGGTTATGAAGATTTGGTAAAAAAAGGTTTGAAATAGATAACATATTATTTAAAGCAAAAATCCCCTAGATAAGCACTTAGGGGATTTTTATTATAAAGAGCAGGCAGATTTTCGTTTGCTAAATACAATAATCTTCTTTTAATAAGTGACGATAAGCATAAAGATAAGATGCGCCGACAAATGCTGCACCACCAGTAACATTGCCTAAAAAAACAGGAATCATATTAAAGAAGAATTGGCTCCAAGTCACATTAGCACCAGCAAAAATCCCGGCAGGAATAATAAACATATTGGCGACAAAGTGTTGTAATCCGATAAGCACAAAAATCATCACTGGGAACCATATGGCGATGATACGACCAGAGGTTTGTTTGGCGCCAAAATAGAACCAAATCCCCATGCAGACCATCCAGTTACAAGCAATGGCAGAAACAAAGGCGCGACCAAAATCCATTTGCACTTTAGCCTCGGCAATAGCAATGGTTTTAGCAGAGGCAGTACCTTCTGATAAACCAACATAATGCCCTAAGAAATATGCCATAAACAGTGCACCGAGCAGGTTGCCCAAACTCACGACAATCCAGTTACGAAATAATTTTTTAAGGCTTACTCGTTTTGTTAAACGGCCTAATGCCATCATCATCATATTTCCCGTGGCCAATTCACCACCACCGATTAGAATACAAATCAAACAAATAGGAAACACGGCTGCACCAAGTAATGTTGATAGCCCACTCCACTCTGGAGGAATACCGCTCACGACTTTTAAATAGGCCATGTAACCAAAACTCACATAGCCGCCACCTAAGAAACTTAAAATAGCCAGTGTTTTTAGGTGTCCTTCCGACTTAGCATAACTTTTATCAATAACATCTTGTAAGATTTCGTGGGGATAAAGATCGCGATGCTGCATAGTTGTACCTCTAATGAAAATAAGACGGTAAAAATGTAGCAAAGCACATAGCAAAACCGAAAGAACTGTTAACTATATATGCTGATTTTTAGTTATAACGAAATTGAATAATAATCCGAACCTAAAATTAGCTTTTTTGTGGAGGAGAAAAAGAGCGGTCAAATTTTAGGGTATTTTTGTAAAAAGTTATAAAAATCTGACCGCTTGCATGTATAGAAAAAGCGTTGCTCTAGTGGTATAGAACAACGCTTTTGTTTTTTATTTTTTAAATTATATGTAACTTAGAATGGAATGTTGTCATCAAATGCATCCATTGGTGGCTCAGCTTGTGGTGCTGGCGCAGATTGAGCTGGACGAGATTGATAGCTTGGTTGTGGTGCTGATTGTGCAGGTGCATAACCGCCCATCTCTTGATTGCGACCACCTAACATTTGTAAGTTATCGCCTTGGATTTCAGTGGTGTAACGATCTTGGCCGTTGTTATCTTGCCATTTACGGGTTTTTAAACGACCTTCAACATAAACTTGTGAGCCTTTGCGTAAGTATTGCCCCGCAATTTCCGCTAAACGACGATATAACACGATACGGTGCCATTCGGTGACTTCACGACGTTCGCCTGTGTTTTTATCTGTCCAGCTTTCACTTGTTGCCACGCTGATATTTGCTACTGCTTCGCCATTTGGCATCGTGCGGATTTCAGGATCATTACCTAAATTACCCACGATAATTACTTTATTAATACCTGCCATAGAATCCTCTATATTTTAGAAATAAGGTGAAAAATTTTGGCTATTTTGCCTTAAAAGAAACAAAAGATCCATAAAAATTAACTGGATATTTGCACAGATATTGAAATATGCGATAATGGTCGCAATTTTTGAATTTATTTTCTTAAGGCAATCGCTTTTTTTATGGATACTATCGACATTCGTGGGGCTAGAACTCACAACCTTAAAAACATCAATTTAACCATTCCGCGCGATAAATTAATTGTGATTACAGGCTTGTCCGGTTCGGGCAAATCTTCTTTAGCATTTGATACGCTTTATGCGGAAGGTCAGCGCCGTTATGTGGAATCGCTTTCTGCTTATGCGCGTCAGTTCCTTTCTTTGATGGAAAAACCGGATGTGGATTCGATTGAGGGCTTGTCGCCGGCGATTTCTATTGAGCAAAAATCCACTTCTCATAACCCACGTTCAACCGTTGGCACTATCACCGAAATTTATGATTATTTGCGTTTGCTGTTTGCTCGCGTAGGAGAACCACGTTGTCCTGATCAT